>DATNNZ010000433.1:0-24097 GCA_035601575.1 Chthoniobacterales bacterium
GTTGTTGATTACTACATGCGAATTGCACCCGTGCTTTTGCCGCATCTGAATGACCGACCGATCAGCCTCAAGCGTTATCCGGAAGGAGTTACCGGCCCGTACTTTTACGAAAAGCAATGTCCGCCCTATCGACCAGACTGGATTAAGACCGCGCCGACAAAGAGCAAGCGCCGCCGCATTGATTATTGCATCATCAACGATCTTCCAGCTTTAGTGTGGGCAGCTAATCTCGCCAATCTTGAGCTACATACCTTTCTGCATCGCGCACCGGAAATCGAGCGGCCGACCATGTTGGCCTTTGATCTCGATCCGGGAGAAGGCGTTGATATCATCGCCTGTTGCCAGGTGGGCCTCTGGATTCAAAAGATTCTGAAACACCTAAGCATTGAGTGTTTTCCGAAGACTTCTGGGTCAAAGGGTCTGCAGCTTTATGTGCCCCTGAATACCTTAACCAACTATGGGCAAACCAAAGCTTTCGCTCACGCGCTCGCCGAACGCATGCAGCGAGAGCATCCCCGGCAGGTTGTTTCCAAGATGCTGAAGAAGCTCCGAGTCAGGAAGGTACTCGTGGACTGGAGTCAGAACGACGCTCATAAAACCACGGTCTGCGTCTACTCACTTCGGGCAAAAAATAGCCCAACCGTCTCCACGCCGCTGACATGGGATGAGGTGGCGGCCGCCCTGCGTCGAAGAACCCCGCCTGTATTTGAGTCGCATGATGTCCTGGTTCGGGTTGAGAAATGCGGAGACCTCTTTGAACCCGTTCTGAAACTCAAACAAAAGCTTCCGACGATTGAGTCGCTCAATGAAGCCGACCCATAACAAATAACGGGTGGAGGAAAGAATAAGATGCAAAGGCCGAGAAATCCGTTGCTGGCGTTTTTGTTTATCGTGGCGCTGCTGCTACCCTGGCTGATCTTTCTTTTTCGGCCGGGCGGAACTATTACCTGGCACTCCTTATTTTGGTTGGCGTTACTCATGTGCTTGCTGCTGATGTGGGTGGTGAGCGCTGCGCAAAGACGCTTGGCAGCAGGTCCCGACTTTGGCCCGCGAATGTTGAATGAGGCTGAGCAACCAGAAGTCGTGCGTCAGGTGATGGACGTGAGAATTGCAATCAAAGAAAACGGCGTGCAATTGTATCGGGGCCCACTGCGTGATTCTGCCTCGGCGTCCTTCGAAAAACTGAGTCGAGCTCTTCCCAAAGGCTTTGTGCCGTTGATTCAGGAAGATGAACAGCTCGGCGCAAAAATCATCCTGATTCCGAAGCCGGCGGAAGAAGATTTCTCCCGGAAGCCTGTGCGACCCTGGTTGCATTGGCTTCTTTTTTGTCTCACCGTAATTACTACGACCTGGACGGGAGCCAGTTATCAAGGTGTCGATTTAGCTCAGGAGCCGGGAAGATTCGCAGTCGGTTTACCTTACTGCATTGGAATACTCTTGATTCTCGGGGTGCATGAATTGGGACATTTTTTCATGGCGCGTCGACATGCAATGGATGTTACCCCACCATACTTCATTCCAGTGCCTTTCGGGCTTGGGACGTTTGGTGCCTTTATTCAAATGCGATCGCCTCCTGTGAATCGAAAAGCCCTCTTTGATGTTGCAGTTGCCGGACCGCTCGCCGGGCTCGCCATGGCAGTCCCGGCGCTTCTTCTCGGGCTTCAGTTTTCAAGCATCGCCGCAGGTCGCGACGGCACGCTAACGGACACGTTTCAGCAGGGAGCAACAGTCGGATCATCGATACTGTTTACCGTGCTGGCGAAACTCTCGTTTGGAGACGCCGCTCAGTACGGAGCGCTTGTCCAGCTTAGTCCGTTGGCATTCGCAGGTTGGTTGGGATTGTTTATCACGGCACTGAATTTATTGCCGGTGGGCCAGCTCGATGGCGGTCATATCACTCGCGCAATGTTCGGGAGCCAGGTCGGCCAGACGATCAGTAGCGTGGCGATGTGGTCCCTGTTTTTGCTGGCTTTGTTTGTCTGGCCAGGGCTCATGATGTGGGTCGTTATTGTCTTCCTCATAGCGGGCCGTGGTACTCCTCCGTTAAACGATGTAACACCATTGGATGCCGGCCGTATGGTCGTGGGTTATATCGCTATGCTAATTTTGATTCTGATCCTCGCGCCAATGCCTCATTCCTTTTGGGACGCCGCGAGCGATGATTGTCCCTACCTGTAGGTTCGCCTATTTCAGATGGCAAGCCACGCAGCTATATAACCAAGCGAGAACCGAGTTTTCAGCCCGCGAAAGAACAAGGCTAAGAATCATGTCACCGTTTGTCCTTCAGCAACTCAGTGAACGGCACGTCAGATGTAGCCAAACCTTTGTATCGCGCGCTCGACGCTTCGCCGCGCGTCAAGAAGTCGCGCACCTTGGGATCGCACTTTCCCTCCTTCACCAGTTCGCGTGGGTTCCCGGAGGCGATTATTCTTTTGCTCTCGGCGTCGAGAAAAATCGAGGTATCGGCAATCGTAAAGATCGAGAAAAGCTCATGAGTTACCACCACAACGGTCGTACCAAGACTATCTCGCAACCTCAGAATAAGATCGTCAAGTCTCCGCGAGTTAATTGGATCCAAACCGGCCGAAGGCTCTTCGAAAAATAACAGAGACGGATCCAGCGCCATTGCGCGTGCGAGTCCGGCTCGTTTGCGCATACCGCCGCTGATTTCGGATGGGTAAAAGTCCTCGAAGCCTTTCAGACCAACCAGGGAAAGCTTCAGTGTGGCTGCTTCGCGAATCTCGGTGGGCGTTAGATCAGTATATTGCTCTAACGGTAATGCCACATTCTCGGCTAACGTTCGCTCGCTCCATAAGGCGCCACCTTGAAAAAGAACGCCAAAAGACGTTTGTATTTCAGCTCTTCTTCCGGTGAAGCCTTGGAAAAGCTTTTCCCGTGGTAAAGGATCTCCCCTTTTTCCACCTCTTTCAGCCCGACGAGATATTTAAGGAGAGTACTCTTACCGGATCCGCTGCCACCCATAATTACCATCACTTCACGGGCTTTGACGCTGAAATTTATCTCGCGCATCAGGATGAACGAGCCGTAACCAATTTCTAGGTCGCGAACTTCGATTACCGGGGTGTTTTCTCGCAAAGGTTTAGGCATGCAAAGCAAATGACCTGCATCCAGGACTCCCTATCGCCGACGGATTGACTAACCGTTGGCCCCCTAACTCGTAACCTGCAACTCGCAACCCGTAACTCGCAACCCGTAACTATTGATCGTTTGCGTCTGATAACATCCCGGTTTCCTGCTGGCCGACTTTTCAGTCGGGGTCACTCTCCTTGATGGCGGGGACGGGCCCGCTCCGCACCGCGACGCTTCGATCATCCCTCTCGCGCATCAGCCAGTAAACTCCTCCGAGCGCAATGACGGCAAAGCCCAGAGCGCTGATTGTGGTGGCTGAGGTCGCTTCTATATTGAGAATGATGAATTTCCGCGCGAGCGCCAGAATGCTGATCAGCACCACGGTCTTAACCTGAATGATCCGGTGAAGGCGTTCCATTGTCTGGAGGATGCTGTGATTGAACTCCATGGCAATCAACAACGTCATGATCATGCCGAAAATCACTTCGAATTCCTCGTGGCCTAACGGGTTCAGCGCGCCAAGCACGATCAGCCGAAAGACCGTTACGATCAGCCGGAAAAGGGCGATGCCAATAATGATGGCGATGAAGAACGTTAGGATCCGAGTAACGATCTGCTCGAATCGGCCATAAAAGGACATGGCGTTCCATTCGCCACGCGAAATCCCAAGCATCTTTGAAGGTTGCATAAACGGAGCGAAAAAAGTGAAGCAAGCGCGTATCCACCAAATGAAGAAAGTGCGAATCTATCACCGGTCGACCCGGAGGAAAACTTCTTCCGGAAAAGGAAACTGATCGAGCCGAGCCTCATCGACAAGCTCTCCGCGCTGCATTTGGAACTGGCGCGGGGGAGCAAACCGAAAGGAGACTTAAGAAATGAGTGCCCACGATCCAACACATCACATGAACAATTCGCGGCTGAAGCGGCCGATCAGAATCGGCCGCCACGCCCCGCGGGATCTTTAGTTGATTTTGACTTCCACCGACTTCGGTTTGGCCTCTTCGCTCTTCGGCAAATGCACCATCAGCACGCCGTCTTTGAATTCGGCCGCTACCTTGGAGGCATTCGTCCCCTCAGGGAGCGCGAAGCTCCGCACAAACGAGCCGTAGGAGCGCTCAATCCGATGATATTTTTTGTCCTTTTCTTCTTTTTCAAATTTGCGCTGACCGCTGATGGAGAGGGTCCCATTCTCTATCGTGACCTTTACATCCTCCTTTTTGACCTCGGGCAGCTCCGCTTTGATGAGATACTCTTTATCGTCTTCAGTAATGTCCACCAATGGTGCCCATGCGCTCGTAGTCATCGTCTCATCGCCGGTACCGCGTAACGCGATCCGGCCAAACCATGGAGCCAGCCGATTCTGAATATCTTCCATCTCGCGGAATGGATTCCATTTCGTCAGGGTGCTACTCATATATTATTTCCTTGGGCGGGATGTTTCCTTCGCTGAGGCTCGTCCCGCTGGCTCGACACCTCAGACCTAGACTCTCTGTTGGGTCCTTCAGACCCCACTCACGATAGTATCGCTAAGAATTTATTCCGGGCAGATCTTGCCAAAGGCTTTTCCTTTATTGGCGCTCGATCCACCATCCTCTCCGCGTCCCCTCCATCACACTATGGCGCGCGAGGATCCGCGGGCGCTGTATCAGGGTTGACGAAATCCAGAGATTGGACTCACAAACAGCGTCGTAGAGTGCTGGGGCTTGAATCTAATCCGCACCAAATGGCAAGAATGGACCACCAAAAAATCGCGGCTGGTTGCTGTCTGTTACGCCTCCAAGTGACGAAAAGCGCGAAGACGAAATGCCAAGGCTATCAGCATGATCCCAAATACGAGGGCGTATGCTCCGATCCAAAACGCGATCACAAGAGCGCCGGCACCCGGAAAGATAATAATCAAAAATCCGAAGAGCAGAGAAAGAACGCCCATCAAAATGAGCAATACTTCATTGGCAATCGCTTGGCGAAGGCGAATGCCCGCAACGATTTCAAGCACCCCAGTAAAGATGGCCCAGAAGGCAATCAGGTAGAGGAGTACCATGACCGTTATTCCGGGCCAAAGAAGGGTCAGGATTCCAAATATGATTCCGACAATACCTTCAAGCACAAAAGCCCAATGGTGATTTGAAGACCTGATGGCAGATACAAGATCGAAGATGCCGTCCAAGAGAGCGTAGGCTCCGAAGAGCAGGACCAACGCGAGCAGCGTGATATTTGGAATGAAGAAGGCCAAAAGACCGAACAGCACCGCTAACAGGCCGCGCAGGGCTAAGACCCACCAATAGCGAGCCAATAAATGTAGCATACCAGGGTTCTCCTATTGTCGGTTGAGAAAGTGGAGTTCTTGGCGGAGCAGTTCCACTTCTTTCGTTAGTTCCATGATCAACTTGATGCCAGTAAGATTGATACCACAGCCGCCGCGCAGGTATTCGATTCGGCGCAGCGTCCGAATGGCCTCATCATTAAACCACCAGCCGCCGTACGTGGGATCTATGGCCGGCGACACCAGACCATACTTGAAATAGACAGCGATGTGACGACGGGGTACTTGCGCGAACGTTGCCACCGTCTCGATTGGGTAAACGCTGTTAGCGGCGGGTTCGAAAGGTTGCAGTGCGGTGCCAAGTGATTTGGCTGAATTGTCAAACATGTTCATAATTCCCTTCGAATGACCGGTCTATCCTTCGACTCGAAACTTGGGGATAAATCGGTCAGTGAATTTCAAGCCTTGGCCGGCCCGACCTTATCCTTGGATTGAGCGGCGACGGCAGCCAAATTTCCAGACTCGCCAAAAGCCGGAACCTCCCTACCCACCAGTCTATAAAATGTCGGTCCGTCAATCGATTCGGTCTTGAGCAATTCGGCGGCAACGTGCTCGAGTTGATCTCGGTGTACGGATAAGGTTTCCTTCGCTTGTTCATAGGTCAGGTCGAGCAATTTTTTAACTTCCTCATCGATTTCTCGCGCGGTTTCTTCGCTGCAGTCTCGCTGTAACTGAAATTCCTGACCGTTGAGAAACGTCGGCTGGCGCTGGACACAGTTGGCCAAGCCCACGCGCTCACTCATTCCGTATATAGCGACCATTTGACGTGCCAGCCCGGTGGCGCGCTCCAGATCGTTTTGAGCTCCGGTGCTGACCTCAGCAAACACCACCTCCTCTGCGGCACGTCCACCGAGCAGGCCACGAATACGATCCAAGAGTTCGCTGCGCGTCATCAGGAATTGATCCTCGGATGGTAACTGCATCGTGTAACCGAGGGCGCCTCTTCCCCTCGGCACGATGCTGATCTTGTGCACAGGATCAGCATGAAGACTGTAAGCCGCTACCAGCGCATGGCCCACTTCATGATACGCGACCCGGCGTTTCTCTTCCTCGCCGAGGCGACGGCTCTTACGCTCGGGCCCGGCAACCACTTTCTCGATTGCATCTTCCAGATCACGTTGAGTGATTTCTGCCGCCTGCCGCCGCGCTGCCAGCAAGGCGGCTTCGTTTAGCAGGTTTGCCAAATCGGCGCCGGATAGTCCAGCCGTGGCGGCAGCGATGCGGCGCAAGTCAACATCCGCAGCGAGATGTTTGTTTTTGGCGTGCACCTTTAGGATCACTTCGCGGCCGTCGAGATCAGGTGCATCGACCACGACTTGGCGATCAAAACGACCCGGGCGAAGCAGAGCTCGATCGAGAACCTCCGGACGATTGGTGGCGGCAAGGATGATAACGCCAACATTAGGTTCGAACCCATCCATCTCGACTAACAGAGCGTTCAGAGTTTGTTCACGCTCGTCGTTGACGACGCCAACGTGGACACCTCGCTGCCGGCCAATGGCGTCAAGTTCGTCAATGAATATGATGCAAGGTGCGTGTTCCTTCGCCTGCTTGAACAGATCGCGCACCCGGGCTGCACCTACCCCAACAAACATTTCCACGAAGTCACTGCCGCTAATCGAAAAGAACGGCACTTTTGCCTCGCCAGCTACGGCACGCGCCAACAGCGTTTTGCCGGTTCCGGGCGGGCCAACCAACAGCACGCCTTTGGGGATCCGGGCACCGAGGTCTTCGTACTGCTTCGGATGCTTGAGGAAGTCAACAACCTCTTTCAACTCAAACTTCGCTTCATCGCAACCGGCTACATCTTCGAACGTAACTCCAGTGTCGCGGTTAGCAACGAGCTTGGCGCGGTTCTTCCCGATAGAAAAGATGGATTCGCCAGTTGGATTAAGTCGACGCGCCAAGAAAGTCCAAATGGCGACCATGAAGACAATCGGCAAAACCCATCCAACTAATAGCTGCGAGATAATTCCGGGCCGTGCGGCGGCGAACTCAACATTAGCGGCCTGCAGCTCCTTGACCAGATCGGGATCCTCGACGCGCTCGGTTCGGAAGAGGAATGGTTGAGTTTCCGTCGGTGTTCGTTGCCCTTCATGGTCAGGAGCAGCGCCAGGACTTGGCCCGGACTTTTGATTCTCGATAGCAGGAGACGCCGTTGGACTCCGCTCAGGCGTTTGATTTTTCGGAACGATACGACCATCGATTTCGTCCTGCTTGATGACGGCTGCGACAACCTCACGCCGGGCAAGATACGCTTTGAATTGACTATAGGGAATGGTGCGAACCGACAGTTGATAAAACAGGTCTTGCCAACCCCAGAGAATCAACAGTGCAAAAAGGAAGTAAATGATGCTCCACTTCCACCGCGGCTCAGGCTGATCTACCTTGGCTGGCTTTTTGATCGGAAGATTGATTTGTGGTTCTCGCTTCATGGTTACGCGGTGCGCCATGCCGGGTTCGCTGGAGTACTAGCTTCGAGGCCGGCTTTGAGACGAAACAGGACGGTTGAACGATCCTTCAGATCATAGCAAGCAGCCGAGCGATACTCTTCCTTCGACGATATAAAAGAGGGCTGGCGAGCCGTATCCATAACCAGTTCCCATTCCACATTGAGAAGACCAGGCAACACGAAGGGTACCGGCTCATAGTGAGCGTTCAGCAAAACGAGAAATGTCTCATCCTGGATCGGGCGCCCGCGCCGATCCCGCACATCCATGCTCGCACCGCTCAGCAGCATACCCAGACAACGAATAAACCAGGAGTCCCATTCCGCGTCCGACATTTCGGCACCGGTGGAATTAAACCACATGATGTCCTTAATCGTCGCTCCTCGAATCGGCCGGCCTTGGAAGAACTTAGGTCGGCGAAAGACTGGATGCATCCTTCGGAGCGCTAGCAATTCGCGAGTAAAGTTCAGCAGCGCCTTGGCACGTACATCATGTTCCCAAGACAGCCAGCTGATCGGGTTGTCCTGACAATAGGCATTGTTGTCGCCTAATTGCGTTCGGCAGAACTCGTCACCCGCACACAGCATTGGTACGCCTTGACTAAGAAGAAGTGTTGCCAGGAAGTTACGTCGCTGTCGATCCCTTCGGGTGTTGATCGCCTCGTCATCGGTTGGCCCCTCTACACCACAATTCCAGGAATTGTTGTTGTTTTCGCCGTCCCGGTTTCCTTCGCCATTGGCTTCATTATGTTTTTCGTTGTAACTGACCAAATCGTTAAGCGTGAACCCATCATGGGCGGTGACGAAGTTAATCGAGGCATAGGGTCGCCGTCCGGTGGATTGGTAAAGATCAGAACTGCCGCTCAGACGATAGGCGAGCTCACCGACCAGCCCGGCGTCCCCTTTCCAGAACCGGCGCACAGAGTCGCGGTATCGTCCGTTCCATTCCGCCCAAAGGACCGGAAAATTACCGACCTGGTACCCGCCCTCCCCGATGTCCCATGGCTCGGCAATAAGTTTCACCTGGGAAATGATTGGATCCTGATGGACGATTTCGAAAAATGCTGCGAATTTGCTCACTCCGGACTCGCCGCGCGCAAGGGAAGCGGCCAGATCGAACCGGAAACCATCAACATGCATGTCGGTAACCCAATAGCGTAGGCTGTCGGTGATCATCTGCAGGACGCGCGGCTTAGTCGCATCAAGCGAGTTACCACATCCAGTGTAGTCCATGTAATACCTTGGTTCCCAAGGTACTAACCGGTAGTAATTGACGTTCTCGATCCCTTTGAAGGAGAGGGTCGGACCAAGATGATTTCCTTCTGCCGAGTGGTTGTAGACTACGTCGAGGATTACTTCGATGCCGGCGCGATGAAGGTCCTTCACCATCTGTTTGAACTCGTTCACTTGACCGCCAGTCACTCCGCTGCTCGAATACCGGCATTCCGGGGCAAAAAAACCAATGCTGTTATAGCCCCAGTAGTTAGTTAGCCCGCGGTTGACCAAATGCATTTCGTCTACGCGTTGATGGACCGGTAAAAGTTCGACTGCGGTCACTCCGAGGCTTTTGAGATAGTCGACTGACGCCTGACAGCCGAGGCCGGCGTACGTGCCGCGCAGTGGCGCGGGCACCGCCGGGTTGAGCATGGAGAAGCCCTTCACATGCATCTCGTAAATGATCGAGGTGTGCAACGGTGCGGGTTGCAAAACATCGTCAGTCCAATCAAAATCGGGATTGATCACTACTCCCTTGGGTATGCACCAGGCATCATCCCGATGGTCGATCACAAGGTCTCCGTCCGGATGGCCGAATGTGTAGCCAAATGCTTCTGCGCTCCAGATGACGGGTCCGGCGACTGCCTGGGCATAGGGATCGAGCAGGAGCTTGCTGGGATTGAACCGCAAACCGCGAGCTGGTTCGTAAGCGCCGTAGACACGGTATCCGTAGAGTTGCCCTGGCCCGATCTCGGGCAATAAGACATGCCAGGTTTGATCGGTCTGCTCGGTTACAGGAATGCGCAACTCGTTGGCGTCCGGCTCAGGTGAGTCGAACAAACAGAGCTCGACCGCCGTAGCGTCCTCCGAATACAGGGCGAAGTTGACGCCTTCTTCGGTAAGCGTAGCGCCAAGCGGATAGGGATCGCCGCGCCAGATCTCTAGGTTCTTTCTCATGGAGCACTAACGAAGTTCCTCTTTGCGGTGCTTTGGCCGTAGCACGATTGCGGTCTCACCCTGGAGATGCCAACAACCTTCGGCCGGCCAGGTCGGCATTCCCGAACCTCCGTAGTGAGGGTCCTCGCTGGCCCACATCACGATCCAACTCGCGCCTTGCGGGGGCGCTAACAGCGGCTCTGGGGCCGGATCAAGAAGCAGGTCGCGGCCCAGGTTGACCACCAGGAGGCGATCCTCTTCGGTGCCTTCAGCGAAAAACCGTAGGAGAAAAGCTTCGGCTCCAAGAACCGCTCCGTCGACTCCTCTGTGACGCTGGCGGTGGAAAGTCGAATCATCCCGGCGAATCCGGAGTAGGTCTCGATGCACCGCATATTCTTCTGCATGTAATCGACGCTCGTTGTGATCGAGCTTGGATTGGACAAACGTCATGGGATTTCCTGGATCAGGAAGACGCGCTTGCATTTCGGGTGTCGCCAATACTCGGAATTGAGCGAGAAAGAGCGCTCGCCCTTTGGCCACCTTTCGCGCAATCTCCTCCTTCTGATCAACGAAGTAGAAGAATGGAGTTGATGCGGCAAACTCTTGTCCCTGAAAAAGCATCGGTGTTTGCGGAGCCAACAGGAACATTGCCGTAATCGCTCGATATCGACTGGGGCTGGTCAACAAGTGCGCGCGTTTACCAGTGCCCGAGTTTGCCAACTGATCATGGTTTTGCAAAAAATTGATAAACTTCCAAGGCGGTAAATCGAGTGTCGGTGTTCCACGCGGTTGTTTCTGCCATACGTACCATTGGCCCTGATAAAGGTATCCCCGTTTAATCGCAGAGATGAATTCCTGTGGCGTACCGCGATAGTCACTGTAGTAGGCATCGGCCCGGCCAGTCATCGCCACCATGGCGCTGTGGTGAAAATCGTCATTCCACATTGCATCGATACCGTGTCCGCCTTGGGCATGAGGGAGAAAATGAATGGCCCTCTGCGGTTCGTTCTCTCCGACGATCAGCGTCGAGCGCGGGCGAGCAGCTTCTCGAGCCGTTCGGGTAATAGCTGCGAGGATATGCTCTTGCGAGCTATCGAAGATCTGTTGAGTGGCATCGATCCGAAATCCATCTAAATGAAACTCCTCAATCCAATAAATAACATTCGCCAAAAAATACTCGCGAACGGGTCCGGAGTTGGAGCCATCAAAATTCAGAGCTTCGCCCCACTCGCATTGGTAGCGGGTTGAGAAATAATCGCGAGCGTACTGTGCCAAGTAGTTCCCATCCGGACCTAGGTGGTTATAAACCACATCGAGAACCACTCCAAGACCAACCTCATGAGCCCGATTTACAAAGTGACGAAAATTCTCTGGCCGCCCGTAAAGCCGAGTCGGAGCGAACAAGTTAACGCCATCATAGCCCCAACCAAAGCGACCGGGGAAATCTGCCAGAGGCATAACCTCTAGAACCGTAATGCCAGAATCAGCCAGTTCGTTCAATTCTCGCTCCGCAGCCTCCCAAGTTCCCTCTTTCGAGAAGGTGCCAATGTGCATTTCGTAGATCACCTGGCCTTCGAGGCCAATGCCGTTCCAATTCTTATCTGTCCATTTGAAATCAAAGGGATCGATTACCTCGGACGGGCCGTGCGGGCCTTCAGGCTGAAAGCGCGAAGCGGGATCCGGATAACGCTGGGGTCCTCCATCCAGGCGGAATCGGTATCGCGCACCCGCGTGAGCCTCGGCAACGTGACCGGCAAAATAGCCATCATTCTCCGGCTGAAGTCTGGAGCAAACTTCTTGCCCAGGCGCGTGATTTTCCGACTCCAGAATCACATCCACATTCTTGCGGTCCGGCGCCCAGACTCGGAAATGCACTCCTCCTTCGGGCACTATCTCCGCGCCAATGGCTAGATGCCTCGACAAGGGATGGTCTACTTTCATCTCGGCCGCGACGGACATGATGTGGCTTCCTTTACCAACACGAGGCAAGGCTTATTCGATCTTTTTATGGCGCTTTTTTCTTCGCGATGCGCATCGAGAACGAACTATCTACCGGGTCTTAGCGCTCCAATTGATTACCTCACTGGTTATCCTGTTGGTCGTTCGATTCCGCCCGCTGCGATGCTATCTGTGCTGGCAATTCACCAAGTTGAGCCGTTAACGTCTGCTCTTTGCCCTCTCGAACAATCTTCATGCTGACCCGAGACCCTGGCGGTTTTTCCGCTACCATCAATTGCAAGTGTCGACTATCAGTCACACTCTTCCCGTCGAATTCGGTAACAACGTCTCCGGGTTTCAGCCCCGCCTGCTCCCCTGGCGAGCCAGGGGTGACTTCGGCGATCAATGCGCCGACTGGTTGCGAGAGCTTGGACTGCTTTGCTATGTCCGACGTAATGGGCTGAATCTTCACGCCCAAGTAACCACGCGTGACCTTCCCATCCACCACTATGCGTTCCATTACGTATCGGGCTAGGTTGACAGGCACGGCAAACCCTATCCCTTGATTGCCGCCCGTACGACTCAGAATGGCGGTATTTATGCCTACCAATCGTCCCGCCGCATCCACCAGCGCTCCTCCGGAGTTCCCAGGATTAATGGACGCATCGGTCTGAATGAAATCCTCGTAGTTGGTAATTCCGATACCGCCACGATCTTTGGCGCTGACGATCCCCATCGTGACGGTCTGGCCAACACCGAAGGGATCTCCAATCGCGAGTGTCACGTCACCGACTTCGATTTTCCCGCTATCCGCGAACGTAATGGCCGGGAGATTCTCCGCCGCGACCTTAACCACGGCGATGTCCGTCTGCGGGTCTGTGCCAACGACCGTAGCGTCATAGACTGTCTTTTCGTCAGGGAGTGCCACTTTGACCTCGTCCGCTCCCTCCACTACGTGGTTATTGGTTAATATGTATCCGTCCTCTGATACGATGATGCCGGAACCAAGACTTTGCTGACGCCGCTCGCTCGGCACTCGGTCGAGGCCATACATTTCGCGCAAATATTGTCTAAGAGCCGGATCCAAACGCAGCGTCTTGGAGGTATAGATATTCACCACACTGGGTGAGACTTTCTTAATGATGGGCGCATAGCTGGTGGTCGGGTGACTATCGCGAGGCAGCGGCGTATCGTCGATGTTGGTTTTGGGGAGCGTTGCCGCGCGAGCCGAACAAATGGCTAACTCGCCTGCCAGCAACAACAGGTTCACGCCGGCGAACATCGTCATCACAATGCGTCGGCGACACGGGTTGAACGGCTTCATAATTTGAATGAATGGTTTAGTATTAATGTTTCACATCGGCGGCCCGCAGCTTGGCTACCGCTGACAAACCAAGCACGCGGCAGATACCAGAAATTCGCTTTATTATCTTCTCTCCGTAACGAGTCTCGTCGCCAGAGTTACTATTAATCGAAGCCATCTGAACCGCTGGTCTGATCTTGACTAACCCTCTTCTCAATTTGCCCTCAATTGGAGGGAATTGCGGGTGTGTCCGCGGAACGATGTCGGATCTTCCATACGGCGGATCGTTAAGATGCGCTTCCACCAACGGATGCCTGTTCGACAAAGGAAATCACAAGCTACGGCCGACAGCCTACCGAACCAGCGATTGCGTAAGCGCCCATCACTTTCATAAGATATCCCGCCAACCTGGAAGAAAAAACTCACGTTAAAACCGTAGACGCTTTACTGCTCGGTTCCGGAGCCGAGCATGTACCGAGTTCACCATATTGCCGGCTGGAAATAGAGGCTCCTTTGCTGAAATATGAATCGTCGGATTCGTCTGCTCCCAGTCGTGCTCGCGATTGGCGCGATCGCTTGGTTCTACTGCTCGTCACGCACGTTCATCAACCCGCAGACCGGTCGTAGGTCCAAGGTCGAACTCTCCGAGTCTCAAGAGCAAAAGCTCGGATTGCAACGCTTTCAGCAGGTCCCTTTCGCAATCACGAACAATCAAATCTGCCCTCGAATTACGATTTGGTCGTCAAGGTAGGCGCGCCGCCTCATCGGGGTCGTTGATGACAGCGCCGAAGCTCTCAATGGAAAGTGGCCTTGGTGCAAAGCGATCAGCAAAACGCGTTTTGTTTGCCGGCGGCGATTGTCGTCTACACGGAATCTTACCATTTTACCCAAAATGAGGCTAGGATTGCCACGGTGTTGGGACGTGAAATCCCGCATGCTACTTCCCGGCATGGCGCTCAGCGCATATTCCAGAAGAATGCGATAAGATCGCCGGCCCGGAGGGCTGGCGCGACAACCACTTGTCATCGCAAAGTATATGCCGGATGACGCGAAGCAACTTGCGGCGTTCCCAAGTCTTCTTGCGGAGAAGTCGACCTAGAGTGCCCGCCTAGGAGCGGAGCTACAAACGCCGGCACAACTGCAAATGCGCGAATCTTTTGCGGAGCGATCTCGGCAGCAAAGAGCGTTACATCGAACACCAGATCCACTGCTGGTCTAACCAGCGCCGCGTTCGTTGAATCTCCAGTATCGAGCAAGGCGAGATTCAGGATTGTCCTTATGCCTTCTTTGGTGCTCAGATATTGAGCGGGGAGAAGTGTCCCGATGAAGACCGTTCGAGCATTTAATCGGCTTTCGAATCTCTGCCGAATCGATGAGCGGCTGCCTGGTCAAACAGTGAATGCAGAGATCGATTCGATGGTTCTCCGCGGCGGCTCTTCGGTAGAATGTGCGTAGACCTTCAAGCTGCCGCGTATCGATTTCGATATGACCAGGTGGAGAACCAAAATCGGAATATCCATAAAAAAGTTTGGTGCCCCTCGCCCTCAAATCGGCCGCTAGTCGTGCCGCGAAATCGGAGCGAATGCATGGCATCAGGACAACTCGTTCCCGAAAGTCTTCACTCCACGTTACCTCCGAGAACAAGCCAGTAATACCTTTACTCTTCACGCCTCCAAAATCTGCTTTGTGGTCGGCCTCCGCCAACAGAAAGAAGTTACCGAACTGGCTAAACGTTCGATATGGAGCCAATAATTCTTACGAAATGTGGGGAGGTAACTTTCGAGAGTGAACAACTTTCCCCTCGGACCGAACCGAACTCCGAGCAGAGAAAAAAAGTCTTACCCGGACATAGCTTGGCCAGCCTGTTCGACAAATTGCCGAATTGCTGAGGCCGGCATCGCACCCGCTTTCCTCGCTAATTCGCGTCCAGCTTTGAACACGGCCATCAACGGAATCGCGTTAATTCGCAACCGTTGCACTAAGCCGGGCAACTCTTCGGTATTCACCTTCGCCACGAGCCAACGGCCCGGCCCCTCACTGGCCACTTTAGCCACTTCGGGCGCGACCATTTTGCACGGTCCGCACCATGGCGCCCAAAAATCCACCAATACTGGCAACGAAGACTGACAGGTCACAGCTTCGAACACAGATTCCTTCTTCACTTCAATCGGTTGGCTGGGCGAACTGAGCTCAGTGTGACACTGAGCGCAATGAAACTTGTGTCCAAGTCGTGCGTAAACCATGCGATTACGTTGGCCACACTTTGGACAGGCCAGCACTAAGCCACGGTCGTCGGGTTCGATCGAGTGTTCGGTCATAACTGTTCAGTATCGGAGTTAGCCGAGGATTCCCGCGTGCTATGATCGTTTACGACCACCTTGGCCGGACGCAGACTTTCGTTGCCGTAACGATAGCCCCGCTGAAAGGTCTCGAGAACGACATGATCAGGTTGAGATGGGTCGTAATGCGATGCGATGGCTTCGTGATAGCGCGGGTCGAATGGTTGACCCACGCTTTCTTCCGGCTCGATTCCGTGAGCGCGTAAAAGCCGGTTGAGCTGTTGCAGCGTCATCTCCACACCCTGCAGAATTTGCTCCCGTGAAGCGGACGGTTCGCTGGCAAGTGCGCGTTCCAGATTGTCAATGATCGGCAGTAATTCCTGAATGAAGGCTTTCTTTTGGACAGCCGCGCGGCGCTCGCCTTCTTGAGTGGCGCGTTTCCGGAAGTTATCAAAGTCAGCTGCAAGCCGTAGAAACCGATCTCTCTCGGTAGCTAATTCGGCCTTCAGCGCACTGACTTCAGGCGCTTCCGCGATATCCGATTTGGCGGTATCCGGAGCCTCTTCTTTGGTCTCGATGGAATCTGCATTCGCATTCACGTTCGGACAGTCCAGAGGTTGGGGTTTAGGAATTGGTCAACTAGTTCCTTTCGGGTGGCCTTGGTGAGATCGCAGGGAATTACCCTCTTTTTGCGTTGGCAAACCGGAGGCGTTAATTCATGAACGATTTGATGACTAATCTCCTTGGGTGCAGCCAGCCAGCGACTCGAATAATCACTCCCCTGAATAAGACACTCGATGCGACTAGCAGCAGCATCGATCGATTCATGCCGCCTCTTTCGTGCTGCTGTCCACCCAGTCAGGAGCGGATGTTGTAGCCTACAGGCGGAGCGCCGCCGCATTAAGCAAGTCGCTCAGAGCACGCGCGCCGTCATAACGTGTGCCATTGATGAAGAATGTTGGCGTTCCGTTTACACCGCCTCTAATGCCGCTCATAAAATCTTCTCGCAAGCGCGTCACATAAGCGCCGGTCTGGACCTCGGTGATCAGCCTACGCGCGTTCAGGCGTAGCGCCGTCGCATATCGGATCAAATCTTCATCTTCGAGAGCATCCTGGTTCTCAAACAAAGCGTCGTGCATCATCCAAAATTTTCCTTGCGCACCAGCTCCTTCGGCGGCCTCCGCTGCATGTTCGGAATGGGGATGGACATTGGTCAGCGGGAAGTGGCGAAAAGCAAAACACAAGCCATCACCCAAACGCTCCTGAACCGCTTTGACCATTGGGAATACTTGACCGCAAGCAGGGCATTCGTAGTCACCGTACTCCAGAAGAGTCACCGGGGCATCGAGACGGCCTTGAATGTGGTCGCGCCTGGCAACCGGAACGGTCAACCTCGTCAATGGAATGCTTTCGGTTTGAACGCCTTTCATTTGGTCTTTTTTAACTCCTTTGTGTTGTGATTCTTCGCAGTCTTTTTGTTCTCCAGGTCTTCTAAGGCCGATAAGACTCCGTTAGCTCCTGGGTTTACACCAAGCGGCGAAACGTAACTCCAATGAATAACTCCCTCCGAATCGATGACGAACAGGGCGCGCTCGCTCACCCCGTCGCCATCGCGATATACTCCATATAGACGTGCAACCGCTCCTTTGGGCTCGAAATCGGCGAGCAGCGGGAAATGTAATTTGCGATCCCGAGCAAAAGCAGCGTGGCACCACGCACCGTCAACCGAGATACCGACAAGTTCGGCTCCTAAATTTTGGAATTCGGGAAGAACTTCGTTGAAGAGCGCCATTTCGTCGCCACAGACCGGACTCCAGTCGGCCGGGTAAAAGGCGAGCACGACGGGTTGACCCTGGAATTCGCTGAGACTTACGAACTGATCAGGTGTGCTGTGCAGAGTAAAATCCGGGGCCTTTGTGCCGCCTGAAAGAGCTTTTGACTTACGACTCCCAGACTGCTGTTTTTGCGTTACTTGGTCGGCCATCATATTCGTTTTGGTTAACTCCTCGAGCGGTCTTGGATCACATTGCTTCTAGCGTCGCAAAGCCATTGGGTTCTGACCAGTGGGTAATCACTCACTTTTTGCTTAACGGCAAAAACACTAATCTCTCGAGCAGTATTCGGCTCACCCCTTTTTGGCAGATGGTGCGCTCTTCTTGGCTCGCCTAATTTTCATTGCAGACCACCAGAGAGAAGCCGTCGATAGTTCCCCGTGAACCAATCGCAAATGGCCTAAGCATGTGCTCTCCGCGCATGCAAATGAGGCTCAGATCATGCAGCGGCTCGACATCCACGATCTTCCCCCCGACTCGTCGGTTCGCGATCCACGCTGACTTGTCATTGCCGTAAAAGCCGGCTTTGGTTCTGTGTATTTTGCCTAAAAAGAATGCGGCCGACGGCGTCGCTGGCGCAAAAATTGCTTGCTTTGTGCCGAATATCGGGTATCAAGACGGTTTTTTTTCGGTATGCATGAATCCGCAACCTCAGACTGGTGGAAAGAAGTCCGCGAAAGGATTCAACACAGCCTCTTGAATTTCCCTCAGGGTTTTGAGCAACAGACGGTGCTGAACCTCCTAGCCGACCAGGAGGCCCTGGAGCTGGTGTGTGAACCTTTCTCCGACCTTGAACCCAATCTCGCAGTGTACCAAGCACTGCGGAAGCTTTTTCTTAGCTAAAGATCACTTACCCGAAGGCGCCCTGTCACGGGAGCGCCCAGAGCGATACGGAAAAGGCAGATACTCGACGGCAGACTGCTTGCGGGTCGGCTGCGGATACAATTGCATCAGGTGCAGCACGCTTTCGGGCATTTCCTTTTGTACGCGCAGTCCCAACGCATTCGCCCGCTCATAGGTGATCGGATAATCGTGAGTCCATGTCCCGCTCGCCAGCAGTTTAGCCAGCTCCGTGGCCTTGTCCGTCGGATACTTCGCGGCCAGTAGCTCACCCACCTCGAATTCCATCTGGCTCAAAGCTTTTTCTGCCTGATCGGCGAGAATCAACGTTTCGTCGTCCACCTCGGCGATTGGCTTCTGACGCACTACCTTTACAATGGATGCGGCCGGGCGTTCGCCAAGCTGGGGATCGACCGGACCCAACACCGCGTGCTCGCACATAACAATCTCATCGGCGGCGAGCGCGATCAAAGTGCCGCCCGACATGGCGTAATGGGGCACGAACACCGTGACCTTGCTCTTGTGCCTGAGCACGGCACGAGCAATTTGGGTAGCAGCCAAAACGAGTCCTCCCGGCGTATGCAATACCAAATCCAGCGGGACGTCGGAATCAGTGAGATGAATGGCGCGGAGCACTTCTTCGCTGTCGTTCACATCAATGTAACGAACTACCGGAAAACCCAGCAAGCTCATTGTCTCCTGTCGGTGCACGACCAGTACCACCCGTGACCGGCGATTGCGCTCAATTTGACCAATTAAACGCTTTCGCGACGCCTCTAAAAATCTTTGTGACATTGCGGGCTGAAGCGCCGCCAACATAAAAAACAACCAGAAAATCTGCCCAGGATCCATAATCATCCTTTCTTGTTACCAGCGGCGTCGCGGCTGCCATGTCCACTCGACGCCATACTCATCGGGTTGGAGCCGCCGAGGCGGACGACGCCCCAACAGGAACAACGGACAGAGCAGTAGCCCAGCCGTAAAGCCACCGACATGCGCCCACCACGCGATGCCGCCGACGCGGTCGGGACTGGCCAACGCAAGTGTCCCGCTGAACAACTGCAGCAAAAACCACATCACCAAATACAATATTGCCGGCAGCTCGAAGAAGAATGGCACAAACAGCACGGGAAACATCACCACCAGTCGTGCGGTCGGGAATAGTAATAAATACGCGCCTAACACGCCCGCGATCGCGCCGGAGGCGCCCACGGTCGGTACCGTCGCGTCCGGCTGGGTAAGGATATGCGTCGTTGCCGCTACGATCCCGCAGATCAGATAGAAGAGCGTAAACCGCAACGGCCCCATCCGATCCTCCACATTGTCGCCGAAAATCCAGAGGGTCCACATATTGCCGATGATGTGGAGCCATCCGCCGTGGAGGAATTGATGGGTCAGGAGAGGCCAATAATCATTGATCGGAAAACCTACGAACGCCGCCCATTCCGGGTGAGTGAAGCGCGCAGGCACAATGCCAAAAAGATAGAAGACTTGCTCGACCGCCTCTCGCGAAAGCGACAGTTCAAAGAAGAACACGACCACGTTAACGATAATCAGTGTGCGAGTGGCTACTGGCACCGATCGGCTGGGAACCGAATCCAACAAGGGGAACACGTTGCTCCCGTTATTGCTAAGGATTCACAATGATGTGGTTTTCGACCTTGGTGGTCCCAGGTGCAGACCACGCGGCTCGCGCGGCCTCTTCTTTCTCAGCCCATGAGCGCACGGTGCCATGAAGCTTTACCTCCGTGCCATCGACTTCCACCCTAATTCGGCGAGCATCAAGTTCGGCACTTCGACGCAGCGCGTCCTCTATCTTTTTCTCTACATCGGAGGGAGAAACGCGCGGCTTGAGCTCTATTTTGTTGACGACGCCGGTCACTCCGCGCAGCTTCTTTACCGCGGAGTGGGCGAGAATTTTCTGGAATTCGAAGTCGACGGTTCCTTCGAGTGTTACGCGGCCGTTCTTGACACTGACCTTAATGTTCTCGCTCGGAATGCTGACATGACTCTCCAGTGTCTGAACAGCACTGCGGGCGATCTCCGGATCGGTGCGCTGCCAGAACAGCTTAACCTCAAGATCATTAGCTACGGCTTTCACTCCATATACGCGTTTGGCGGCCTTTTCGGCGGCATCCAGTTCCCAAAAACTGGAAACGAATCCCGATAGCGTTACCACCCCATCCTTCACCGCTGTGGCAATGTCATTTGATTTTATTTTCGGATCCCATTTAAGCTCCAACAACACGTCCTCGCGGATCGATGAATCACTTCTCACTTCCTTCGTAGTTGCCATATCATTTATCCTTGTTGCTCAAGCCTCAAACTCGGGTAGCCGAAAGACCGGAGACAAATGGAATAAAGTTAGAAGAGCAAGTGAACTATTGATTGATTGCCAAAGCGATTTACGGTGCGTCAGCGGTCGAATGTTACACCTGCTCGTACGACTCACTTGAACAGCTGTCCATTCGATTCATGTTGGCCAGGGAAGAGGGCTGCGAGACGGTAGTCAGTATTGGATAGTCGGTGTAACCTTTCTCATCTCCGCCATACAAAGTGGCCTGATCAATCGGCGCGAGCGGGGCATCGAGCAGAAAGCGGGTAGCCAGGTCCGGATTGGCGATAAACGGTTTGCCAAATGCCACTGCGTCGGCCTTTCCTTCCGCAATCGCTGCCTGGCCACGGATCCTATCATAACCATTGTTCGCAATGTAATGCCCACCGAAGAGTGTCTTAATCTTTCCGTACTCAAAGGACCCAACCGGCTTCCCGGTCAGATCACCCTCCACTACATGTAAATAGGCAAGACTTTTGCCGGAGAGACTTGCCGCAACATAACTAAAAAGTGCTTGCGGGTCGCTATCATCGATATCGTTGAAAGTGTTCTGAGGTGAAATACGCAAAGCGGTGCGATCTGAACCGATCCCATCGATTACGGCGTCCACAATTTCCAGGAGAAACCGACTCCGATTCTCGATGCTGCCACCGTATTGATCGGTGCGCCGGTTGCTCTTATCGCGTAGAAATTGATCAATCAAATAACCGTTCGCGCCGTGCAATTCGACACCGTCAAAACCGGCTTGATCGGCGTTGTGGGCAGCCCGGCTAAAATCAGCAACGACGCTCGGAATCTCCGCTGTCTCCAATGCACGAGGCGTTACCAGAGGCTCGAAACCCTCTGCCGTGTAGGTTTGGCCTTCAGCTCGGATCGCTGAGGGGGCGATCGGTAAACCGCCGTCTGGCTGGAACGACGGGTGCGAGATACGACCAACGTGCCACAGCTGAACAAAGATGCGCCCGCCAGCAACGTGAACCGCGTTGACGACTCTCTTCCACCCTTCCACTTGTTCGGAGGTATGAATTCCCGGGGTCGAGATATAGCCTTGGGCCGTAGCCGAGACCTGAGTTGCTTCCGTAATGATCAAGCCGGCGTCTGCACGTTGCGCGTAATACAGGGCATTCAATGCGCGCGGCACATTGCCCTTGGCCGCCCGACTGCGCGTAAGTGGCGCCATAAAGATACGGCTTTTGAGCCGGCAAGCGCCAAGTTGGATCGGGCTAAAAAGATCGGGGGTCATACTGTATTCCTCGCGCTCCGGGCGTTGATCTACGAAAGATCTGCCGAAGACATGGTCGGAAGAGAGTGCTCAGCTTGGCGGCTGAGTGTAGTTAAGGAAGCCGGCACGGTTTGGCATTTCGCTCGGATAGGAACAGAGCCAAACCGTGCGCGCATTCGAGGTACCCGACTATGGTTCAATGGTGATGTGATTTTGTACCTTCACGGTTCCAGGCGCGGACCAGGCCGCCTCTTCGGCCTCCTGTCTCTCCGCCCAGGAGCGTACACTGCCATAGAGTTTAACGGTCTCGCCTTCGATCTCGACTCTGATGCGGCGAGCATCCAGTTCCGCGCTTCGTCGCAGCGCCTCTTCGATCTTCGACTTTATCTCGGTAGGCGTAACCTGTGGCTTCAGCGTTATGCTGTTGGTAATACCGATCACTCCCCTTAGCTTCTTGACCGAGGACTCGGCGAGACTCTTTTGGTACTGCCAATCCACGGTGCCTTCCAAAGTTACCCAACCTTTCTCTACGGTTACCTTGATCCTGTCGTTAGGGATGCTGACGTGACTCTCAAGTTCTTGAATAGCTTCCCGTGCGATTTCTGGATCGGTCCGCGCTGTAACCGGTTTAACTTCAATATCATTGGCCACGCCACGCACTCCGTAGACGCGCTTGACCGCCTTCTCGGCTGCATTTTTATCCCAATAACTTCGAACGAACCCGGAAAGCGTCACCACTCCGTCTTTTACAGCTACGGCGATGTCACTGCTCGATCCTATTTTTGGGTCCCACTTCAGCTCAAATAAAACATCGTCACGAATCAAATCATCACTTCTGGTTTGCATAGCGGTACTGGGCCTTTCTAAATGCTCAACTGACAATCATCGATGGATATCACCGTGAAAATATAGCGAGACTCGGCGAACCGCCGTGCCAATTAAAGTTTGGGTGAGGATTGATCTTTTGATGGGGCAAAGACCATACCTTTGTCTGTTGGTTTGGCGAAAGGCCGCCGCGAAACAGCAGGCTGAGCAAGGGCCGGCCTTGGGTTGCCAAGAATGGGAAGAACGGGTCCGACTCGCGAATGGCCGATTCCATTGCCAATCTGCGCCTGGCCAAAGGGGCGGAGATTAGGGCGATCTTTCCGCTGACGACGGCGAATCCTTCGCGATCCGAGGCGCGCGAGGGCCCGCGCACTCCCCAGTTAGATCAGCGACGTTCAGACATGAACCTCTGTCAGATAACGAATCACACTCATCAATGACCGAGATTGCACACGACGATGAGATCGCTGGGATCGCGCTGAACCGGCGTGTTCACCAAGTATATCCGGGGAAGATCGAGAGAGAGGAGTAACCGGTTCGTGGCTTCAGGATTCAGCGCCCGAGCTTGATCTCAATTGTTACTTTGCCTTCGCTGAAAATCACTCCGAACGACGTTTTCAAAGGCGTTGACCAAGAGTAACCATCCTCAAACTTCATTTGGTTGAGCGCTTCCGAGAAAAACTGCTTTATCAGATTTAAATTTTCGACCGCATACGCAGTTGCTACTCGGATCTGGCCGTCGCAGACGCAGAGTGTCTCACTGTTGGTCTCAACAAACCCGCTGACTGCTCAGGACATCACAAATTTTGTGAACCGCGGAGACATTCCTTGACCTGCGGCCTGCCGGCTTGGCGGTGCTCAAGGATCGATTGAGAGGCATCCTTGACCGAAGTCACTCCATGACATCAAGTCGCTTCATTTCGGTTTTCTAAGTCTGCCGTCCTACTATTCCGCCGGACTTGTGAAAGAATCACGCAGAGGTTGGAGTGATGCGCGGATATGTTGTTTCCGGGAGCTTCTTTCTCTATCGAAGGTTTAGCTTGTCCACCAACTTCATTCTGTTTGTGGCGAGTCAGCGTTCCCCCGATGTTCGCTAAGATATTACTATCTATGTATCGCAAACTCTGTCTTGGATTAGTGGCGCTTCTCGCCTCCTTCCTGGCGGGCTGCTCGACCCCCGGGAGCCGCATCAAATCCAATCCGCAAATTTATGCTTCACTCTCACCAGCGGATCAGGCGTTGGTCCGCCAGGGGCAGATCAGGGTGGGTATGTCGAAATCCGCTGTATTTCTCGCCTGGGGCAATCCCGATCGGATTCGGTCCGGAGTGCGTCAAGGACATCCGTTCGAGGCCTGGATTTACACAACCACAACCGCCTTTACGTTGCTGCGCGAATTGACAAGCGTCGTTGAGTGCCCTGCTTCCGTTGCCTACTGCCTCTGCAAGTTCAGCTGCGTATTGGAGAATGGCGGACGCTAAATCCTTATTATCCCTTGGCGCAGAGCGACCA
>DATNNZ010000434.1:0-5773 GCA_035601575.1 Chthoniobacterales bacterium
CGAGCAAAAAAAGAAGAGGGTTTTCTCTGAACCCGGTGTTTTACAGAGCGTATGGGTGACGATGAGCTCAGAGAGAAGTTAGCGCTGTGGAAGGTGGAGCCGCAAATTCCCCCCGATTTCCAGCGTAACGTCTGGCAGAAGATAGCGGTTGGCGAGTCAAAGCCGAAATTGCCGAGATTCGGCAATTGGAGCATTTCGTGGCTGCGTACGCCACGGCTTGCGACTTGCGCCATTATTTTAGGAGGTTTGGCAGGTACCGGGTTCGGACTCGTTGAGTCATCTCAGGGGAACTCAAGAAACTGGAAAAGCTTAGAAGCGAAATATGTCCAATCCATCGACCCCTACGAGCATGTACGAACGTACTAGCGTCAGGTATTGGCTGGTTTTCACCGCAATCGGCACCTTCGCCGCCGCACTGATTGCTTTTTGTGGGACTAATTTCTTTGGAACACGCGATCTTCGTGAAATCGCGAAGGCTCCCAACGGGGAGTTAGAGTGGCTGCGGCGAGAATTTCATCTGAGTGACACGCAATTCGCGAAAATTGCGACGCTGCATTCAGCATACACGCCGGTCTGCAACGAAATGTGTCGCAGGATTATGGAGGCCAACTCAAAACTGGATCGGCTCGTGTCAGAGAATCACGAAATAACACCCGATCTCGCGGCTGCAATCCGCGAGGCGGGGTTGGTCCAAGAAGAGTGCCACCAGCAGATGTTAGCACACATTTACCAAGTGAGTGCGCAAATGAATCCGGCTGACGGCCAGAACTATCTGCGCCTAATGAAATCAAGAGTGATTCAGCCGGCCTTATCCAGCGAAACCGCGATCAGAGGAGCAACGGAATAGGGAAGCAAGCGACGTTCTCAAACTTAAGTCCATGAAGCTTGGAGCACTCATGATTTGTATTCTTACTCCTGAAGCGGCCCTGCTGGCGCAGGAGCCGATGAGCAAGACCAAGCAGACAAAGATTGGGCAGCTCACCTTGAACGAGACTGTAACCAGTGCTCTGCAGAACAATCCGAGCATCAAAACTGCCCGCGCCAAATGGGAATCTGCCAAACAACGAATACCTCAGGCGGCGGCTTGGGAAGATCCGAAACTGAGTGTGAATTCGCTGCTTGGTCGTTTTGTTGATATTTCGCGAAACGGTTTCGCCGATCAAATGGTAACCGTAGAACAGATGATCCCGCTCTCCGGCAAGAACCGGAGCAAGGAGCGAATTGCTGCAGCCGAGGCCGTCGCGAGCTTCGAGGATTTCCGGCGCCAGCAGCTTGATGTTATCTCGAAGACAAAGGCAAGCTATTTTCGTCTGGCTAACATCTATTTGCTTCTGGACGTTAATGACCAGGAAGAAGCCGCACTTTCCCAGACCTTGGATGCGAGCAAGGCGAAATTCGAGGTCGGTACTCAATCACAAGCCGATTACTTAACCGCGGGCATCGAGCGGCAGAAGATCATCGAAACTCGCCGTGACCTGGAACAGAAACTGTCGGACGAACAAACCAAACTGAAGGTGCTCATGAACCGAGATCCGTTTTCCCCGTTGGGTCGGCCGGTCTTGAGTGAATCGCTGTCACCAGATCTTTCAACGGAGCGTTTACGCCAACTCACCCTGGCAAACCGTCCCGAAATTCGCCAGGCGCAATCGATGATGATAGAAGCCTCGGAAAAGGTTGAGTTGGCGAAGCGAGAATGGATTCCTGACCCTTCAGTAAGTTTACAGGCCCAGCATTACAACGCCGGCCGGCAGGCCATTAGCGAAATTAATGCTGGGGTATCGATCGATCTTCCCTGGTTTAACCGCAAGAAATACCGCGCGGGCGAAAGCGAAGCTCAAAGTGACCTTCTGGCGGCTCAACAGAGCTTGGAAGGAGCGCAGACCGAGGCAATTGGCATGCTGCGAGATCAACTACAGAAAATCGAGACCCTCCACCATCACATCGAGCTTTACCGGGATCAATTACTACCGAGCGCACGTCAAACCGTATCATCCTACCAAGTCGATTACGAGACGGATAAGGCCACTCTGATTCAGGTACTCACTTCCGAGAACAACCTGCGAGAACTGGAAACTATGTATAACCAGGATCTGACTGATTATCGGGTCGCGATTGCGGAGTTAGAATCACTGGTCGGCACAGATTTGAACGTGGCAAATCGAAGCCGGCAACGTGTCCTCCAAAGCTTTAGCGAAGGAGGAAGCTCAGGCCACGGCAAAAAATGAAAATTCATTTTTATCCGATATTCACAATCCTAAGCATCGGCTTGCTCGTGTCCTTCGTATTGAGCAGCAGCTCCAAACCGGCTGGCAAAGCGGTTGCGGATGCTGCTGTCGATTACTACACCTGTACGATGCATCCGTCGGTGCATTCCAAAGATCCGGGTAAATGTCCAATTTGCTCCATGGATCTGGTACCGGTGAAAAAGAAGGGCGCGAATGAAACTAAAGTAAAAGAGAACTCTGGCGGAATGACCGATAACAGCTCCATGGGTTCGATGCCGATGCCCTCACCGAATCAGGGGGCCGGCCAATCGAGCGAGTTCACCGTTCCTGTCGAACGGCAACAGCAGATCGGCGTAACATATGCCACGGCAACCAAGCGACCGATTCAGCTGTCGATCCGGTCGGTTGGCATGCTGGAATCGGACACATCAAAGATGTTTGATTATGTAGCTCGCGTCGATGGTTACGTGCAGGAGTTGAAAGTCAGTTCACCCGGGCAGGATGTTTCGCAAGGCCAGCCCTTAATAACGATCTACAGTCCAGATCTGCGCAGCACTGAGCAGGAGTTAGTCAATATCTTAAATGATCGCGATCGTGGTGGTACCAGCCGAGTTTCGAATGACCAGATGATCGACGCTTCCAAACGCCGGCTCAAGCTTTGGAACGTAAGTGATCAAGAAATTGTTGAGCTCGAAAAAAACCGAAAACCGTCTGATCAACTGGTCCTCCGGTCGCCTTTCGATGGTGTGGTCAACGAAGTGATGAGCCGTCCGGGAATGAATGTGAAGATGGGCGATAAACTGGTAAGCGTCCTCGACCTCTCAGATCTCTGGGTGTGGGCAGAGTTCTACGAAAACGAGATCGGTCTTTTGAAACGAGGGCAGCGAATCGATGTGACTCTTCCGGCCTTTCCAAACCAAACCTTCCAGGGCAAGATTGCTGTCATCAATCCGAGTATTGACGCAGCCAAGCGGACAGCTCGCGTTCGGATCGACATACCGAATCCCAAGGCTCAACTGCGTCCAGGGATGTACGCAAATGTAGAGGTTAAGATTGATGGTGGAGAGGGGCTAACGATTCCGGTGCAGGCGGCGCTGCCGACCGGCGAACGGATGCTTGTCTTTCTCGATCGAGGCCAGGGAAAATTGCTGCCGCGTTATGTTCAAGTAGGCCGTTCGTTTAACACTTTCGATGGTCAACAGCAGGGGAGCTACTATCAGGTCGTGAGTGGACTGCAGGAAGGCGATCGGATAGTCGCAAGCGCAAACTTCCTGATCGATGCGGAATCTCAAGTGCAAGGCGCACTGAAAGATTGGGAAGGAGAACAGCATTTACCGAGCGAGCCGGTGCGTTGAGGGCGTGTCGGCGTGTCGCGCAGTCAACACTTGTAGGCAAATGCACATTTCAAGGACATTTAAAGAGAATGTGACGAAGTGTGCGAAGAGCTTTCGTGACTTGGAGGTTTATCAAAAGCGCCGATAGAGATCGTGATGAGTGTGTCTGAGTTAACCAAGGAATTTGAGATTGCGCCTCGTCGCCGAGATATCGCGCCGAAGGCGTTCACGAAACTCGATAACACTGGCGACAAAATCCTTGGGCAGATCGCAAAGATGATCAACCAAGCGCCCAGTTGGATTGTTAGTCCTCGAGGGGATCGATGCAAATGAGTCAGGATCCCGATGCAAGCAATGCGAAGCCACCGGACGCCGACTTGTCCGAAGACGCGTCCGACCAAGCTTTAGCGAAGGAGGAAGCTTCCGGAGTTTCAGACGACGGAGCGAAGTCGGACACGCCGATACCCCGACACGCCGATACCGTTTCCTCTTCGCCCCATCGTAGCACCGCAATCGATCGGATCATTGATGCGAGCGCCCGCAATCCATTTCTGGTCGTCGTGTTCGTGATACTCGGCATTGCTGCCGGGATCTATGCTTTATACCAGACCCCGCTCGATGCGATTCCCGATCTGAGCGACGTTCAGGTTATCGTCTATACCGATTGGGAAGGCCGTTCGCCCGACCTGGTTGAAGATCAGATTACTTATCCGATCTCCACCAAATTCATCGCGGCACCGAAGGTCAAATTTGTCCGCGGTGAATCGATGTTCGGTAAATCGTTCGTTTACGTCATCTTTCAGGATGGTACGGACATTTATTGGGCTAGATCTCGGGTGATCGAGTATTTGAACTCGGTTCGCGGATCTCTGCCGGAGGGCGTCAATCCGGTTATCGGACCGGACGCGACCGGAGTCGGTTGGGTTTACGAGTACGCGCTGATCGACAAGAGCGGCAAACATGATCTGGCGGCGCTGCGTTCGCTCCAGGATTGGAATATCCGGTACGCGCTGGAATCGGTGGAAGGTGTGGCCGAGGTCGCGCCGGTTGGCGGTTTCGTCAAACAATATCAGGTCGATCTCGATCCGAACAAGCTGACCGCCTACAACATCCCAATTGGCGATGTCGTCAATGCGATCCGGATGAGTAATCAGGATGTCGGCGGCAAAACGTTCGAAGTATCGTCGACCGAGTTTTTCGTCCGAGGCCGCGGTTACATCAAGAGCCTGGACGATTTCGACGACATCGTCCTGAAAGTTCAGAACGGAACTCCAGTCTATCTGAAACAGGTGGGCAACGTGCATCTCGGACCCGACCTTCGGCGAGGAATCGCGGAACTAAACGGGGAAGGGGAAACTGTCGGCGGCATTGTGGTCATGCGTTATGGCGAAAACGCTCTGAAGGTGATTGATGGAGTAAAAAAGAAGTTCGACGAGATCAAGAAAGCGCTGCCAGAAGGAGTTCAGATTGTCCCGGTTTACGATCGTAGTACGCTCATTCACAATGCCATCGACACGCTGCGAGAAAAACTGCTCGAAGAAAGTATTGTCGTAGCATTTGTCTCGATTCTATTCCTTTGGCACATCCGTTCCGCTCTGGTGGCAATTATCACGTTGCCGATCGCGATTATCCTGTCGTTCATCCCGATGCATTGGTTGGGGCAAACCTCCAACATCATGTCGCTGGGCGGAATTGCCATTGCAATTGGCGCAATGATCGATGCGGCGATCATCATGGTCGAGAACGCACACAAAGCGCTGGAACATTTTCGCGACGACAAAGGACACGATGCTCGTGGCCGAGAACGCTTCGAAGTTATTCTGTCGGCGGCCAAGAGCGTCGGGCGGCCGCTGTTCTATTCGCTTTTGGTGATCACCGTTAGTTTCGTACCGGTTTTCTCGCTTGGGGCACAGGAAGGTCGGTTGTTTCGTCCGTTGGCGTTCACAAAAACATTCTCGATGTTTTTCGCCTCGATCCTAGGGATAGTCCTGGTGCCGGTGCTAATGGCTTGGCTCATCCGGGGAAAGATCACCCCCGAGCGCCAGAATCCGATTAATCGCTTCTTAATCTGGGCGTACCAGCCATTCGTCAACTTTGCTCTCCGATTCCGCTGGTTGACGCTCTTGCTGGCGCTCGTGGTGCTCGTCCTGACCTATGTTCCTTTCAGCCGGCTGGGAAAGGAGTTCATGCCCCCACTCAATGAAGGAACGCTCC
>DATNNZ010000435.1:0-14923 GCA_035601575.1 Chthoniobacterales bacterium
CTCCGGGCCGCGGCCGGTTGGCTGTTTTTCCGCGTTGCTCGCTCCTTACGTATCGATCTAGATATGCTCGTCGCTCGCGCCTTGAAAAACAGCCAACTGACCTGCGGCGACGTCATCATTATATGTGAGACGGTACACTAGATTGCCGCAGGGCAGCGACGGGTTAGGTGCGCGTTCTCGCGCTCAGCGAAAATCGGACCGCGCGGACGCGGTCCTTCCCCGCCGCGGATTTTGCGGCCTTAGAACACGAGCACAAGCAGGCCAAACCAAAAGTCCCTTCGAGATCTCTGTACTACTACGGTGGTATTTCGACGAAATCGAAATACCACCGTAGTAGTAGCTCCTGTGCAAAATTCTGTCTTTGCGTCCTTCTGTTAAATGGCGTCATTAGACTTGACCTCGAGGAACGGCTCACTGGAGATTCATAATATGGCATCTGCCTCTCACTCGTTCCCTCCGCAAATCAATAACCCAGCTATCCTTTCATTGATCGGCAGGACACCGCTGCTCGAGATTACCCGTTTTGATACCGGTGTTTGTCAATTGTTTATCAAACTGGAGACGCAAAATCCCACCGGTTCGATCAAGGACCGGATGGCTTTGGCCATGGTCGAAGCGGCGGAACAGCACGGCGACCTGAAACCCGGCGGAACTATCATCGAGGCCACTGCAGGTAATACCGGCCTGGGACTCGCCTTGGTCGCAGCGGCCAAGGGTTATCAATTGCTGTTGGTTATCCCAGACAAAATGTCGCAGGAGAAAATCCTTCATCTACGAGCCCTCGGTGCCAAGACGGTCATCACCCGATCCGATGTCGCCAAAGGGCATCCGGAATACTACCAGGACCTGGCAGCGACAATCGCCCAAGAGACACCTGGCTCCTTCTACGTAAACCAATTCGGGAACGAGGCGAACCCGCTGGCCCACGAGGAAATAACTGGACCGGAAGTCTGGGATCAGATGGAGCACCGCGTTGATGCAGTTGTGGTCGGCGTCGGTTCGAGCGGTACCCTTACTGGGCTCAGCCGATTCTTCGCTCGAGTAGCGCCAAATTGCGAAATCATCCTCGCCGATCCCGCCGGTTCGGTTTTAGCGGACTACGTGACAAAGGGAACAATGAACCAACCCGGCTCCTGGTTGGTTGAAGGGATCGGGGAAGATTTCATTCCACCGATTGCCGATCTTTCGCGGGTTCGCAAAGCTTACAGCATCTCTGATCGAGAAAGCTTCCAGGCTGCTCGCGAACTGCTCAGGAAAGAGGGCGTTTTTGGCGGTTCCTCTTCGGGCACACTATTTGCCGCAGCGCTCAATTATTGCCGAGAACAGGCTACTCCAAAGCGGGTGGTAACGTTTGCTTGCGACAGCGGTAACAAATACCTCTCCAAGATGTACAACGACATCTGGATGACGGACCAGGGTTTCCTGCAGCGGGAAACCTTTGGCGATTTGCGAGACGTAGTTTCTCGCCGATACCAGGACGGAACGGTGGTAAGCGTGGGACCAAGCGATACCCTCCTTACTGCGTTCAATCGGATGCGAATCGCCGATATCTCGCAAGTACCGGTGCTGGACCGAGACCAATTGATTGGCATCCTGGATGAGTCCGACCTGCTAACGCGCGTTCAGAACGGTGGCGGTACTTTTCGGGATGAGGTTCGGACAGCGATGACCAATCGCGTGGAGACACTGGAACCTTCCGATTCACTCGACGCGGTGCGCTGCATCCTCGACAACGGAAAAGTTGCAATCGTGGTCGAGCACGGTCAGTTCGTTGGCCTCATCACGCGTATCGATCTTCTCAATTATCTGCGCCGTCGCATCTCATGAGCAATCCACCAAAACACGCGTTCGCCACCCGGGTCATTCACGCCGGCCAAGAACCTGATCCGTCGACTGGGGCGATCATGACTCCGATTTATCAAACGTCTACTTACGTTCAGGAAAGCCCTGGTAAACACAAGGGATACGACTATGCCCGGAGCATTAACCCGACGCGTTTGGCTTACGAGCGTTGCATGGCCGATCTGGAGAACGGAGATCGCGGTTTTGCTTTTGCCTCTGGTCTCGCGGGTATGGCCACGGTCCTAGAAACGCTCGAAGCCGGTTCACATGTGATCGCCAGTGATGATCTCTATGGCGGCACGTTTCGCCTTTTCGAACGGGTTCGTTCAAAGTCAGCAAATCTCGAATTCAGTTTCATCGATCTGACCGATCCCGCGGCATTGAAGAAAGCGACGCGCAAAAACACCCGGATGACGTGGGTCGAAACTCCAAGCAACCCGCTGTTAAAGCTAATCGATCTCGAAGCAGTCGCTCGCTTTTCTCACGAAAACAATCTGGTGACCGTGGCGGACAATACATTTGCCAGTCCCTGGATCCAGCATCCGATCGATCTGGGCTTTGATATCGTCGTTCATTCGGCAACCAAATATTTGAATGGACATTCCGACATGGTCGGCGGCGTGATCGTTGTGGCGCCGGGAAGAGCAGCGCTGACTGAGCGATTGGCTTTTTTGCAAAACGCGGTGGGCGCGGTGGCCGGACCTTTCGATAGCTTCCTGGCGCTGCGCGGGTTGAAAACATTGGCACTCCGCATGGAACGGCACTGCGCAAATGCGTCCGAGCTGGCGAGCTGGTTGGAAAAGCAACCGAAGGTAAAGCGAGTGAGTTATCCGGGACTCCCTTCCCATCCCCAGTACGCATTAGCTAAACGGCAAATGAAAGGGTTTGGTGGGATGATTACGATCTATCTGGATTCAGATCTGGCGGGCGCCCGCCGTTTCTTGGAAAATACCCGACTATTTGCGCTGGCCGAAAGTCTCGGTGGAGTGGAAAGCCTGATCGAACATCCAGCGCTGATGACTCACGGATCGATTCCCCGGGAACAGCGGATCCAACTTGGGATCGACGACAGTCTCATTCGTCTCTCAGTTGGTGTGGAAGATGTCGAAGATTTGCGCTCGGATCTGGCCGAGGCGTTAGCCCGTATTTGAGCGGGAGGGGTGCGCAGCCGGCCCCGCTTTGTCCGATATAAGCAACTTAAGCACAGCCGCTTATGTCTTGAAAATAGGGCCACTTAGGCAAGCACTTGCGAATTCAGGAAATGACAAAGATCCAAAAAACTTTGTTCGCGCTCGCCACCGGGCTTGCTCTCGGCGCGTGCAGTCATGAAACGGTGTACACCACCCCTCCACCTACGACGACCACGACCACGGTAAGACGGACCACCGTTACTCAGCCGGTCGTGCCAAGCACGACGACTACGACCCACACAACCGTGACCCCATCATATTAATGAGGAGCCGTTCCCGGGGTCGGTAGCCGTTAGCCCTAAGATGAAGGGGTTGGCTGCTCGGCACGGAGGTTAGTCGAGACCGGCATCGACACGGAACGGCGGGAAAGCTGACAGCGAGGCGCCTCGTGCCGGAGTCCCGAGCACGCCTCCACCATCGAGGATAGAATCGGTCAGAGATCGCGAAGAGATTTATCGCCGGGGCTCCCGGTGTTTGACGGTGTTCTCGGCGTTGTCGGCGTTCCGAGGGCTGCCCTAAGTCGGAATTGTTCGGCTTTTCTACGCTCCGATTAGGTTGTAGTAGACCTTGAGGGTAAATAGGATTGCCGATCGCATGGCTGTGGCGTCAAGACGCAATTTAGCGTGGCGGCTTACCCCGAAACGGATTCCGGCTTTGTGCGGCGTTGTCCAGGCAGCCGATTGCAATATCGGCAGCCGATTGCAATATCCTTTGGACCCGAGCTCATCCCCCTAATTAAATGACGAATGCACATATTGTTCTAGACGCTGATTTCACCATTTCAGACTTGGACCGACGCCTATTCGGCACTTTTGTCGAGCATCTGGGCCGCTGTGTTTATACCGGCATCTTCGAACCGGAGCACCCGACTGCGGATAAACGCGGGTTTCGCCAAGACGTCCTCGATCTAGTTCGCGATCTGGGTCCGACGATTATTCGGTATCCCGGCGGTAATTTTCTTTCTGGTTACAATTGGGAAGATGGTGTTGGCCCAGTTGAGCAGAGACCGATTCGGCTTGATCTGGCTTGGCTCAGCACTGAGTCGAACCGATTCGGCACGAATGAATTCATCGAATGGTGTCGAGCGGCAGGGACTGAACCGATGTTGGGCGTGAATCTCGGCACGCGGGGACCGGATGAGGCGCGGCAATTCCTCGAATACTGCAACCATCCGGGCGGTACCTATCTCAGCGACCTGCGCGCGAAGCATGGCTATGCGGAACCGCATGGCGTCAAGTTCTGGTGTTTAGGGAACGAGATGGACGGCCCATGGCAAATCTGTCAAAAGACTGCGACCGAATATGGTCGAACGGCGAAGGAAACCGCGAAGGTGATGAAGTTAGTCGATCCCGCGGTTCAGTTAGCCGCCTGTGGCTCTTCCCATCGGAACATGCCAACATTTGGAGCGTGGGAATACGAAGTACTGCAGCACACTTTCGACGATGTCGATTTCCTTTCGCTGCACATGTACTACGAAAACCCGCTCAATGATGTGCTCGAGTTTCTCGGCAATATCGAAATCATGGATCGTTTCATCAAGGAAGCGGTTGCAGTTAGTGACGCGGTTGCAGCGAAACGACGTTCGGCCAAGAGGATCATGCTTTCCTTCGACGAATGGAACGTTTGGTATAAGGCTCGCTCGATCCAAGACAGAGAACCAGCAAACTGGCCGTTCGCTCCGCGGCTGATCGAAGAGATCTATGATCTCCAGGATGCTTTAATGGTTGGGGGAGCTTTGATCACTCTCATCAATAACGCTGATCGAGTGAAAGCGGCATGCCAGGCCCAATTGGTTAACGTCATCGGAGCCATCTTTGCTGAACCCGGTGGTCCCGCTTGGCGGCAGACGATATTCCATCCGTTCAAGTTGGCCAGCCAATTTGGACGAGGTTCGGTGCTTCGTTCCAATGTGTGCTCTGGTTCTTATTCAACAAAAACAGCCGGTGATTCCGCCAAGCTCTTGGCAGCCTCAATCCATGACCCAAAGGATCGCAGAATCGTCCTTTTTGTTCTGAATCGTTCGACCGATGCGCCGACGGATCTGTCGATTGACCTAAGGGGTTTCCCCCCCATCCAAAACGGCAAAGTCTTTGTGTTACACGGTGACGACTTACTAGCCACTAACTCGGCGATGACACCTCATAAAGTAAGTCCCAGCGAGCACGCTGAGCTCTCAATTCGGTCGGATCAAGTTTCGACACCGCTACCGCCTCTCTCCTGGAACACTCTAGTGCTTGGCTACTAACCAACTTTTTCGTTTTCCTCCAAACCTAATCGCAGTGATTCTGCGAAACTCAGTATCCGCCCCATGAAAGCAACCCTAATCTGTCTCGTCGCGGGATTCTTCTCCGCGAGTGCATACGCCGCCACCGAACTCACATACTGGGATTTCCTTGGTGGAGGCGACGGCGTTCGAATGAAACAGATCGTCGAAGAATTCAACAAGAGTCAAAGCGACATCCACGTAACCGAATCGACCCTTACTTGGGGCGAGCCGTTTTACACCAAGGTTCATACCGGGGTGGTCTCCGGCCAGACTCCGGATGTTATGACTTATCACCTTTCGCATTTCGCTCAAGGGGTGCAGGGCAAAGATCTTCGACCGATCACCAATGACGAACTTGCGCAAGCCGGGTTAAAGCAGTCCGATTTTCAGGATTCCATCATTCAGCGCTCGCTCGAGATCAGCAAAAAATATGCTCAGAGCGATCAATTGTTCGGTGTCCCGCTAGATATCCACACGATCGTCCTTTACTATAACAAAACGGCCCTGCAAAAGGCAGGCCTTCTGGGATCGGACGGCAAGCCAACCGGCACGGATAGTCTCGAAGCCTTCGCGAAAATGCTCGGTGAGGCTAAGTCCAAAACCCATCTGCTTCCAATCGCCGAATCTACTAACTCGGCTGACCCGGCTTCTTGCTGGCGTGTCTGGTATACTTTATTCCGCCAGCAAAATGGCGACTTCATTAAGGACAATCAATTGAGTTTTACCGATGTGGAAAATCAAGGCGCCAAGGCGCTTGAAGCGATGGCCAACTGGACCAAGGGAGGGTACATCCCGAAGAACACCACTTACCCATCGGCCGTTGCTTTGTTCACGGCTGGCCGATCGGTGTTCATGATCAACGGGAATTGGGAAGTGCCAACTTTGGTTGATCTGGAAAAAAGCAAAAAGCTCACCTTCGAGTACGGTATTCAGGCTTTTCCGAAGCTAGCCGGCAATAGCGACACCTGGGCCGATTCACATCAATTAGCGATACCGAACAACCAGAAAAATCCGCCTACGCCTGAGAAGGTTGCGGCAGCGTTGAAGTTCATCGCCTATGTCGTGAAACAGCAGACCTGGGCCGGCGGCGGCCATATTCCAGCATATCTCCCCCTTCAACAAAGCGACTCTTATAAGCAGATGGTGCCGAACAATGAATACAGTGCGGACGCCGCCAAGCAGGTTACTCTCGAACCGCCCCTTCCCATTTTCGGAGTCGCCAGCCCCAGTTTCTCCGCGATCAGTAATTTCTTACTTCCAGCTTGGAACAACCAGATACCTCCTGACCAGGCCATCAAGCAGTTTGATGCCGAGCTAGAGAAGTACGCAAAACAACAGCAATAATTGCTCCCAATCCTGATAGCGTCGGCGATCTCGGCCGGCGCTATTCGTAGTCGACTTTCATGCGGGTACCAAGTAGCGCGGCTCATAAGCCGGCCAGTCACAAGCAGGCGACCGCTTTGCTTTTCGTTCTGCCGTTTCTGATTTTCTATGTTCTGTTTCTGATTTATCCAGGTATCCAAGCGTGTTACCTCAGCTTGACTAACTCAGAAATTACTGGTCAAGGTCGCTTCATCGGATTAGGTAATTTTGCCGAACTGATGCACGACGCCGATTTTTGGGGCTCAGTGCTGCACACCGGATATTTCGTGCTGCTCACTGTTGTCCCGAACACCCTAATCGGATTTTTTTTGGCGCTACTGGTGGTCCGATTGAAACGCCTTCGACTCGTCGTGTTAGCGGCTTTTTTCCTGCCGTACGTCTTGCCCGTAAGCGTCGTGACCACTGCCGCTATCTGGATTCTCGACGCTAATTTCGGCATCTTAAATTCCCTGACCGGGATCAACATCTCGTGGTTCCAAGATCCACTCTGGGCTATGCCCTCGGTCGCTGCGGTTACCATTTGGTGGACCGTGGGGTTTAACGTGCTCCTCTTCATCGCCGGTCTGCAGAGCATTCCGCAAGAGTATTACGAGGCGGCCGCGTTGGATGGAGCAAGTGGCTTCCGTCGGTTTGCTCACATCACTTGTCCGCTAATCTGGCCGGTGACGACTCTCGTATTGGTTCTCCAGCTCATCCTACAGTTTAAGATTTTCGATCAGGTCTATCTCTTGACGCTCGGAGGACCATATAATTCAACGCTGGTAGTCCTCCTCTACATGTACCGGCAGGCTTTCCAGCAAAATCGGGGCGGCTATGGTGCAGCCATCGCCTTGGTCCTGGTCGTGATCATCACCGTAGCTGCTGTTGTCCAGTTTCGGGTGTTGCGCGCTAGCCGGGCCGCCGCCACATGAGAAATCAACGTGTCTCGGTCCTTGGCTCCCTGTGCACGCTACTCACCGTGGTGATGGCGCTCGCTTGGATTTTCCCAATCTACTGGATCATCGTCACATCTTTAAAGACTGAAGACCAGACCATTCAGCTTCCGCCCTCATTGATCCCTTGGCCGCCGAACTTTGACGCCTTCGTTTACATTTTCCAAAACAGTCCCTTCGTTCGGTGGTACGCGAATACGATCTTCGTTTCGGTCGTCGTTACCTTCTTCTCAATCCTGTTCGCACTGATGTGTGCTTACGCACTTTCGCGGCTCGAATTCTCCGGCAAGAGACTAATTTATTGGTCACTCTTAGTCGGCTTTATGTTGCCGTTCCACGCGGTGGCCGTGCCGCTCTTCATGATGATGAATCAGTTCAATCTCGTGAACACCTTCGCCGGCCTTATTTTGCCGCAAATTGCCATCCCACTTTCAGTCATCGTATTCAAACAATTCTTTGACGAAGTGCCTCGCGATTTTCGAGATGCCGCTCTGATTGACGGCGCAGGGAATTGGCGAATTCTGTTTCGGATTTATCTCCCGCTCAACTGGAGCATCACTTGGGCGATGGCCATCGTGACGTTTATTGCTACGTGGAACAATTTCTTCTGGCCGCTCATCGTCACCAATTCGACTCCGATGTTAACAATTCCGGTGGGCATGACCCAGGTCCAATCGACCTATGGAGTCGCTTTCGCCAGGCTCTGTGCGACGGCGGTACTCGCCTCGATCCCGACTGCCGCTGCCTACATTCTCTTTCAGAAGCGGGTCACCCAAGGAGTCATGGCAGCAGCTGGGCTCAAATGAAGGCCCGGAGAAACAGGGCCTCGCCTGATTCATAGCTAGGCGCTCGCCCTGACCAGCCGTTGATCAAATAAACTCACGGGGGATTATCGTTTATCTCTCATCCATTTAACTCGGTTTCTTGTGAGTCGACCACTAGGCACAAGGCATACATCCCTATTCTGAGCGTCCGCGCTACCTCCTATTGGACTTTAGTCCCATAGACGGCCCGGTACGGGATACTCTACAATTCGCTCTAAATGCCTGATACTCCATCTCACGGGCGGTACAATCGGAGGGCACCTGTCTTTACCAGACTGATTCCGGCGTGGATCAAGGACAATCGGTGGCACCGGCGCTGCTCATCGCGGAATCTTAGTTTGGGTTGCCGGCTCTTGGTCACACTTGTTTTCACGGTCCTCGTCGCGGGCTGTGCTGCTTACGGCCCTTACCATGCCAACACATCGGGTGAACCGTTCAACTCCGTACGAGGACCCAAGGACGGGCGCTACAAATTGGCATTCATCGAGTTCGGGGATCAAGGCTCGATGTTAGATACATCGCAACTAGGTGCCGCTCTCCAGGTCATCGGTAAAGCGGAGCGTCCGCTGCTCTTCGTTTACATCCACGGCTGGCAAAACAACGCGATTTCGGGGGACGTCTGCCGGTTCGAACACTTCATCGATGCGATGTCGCGTTTTCCGGAGATGACCGCACGAAAGATTAACGTGATCGGCGTCTATATTGCATGGCGCGGGAGAGACCTTACTGTGCCGGGACTGAGTTTATTAACGTTCTGGAGCCGCAAGTCGGCCGGTCAAGTAGTTGCGTCGCAAAACGGCTGCCTAGCCGCCATCAGCGAGCTCGCATTAGCTGCTCGAGCACCAGATAAGAAATATCACCATTGTGTACTCCTAGGCCATTCATTTGGTGGGTTGGTACTGGGGAATACGATTTCTCATTCCATTCTCGATGCCGGCAGCAACGGAGTACGCAATTCCAGCCCATGGGACATGGCGGTAGCGTTTAATTCAGCAGATAGCTCTATTGGCTCCCGGCAATTGATGTCGGAGCTTGCTTATCTTTATAAATATGACGAAAAACGGCATGCGTATGTCGCTCGAACCTCTCTGGAAAGCGGTGTGGTCATCGAAGAAAACCGCCCGTTTTTGATCATCCTGCAATCAGAGAACGATCAGGCAACGGGCCAATTCTTTCCCATTGGAACGGGAGTCTATAACACGATCAATCTTCGCTACCATTGGGATAAGGTATCGGTGCCCGGCAAGCACGGAAGCAAAGTATCTGAACAGAAGTTCTACACTCAAACGCCCGGCAACAATCCGTATCTAGTCAATTATCATGTCGTGCCTCTTGGGGAAGCCACTGCGCCACCCGATCTAATAGCGCAGGAGAACAGGGCATTCGAAGCCAATATCAGGCAAAACGTGCAAGACCAGATCTTTTACACCAGTGAACGTAACGATGGCCACGAAAACCGTTTCTGCCGCAATGGCAGCTATAATCCCGATGAGGTCAGACCATCTACCGGAAAAGAACTTTGGCGGCGATGGCAATTCGTTTATTCGGGTAATGCCCGTATACCATGCTGGGTTGTCAGGGTGCCAAAGGATATTATTTGGGGTCACGGCGGACTGTGGAGCGACAACTCCGTTGCCATGTTGGGCGCTCTTTTCCGCATGCATTTCCCGCTGGAAGGCGGACGCATCGTGGTTCCTCCTCAGCGCCCGAGCGTTCCAACGACCCCGGACCTGCAACAGTTAAACCAAGAATAGCTGCGATGACAGACGCCGTCATCGTCGGACCAAAAACACTCCACAGCCGTTCAGAGGACGATTGATCGTGGCCCTCACCTCGCGTATGGACTGGCTATACTCAACCCCCAGTTGGCAGCTTGCGATAACACTGTTTGTCTTCTTGTTGGGCGGAATGTTCGTCGGTTTCTCGCTGGGCAAAAACGCGGCCCGGCACGGAGAGCAAGAATCCGGGGCAGCCGATTCCGCGGTAAAGGGGGCAGTGGCCGGCTTGGCGGCATTGCTGCTGGCGTTCTCGTTTTCGTTAGCTGCGGGTAGATACGACCAGCGCAATACGCTGGTTCTACACGAAGCAAACGCTCTCAGGGACGCATGGCTTCGCACGGATCTCCTGGAGGAACCAACCCGAGGCAGCCTTCAACAACTGCTTCGCGACTATCTCGATGCCCGACTAAAGTATATCGGTGCGCGGTTCGACCCGACGCAAATTGGGGCCTCAGCGATGGCCTCACAGCAGCTTCAACAGCAGATCTGGCAAGTGATCTCGGAACAATCGCGGATTAACCCGCAGCCCAGAAACGTTTCAACCATGGTGCCGGCGGTAAACGAAATGATCGACGCTGGCGCGGCGATCGAGGCGGCGTATTCGAACACCGTGCCGGCAATTGTGCTTATTTTGTTATTCGCGGCGATCGTCTTTACTGGTCTGCTGGTCGGACATTCATTTGGTCGCGCTGGACGCCGTCACGTACTCACTGCCATGGTCTTCGCATTGCTCGTCACGCTCGTGGTATCGGTAATCCTGGACCTCGACCGCCCGCGGAGGGGAGTGATTCGGGAGAACTTCGGTCCGTTGGAAAATCTGCGAACGACGGTGCGACCCGCTCTATCCACCGCGCAATAAGCGATTCACTGGTTTTTGTACCCTGATCGTATCCGCGCGGCAAGAATTACCACCTACCGGAATCTTTCTATGCCTAAAGCTTTCTGCAGACGCGACGGACCATCCAGGTTCCTGGGTGACCGGCTACTTTTAGTGTTTGGGTTAGGAGGAGTGTCTTTCCAGCGTCAGCTAATTGGCGAACGACAATCAACTGGGCATCGTGCCCGTCTTTAGTGCGAAAAGAAATCGTTGAGACGAGTTGGGTGCCGTCAGGAGACCACCGAATGCGAATCGTGTATAGTCACCCGTGAGGGCCTCTGTCTTTGTCTCCGGCTTATTGTCTAAGCGGATTAGTTCCGTCCTTGAAAACGCCGGACCGTGTGTGTGGATGGTTAGCAAACTCGGGGATTGAGTGTAGGTCGATTCGAGCTTTATCGAAGCTGCCAGCTTCCGTTCTATCCAGGGAACTCCAAGACGCTTTAGCATTGGATCCGAAGAGCTGGAAGCGTGGAGATCAAGCACCCATTTACCGCTGAGATCGGTCGATCCCAAAGCATAACAAACCGGTAAGAGAACCACAATAGTAGCAGCTAAGAGTGCGCGTCGGCCAAAATCCATCAGTGGCTAAGAAAGGAATCGGCGCTTCATGGTTCAGTGTTTGCTAACACCAGCTGGGTGCTCGACTAGAGGCGGTTCGGGTTCGCCTTTTCCCTCTCGATGAGAAATCCTCTCAACTAAATAGAACAATACCGGGATAAGAAAGATCGCGATAAACGTCGCTGCCAGCATTCCCCCAATGACCGCCGTTAGGCAGGATCATTTCGACTCTTTCCGGACGTTCGGCTTCCGGCACCGCCATCGCCTTCTTCAAAAGGTCGGCAAACTCCCAATAGGTTTGTGCGCTAATCGGAAAGTAACACCGGATCGGCTCGATCTGCGATACCGTAGTCAAAACAGTATTGGATCCGGAGCCAACCAAGTCCCCAATCTGCGCCTGCGCCTGCCCGGCGATGCCGTCCAGCGGCGAAACCACCTTGGTATAATCAAGGTTCAGCTGTGCTGATTCCACTGCCGCCTGGGCCGCCGCTACGGCCGCTAATTTGGTTTGGTAATCCTGTGTCTTGTTCGTGTACTCCTGCTCAGAGATAACTTTGCCCTGGAACAACTCCTTTGCCCTTTTCGCGTCCAATTCAACACCTAGTAACGTTGCTTGGGCCTCCAGCAGCTGGCTCTTTGCTTGATCTAACGCCGCAACGAAAGGCCGGGGATCGATCTCAAACAGCAAATCGCCCTGCTTTACGTAGCCGCCTTCCTGGTAGGCGCGCTTCTGCAAATATCCGGTCGTTCTAGCCCTGACATCTGCGTTCTCGGATCCATTCAGCGTGCCAACCCACTGACGGATCATCGGAACTTCCTTCTGAACGACCTCGGTAACCAAAACCTCGGGAGGCCCGGAAGAGACCGTCGACGCGGGTTTCTGGCATGAAGTGAAAGCAATAACGACGGGTACTGCTGCCCAATAAACAGCCTCTTTCATAAGTTCTTGCCTGTACCAGACAACAGAACCGCTCTCCAAGAATGTGATCGGAGCTTGTCCTTATCTTTGATTCTCGGAACGGTAACTGAGTTTTCCTCCCAAGCGCTGGTTCTATGTCTCCAGGATTTATACCGATTAGCGACTGCCGAGTATATAGGACCTTAGTCCAATGACTAGCCTGCATTGCTCACAAATCCTTAGAGATTTGTGAGCAATGCAGGCTCTCGGCTTACAGCGGCGTGTGAATACCAATTCGCGCTGTCATCGCGACCAAGCCGGCGAGCGAACTGGCGCCCATTTTCTCCATAACTCGGGCTCGATGCACCTTGATCGTTTTTTCTGCGATATTAAGATCGGCCGCAATCTGTTTGTTGAGCTGCCCGGCAACGACGTGACAAAGCACTTCGCGCTCGCGCGGAGTTAGACTCGACAGCCGCCTGCGGATTTCAGCGACTTCCGTTCGCTCGTTTTGCTCTCGCTGACTCCTGTTTAACGCCTGCGCGACGGCCTTCAATAGTTCTTCGTCATCGAATGGCTTAGGCAGAAAATCCTCAGCTCCCGCCTTCATCGCACGCACACTCATCGGAACGTCGCCATGTCCGGTGATGAAGACAATCGGCAGCTGCCGGTCCGCGGCAGCGAGCGCTTGCTGCAGTTCGAGACCATTCAGTCCGGGCATTCGCACATCCAGGATAATGCAGCCGGGAGCGTCGAAGCGGCTCTGGGCGAGAAATCCTTCCGCCGAGGCGAAGGTTTCGGTCTGGTAGCCGGCAGAGTGTAGCAAGCGGGCGAGAGCCCCGCGGACGGACGCATCATCATCCACCACGAACACGGTAGGAACCTTGCTCGTCACTATCCCATTTCAATGACAAGAACATTTCATTGTCAATGATGACGTTCGCCTGACCACCTCTGCGGACTAAATTTCGCGGCACGGGAAAGCCACTAGCCCGCAAAATCACACGCTAGGAGAAGCGACGAGCTCATTGCGGGCTAGCCCCGCTGTCCATTGCGCGACAACGCGAGTGCACGAGAGATAGCGTCAAGCAGCAGAGATTCATCGAAGGGCTTGATCAAAACCGCAACCGCACTGACACGCTGGAGCAAATGCCGAGTCTGTGTGTCGTCGCGACCAGTCATCATTATCACCGGCAGATCGTGCCGAGTGACAGCTAACATTTCGTACAGCTGGACTCCATTCATTTCAGGCATGTGGACATCCAGCAGCAGGCAGGCGTTGGTTTCGGGCACCTCAGACGCGAGCAGATGCGCCGGCCGATCAAAGGTCAGAGCGTTGACGCCGGCAGAGCGTATCAGTCTGGCAATGGAACGCAGCAATCGCGAATCGTCGTCAACCACGAGAACAGTACGAGGCTCTTTGCTTTGAGAATGTGCTTTCATTTGGATTGGCCAGCGTCCTGTCCTCATTCCGCCGATTAAATCTTAACAAAACAACAGACGGTTACACGCCATGCGAAATTCGACCTTATTCCGGGAAGCGGTTAATCCCCTGCATCAGAAGCCGGAGCCTGGGCAGCATCCAGAAATAACGCCGGCCTGTCCGACAACGTGTCCGCTATACCTTTAGCAAAGGCGGAAGCTTCCAGCGTCGCTATTTGATCTACGGCTCTATAAATTGCCCATTTCCTTGGTGCAAAGAGTTACGAGAAGCGGTAGGCTGGTTGCGATCTTCGACGCGGACCAACGGGTGAGCGCTGCTCCCGTGTGATGGGGGACGATCCTATTCGGCTGGAAACGGCCATGACAGAAATTTCGTCATATACGTTGGAGTCACTACGGAAAGACGGGGAGTTCGTCCTATACCGCGGCCAAAGGGAAACAGGCCATATCCTCGTTGTTGCGCCTTGGTCGAAACAGCCGGCGCAAGGGACCCATAGACGGCTTGAGCATGAATATGGGCTCAGGAGCAGGCTTGACCCGGCGTGGGCGGTTTTACCTCTTGCTCTGGTTCGCGATGACGGGCGGACAATGCTGGTGCTTGAGAACCCGGGCGGCGAGCCCCTCGATCGGTTTCTTGAGCGACGGTTGGACCCGACGCGGTTTCTGCGCATCGCCATCGGTCTCTCAACCGCGCTGGGCAAACTCCATGAGCACGGCATCATCCACAAGGACATGAAGCCGGCCAATGTTATGGTGGACCCGGGGTCGGACCAGGTTTGGCTTACCGGCTTCGGTATTGCTTCGGACCTGCCACGCGAGCGCCAGGCTCCCGAGCCTCCCGAAAGTATTGCGGGCACCCTCGCGTACATGTCGCCCGAACAGACCGGCCGCATGAACCGGTCGATCGACTCTCGGAGCGATCTCTATTCCTT
>DATNNZ010000436.1:0-4480 GCA_035601575.1 Chthoniobacterales bacterium
AACGCCGCAACAAAGTATCGTCCCCGCGCTCCTTCTTCCCGTTTCTCAGTACCTTCGTGACCTCTGTGGCCTCCTTTTCAAATCAGCCTCCGATCTCATCGTGAGTAAAACAGCCTCACTCTAAACTGTAAAAATTGGCGATCGCATCCTCTTGCGGCGACGGGCAAGAAAACGTGATTCTGAAATAGTCCTGGCTGTTCAGGTCTGAAAAAGCCCGAAATCGCCTATGGGGACCTATTTCTCCTTCCGCTAGTTTAGCCATAAACTTTTCGTGTTCATCGGTGAATTGATCGGATGAATATTGCAGCTTGGCGTACATCGGATTACGGACGCCGTAACTCTCGAGATAGATCTTCACCGAAGCCAAAGGCTCAACATCTGATATATGATAGCTTTGAAAGAGAATCGGCTTACCAGGATCGGAGGATACGGCGGCAATCACTTTCCTCAACTTCCGGTCAAACTTTCGCGTTTCAGATCGGTAATGTTTCGCCCAGTCGTAGTTTGCGGATCTTCCGGGCCAAACGAGTGAGATGCAGCACATCCAAATGAACACGTGAATGAATGATTTGCTATAATCTCCCCAAGGGTCGCGAGTGATGGTCAACAGGGGAATAACCGCAAAAGCCGGAACGATGCTGGTAGGGAATGCATAACGCCCTTCAAGCTTGAAGCCAGTGTAGAAGCCACTGTTCAAAAGAACGATTCCAACCAGAATCAGTTCGAAAAATGCGACGTAAAGCATGTTGCGATCGCGCGAGCGGTAAAACCAAATCAAATGAAAGACCAGGAGTCCGACTGGAAGCCATCCAAGAAATCCCTGCGAGTTGAGTCCTGCGAACGCCGCTTTGCGGATCGCCGGAAAATTGAACGTCTGACCATAGAGGCCGTGTCCATGGTTTTTGACTATTCCGTAGATGACTAGACAGCTAAAAATGACTGCGACCAAAAACGGCACGACTTGGGCGACAGCCAGTTCACGCCGTCGGATAGCCAAACTCGCGAACAGGAAAGCACACGCTGAAATCGCTAGAATAGAAAAGCAGAAGTTTTCTTTTGAAATTACCGCAATGACTCCGCCAAACCCGGCAAGGAATTGACCAGAAAGTGTCTGCTTGGTGTGAACCTCTGGGGGCGATGAAAATGCGCTTCGTAAAAGCAGAGAATTTCCAATTCCATAAAGCGCCAAACCAAACAAGGCAAACAACTCGGCGTTTGCGCGTGGAATGATGTCCCACCAGGTTGGCTGAAGACTTATAAACAGCCAGAGGGCGGTCGCCGAAAACGCGTCGACCCAGATACGCAACAAAAGAAAAAATAAGAAAACAACTGCGAAATACGTTAATACCTTTGCGCTCTGCCAAAAAAGAAGGTTGTTTCCAATAAGCAACATCCAGAAATCGTGGACCAGGTAGTAGCATGGCCGGTTTACCGTACCCCCTAAAGGAACGTCCGGCGGAAACAATTGCTCAACAAAATCGGGAAAACTGATTCGGCCACTTGAACCCATTAACTTCACGAATCTATAGTCGTCGCGGATAGACCATTTAGCATGAAGCAGCGGCAGCCATTGCAGTGAGGCCAGTAACGCCAGTACCACGCCAAGGCATACTGCTCTTCTTGAGATCATCTGAAAACACGTCAGCGTTGAAAAAGGTTCCCTAGCCAACTTCCCGATCCAGCATCGAGAAAATAAAGGCTGCCCTAAGTCCGTTCTCCTGCATCGGGCTTTCGTGGTGCAGTTGCAACCAGATTCAAGAGCATCTTCGCGATTCGAAGTCAAGCTAGCCCACAAAAACGCGCTCATTGCGGGCTAGAATGCTGTAAACAGATACTTTCGCATCTAATTAACAGCTTTCCTTAAGAGACATGGTGGAAACAGACTGTTCCGAACCCTTCTCTGGAAGACGCAGCAGAATATTCCGGCGTAGCCGGAGGATTCTGCTGCCTGAGCCTGCATTGCTCACAGATCTCTAAGGATTTGTGAGCAATGCAGGCTAGGTACGTCTCGACTGGTGGAATCGATTGCCCCTTCCTCCACCGGATTCGGACCGCTTATCAAAAACAGCTTGACTGCAGTTGGCAAATTTGAGAAGCGGGGGATTCGGTTTTTGCCCCCCGATATCGTGACGTCTACCCTTAAGGAAAATCAGCATTTAGTCGAGATTCGGCAAAACAAGGAGGTCTGGCAGAAAAAGGCTGTCCTTCGTCAAGCTTACGCCGAGCTCTATCGCTTGGTTTGTGAACAGCTGAGTTCCGTCGACGGACCTGTAGCCGAACTCGGGTCAGGAATCGGTGCGGTGAAAGAATTTATGCCGAACTGCATCACAACGGATATTTTTCCGAATCCGTGGCTTGATCGGTTGGAGAACGCTTACGGGCTTTCGTTTCCGAATACCTCGCTCTCGAACCTGATCCTTTTCGATGTGTTTCATCATCTACAATGGCCGGGCAGCGCGTTTGAGGAATTTGCGCGGGTATTACGACCGCAAGGTCGAGTGATCATGATGGAACCCGGGTTCGGTTTCTTGGGCAAATTTGTTTACAGCCACTTCCATCATGAGCCGTTGGGTTTTGGTCAATCAATTAGCTGGGATCGATCGGCTGCTTATGGTGATTCGGCCGGGTCCTACTATGCTGCCCAGGCCAATGCATGGCGGTTGTTTAGGTTGGGTGAGGATCCGGACAGGCTGCCGGAGTGGAAGACGATCTTAGTTAAGCCTCTAGCAGCTCTTAGCTATGTTGCTTCGGGCGGGTTTAGCCGGCCGTCGCTCTATCCTCCGTTTCTTTTTCCCTTCGTTCGGGGCTTCGATCGGATTGCGGATTTTCTACCGTCGCTATTTGCGACGCGTCTTTTGGTGGTTCTGGAGAGGCTTTAAATCGTGAATTCAATTAAGCTATCTACGGTTGCTGAACAGCATCTGGAAAAGGTTCGCGAGCATTTTGACCGGCGGCCCAAACTGACGAATGCTGCAAAAAGCTATCGCCGCATCCTTGCCCACTATTATAACCTGATCATACCTTCATTCGCGTCGGTTCTGGAAGTTGGCTGTGGTAGTGGAGAACTCCTGCAATCGATTCGGGCGGACAAGAAGGTCGGGATCGATGTTTGCGCCGAACAAGTTGCGCTCGCTCGCGAGCAAATTCCTAGCGGCGAATTTTATGTAGAGGCGGGAGAAACGGTGGATTTACCCGGCGAGTGCTTCGATTATATCGTCATTTCTGAGACGACGAATCTTGCTGCGGACGTGCAGCAGATGTTCCAAAACCTTAGATCGGTGGCACACGCTGATACTCGGTTGGTTATCAACTGCTATAGTTCGCTCTGGCGCCCACTGATCTGGCTCGCCACTCGGCTCGGATTGAGAAGCAAGCAACCGGAAAGCAGCTGGCTCGCTCCAGACGACGTGGTTGCACTTCTGCACTTGAGCGACTGGGAACTCATTCGGACAGAAAGACGAATTATCTGTCCTATTGCCTTGTTCGGTCTGGAAAATCTATTGAACCGGCTGGTGGCTCCCTTAGTGCCACCTCTTTGTTTCTGCTTTTTCTCGATCGCCCGCCCGAGAGGGAAACCATATTCTGCGCGAAAGACTGTTTCCGTTGTGGTGCCCGCGCGGAATGAGTCAGGCAACATCGAGGCAGCGGTAAAACGAACCCCGAAAATGGGCCAATGGACCGAGCTGATCTTTGCCGAAGGAAACTCGAAAGACGATACCTGGGAAGAAATCCAGCGAGTGAAAGCCGCCTATCCGAATCAGAGGATAAAAATACTGCAGCAATCCGGGAAAGGGAAGGGGAACGCTGTGCGTGAAGGATTTGCTGTCGCTGAAGGAGAGATACTCATGATCCTCGACGCTGACCTGACGATGCCACCGGAAGAATTGCCCAAGTTCTACGAAGCGATTGCAGGGAACCGCTGCGAATTCGCTAATGGGTCCCGGCTAGTTTATCCCATGGACAAGCAAGCAATGCGCTTCCTCAATCTTTGCGCGAATAAGACCTTTAGTATTCTTTTTACCTGGTTGCTCGGCCAGCCGGTCAAGGACACGCTTTGCGGCACGAAGGTCCTGACCAAAGAAAGCTATGAACGGATCGTCGCCAACCGGAATTATTTCGGTGATTTCGATCCGTTTGGCGACTTCGATCTCTTGTTTGGAGCCAGCAAGCTCAATCTCAAGATTCTAGATGTGCCGATCAGGTACAAAGAGCGTGTCTATGGTCAGACCAACATTCAGCGATGGAAGCATGGGTGGATGCTGCTACAAATGGTTGTATTTGCCGCCAGCAAGCTCAAGTTTGTTTGATCGGCGAATAGACACGAATGTTGAATAGGAGCTAACGGAGGAAACAGAGAGGGTAGGGACCAGGCTCTCGGGTGTCCGTTTGTGGTTTCAGGTTGGAGGTTGGGGGTGCTAAATCTCATGGCGACTGAGGATTCGCCGTCGCCAAGGCGAACAAGCTAGTCGTCCTACCAAGC
>DATNNZ010000437.1:0-2570 GCA_035601575.1 Chthoniobacterales bacterium
ATACCGTTTGACGAGGGATGAAGAACCGGAGACTCGAGAAGAGCCTCGTTCCCTCTTTTTGGCTCTCTTATTTCGTTTTAGTTGTCCTCTGACTAATCTGTGTTTAATTGAGATTCAGTAAGTAAGTGTAATTACATCTAATGCAAGAAGAAATTTATAAAAGATTGCACGCGCCCAAGCTTGGTCCCTGCGATTGTTCTCAGGCCCGCAGATTTGCCAGGAAGCTCTCCTCCCTTTACGACGGGCTGTTATCTCCCGAGGACCTCACCATCACGCAGTTTTCGTTGCTCGCGGACATTGAGCGGGCGGGCCAACTGAGCCACGCGGTCCTGGCCGAGAAGGTCGGGATGGAACGCACCACGTTGACGCGCAATCTACGTCCGCTGACGAGGGCCAAGTGGGTTACTGCAGAGACTGGTGAGGATCGACGGCAACACTTGCTTCAACTAACAGCAGCAGGGAGGCGGAAGCTGGTTCGCTGTTTGCCATTGTGGGAGGAAGCACAACGGCAATTTCTTTCTCAGATCGGGACCGAATCCTTGCAGGAACTGAGAACACTTCTTACCTCGTCGGAATCAGCCGTCACGAAAGCTTTTCCAGCAAGTCCAGAAAAACCTTAAACGCACGCGAAGACGCGCAAGAAAGGAACCCATTTATGCCGATTATAGAGTTTAATGACAAACTAACGAGAATCGTTCGAGGACGCACCATCCAACTCGTAGCCCAGGAAGAAGGATTGGTTACAATCGTCTTTCACGATTATTCAACGATGCGGGTGAAAGTGGCCGGAGGTCCGACCATGAACATGTTGGGCGAGGGTAGAATCGAATCCGTGGGGGAGGGCGAAGCTGGGCTAAATCTTGTTGGCGAGGACGGGTGTATAGCAACCCTACGACTTGCCGAGCCTGGGTCTTCTATATCTTCTATAACCGTCAAGGATGAGAATGGCCAGGTCGAGTTTGCAGGCTGACCCTGCCTGGAATCAGAGCACGTAAAATAAGCGACATCGACTTTCCGGCTCGAGCTACACAGACCCTACACCGCCGTTATGGCTAGTGAAGATTCAGATACCGGCATTAAAATTTACCTTCGGGAAATCGGGCGGATCCAGCTGCTGACCCCGCAAGAGGAGATTGATTTGGCCGCGCGCATTAAGAAAGGGGATCGAGAAGCGCGAGCGATGATGATCAAGGCTAATCTCCGTCTAGTCGTTAAAATTGCTCATGATTACGTAAATCTAGGTTTACCGATGTTGGATTTAGTATCCGAAGGTAATATCGGGTTGATGAAAGCAGTCGAACGATTCGATCCAGCCAAGGGCGGAAAGCTGAGTACCTACGCGGCCTGGTGGATCAAACAGTCGATCAAGCGGGCTTTGGCTAATCAGAGCAAAACGATTCGGCTTCCGGTTCATTTGGTAGACAAGATTTCCAAAATGCATCGGGTTGCTTTACGGATGAGCGAAGAGCTCGGCCGGGAGCCGACCGATGACGAAGTGGCAGAAGAGATCGGCCTATCCCGTAGCAAAGTCTCTCAATTAAAAACCGCTGCGACTCGGCCCGCTTCGTTGGACGCCCCGATCGGCGACGACGATTCGATTGAATTTGGCGCGATCGTTGGGGATGAAGATGCTCAAACTCCGTTCGAGTTGCTTAGAGACAAAAACTTGCGCGATGAGTTAAAAGATTTACTTAAGGTCCTCGACGACCGGGAGTACACCATAATTTTCCAGCGATTCGGATTAGACGGCGGCAAACCGAAGACGCTTGAAGAAGTGGGTAAAACATTCGGGGTTACGCGAGAGCGAATTCGTCAGCTCCAGAATATCGCCGTAGCGAAATTGCGTGCGGCGCTGAGCGAGAAAGAAGCGCCGACTCAACCCAGTGCTGGCCCCAAACCAGTCACAGATTCAATTACAACCGAGAACTAAGAAGATCAACTTAATGAAACCTCAGCCCACCAAGAACCAGCAGATTCTCCTAGGTTTGCGCCCTAGTGGCGAGGCGACGCTGGACAATTTCCTGAGCCCCCGGGGGTGTTTCAGGATCTTGACTGAAGACCAAGAACTCAGCTCTTGACCGAGCGCTTTCGCCGGCTGTTCCGTTCCCGCGCGGTCTGTGGGTCTTGGCCGTTCAAGTTTGTGCACTGAAAAGACCGAAACGGCGCTCTAGCATATGAGGAATTGACAAAACGAGGTGACAGGGTATATATCCGAGTCAGTTACCTGACTAACAAGGACCGATGCCAAAGACGACAAGGGACAAACGATCGCGGCTGATTCAGACCGCCGCGAAATTGGCGTACCGGCATGGCTTCAGGACGACGAGTCTTGCCGATATCGCGCAAGCAGCCGAGGTTCCTCTGGGCAACGTCTACTATTACTTCAAGACAAAGGACGAGATTGGCGAGGCGATCGTCGAGCTGAGGCTGGCTGAGCTGTCCGCGCAGCGGCAGCGATGGAACGAAGCTGGATCGCCCAAGGATCGGCTTTGCGCCTGCGTCCAAGGCGTCTTCGAGAACAAGGATTTCTTGGCAGAGCACGGCTGCGCGGTCGGGACGTTTTGCTCCGA
>DATNNZ010000438.1:0-13298 GCA_035601575.1 Chthoniobacterales bacterium
TTAGCGGGTCGAAACCGCTTGAGAGGCCGAATGAATCAGGGCATTCCCCAATCGATGTAATTCTTCGCGTCCTGTATCGGATCGAGTTGGTGGACGCGAGTCCCGCAAAACTTACCGTCAATAAAGAGATTGAAGTGGTCGCTCAGCTCTTTGTACTGCTTAATAATGACGTGCTTCTCTTTGTAGAGGAAGTCGAGAGGGTTCAAGATTGCCCCAATTCACGAACGATGTTCATAGGTTTTAACCCTGGGTTATTAAATTCGGCCTTTTGAAATTCTCTTTTTGGAACCTAGCCCCTGTCCATCGGCTTCTCCCATACTCGTTTCCACGGCTTACAGTCGGCTCTCGGTATGACGGTGGCTCACACGAAGAACGAAATGAGGCAGGGAATTAGAAAGTACGGCTTCCGCAGCACCACAGACGGAATACGTTTTTACGTTACCCTTCTGAACGAATCGACGGTAAGAGTTAGTCGCTGAGTTCATTGCCGGGGTGCGATACCTTTCTCAAATTCATACAAATCTGCGGTGAGCTGGTAAAGGCATGGAATTCAGCCTTAGCACGCTGGTAGTAGGAAGCGCTATAGCTTCGGATGCCACAAGACGGATCGTCGAACTTTATGATGGTGAACTTGCCTGTGGTCAGAAGTTCCTTCGCTTTTCTCACCCTGGCCGCCGTTGTCCTTCTTTCGCGCCACCTGATTGCGCACCAGGTGAGCGTCGATGCCAAGAAATATTTGCTTGGCCTTTACCTGCTTTTGGTCGTTGTTTTTTACTTACGGATTCGGTATGTGCCGATTGATTGTTCATTTTGTCAGGTTGCTGGCTATCCAGCAGCCTGGCAATACCCATGGCATCTACCCCCGACGCTTTCGCCCTTTGGGTTCGATCGAGCTTACCGGCCAAATGCAAGTTGCGGGCCGTGCCGCGCTGGCTTGTCCTCTCGTAGCTTTAGCGAAGAAGGAAGCCCGCGAGGAACGAGCGGGCGAATCACTCGAAGTGACGTTTGCAGAAGGCGCGACCAGAGCCGGATTTGAGGTAGCGCTCGAAACGCATGGCGGTTTCCTTGGCCTCGAAGGCAATATAGGTCTTGAGTTTCCAAGGCCGGAATTTTGCGGAGTGACTCGACACATCGGCCTGATGTTTGCGGACGCGCTCACCCAGATCTTCTGTGTAGCCAATGTAAAAATGACCGGGCACCGAGATTGATTCGACGATGTAAACGTAATGCCTAGCGTTGGAGGTCCGCCTTCGTTCGGCTGACGCCGAACTACGGCGCGACGCTTTCGCCCTTTGGGTTCGATCGAGCTTACCGGCCAAATGCAAGTTGCGGGCCGTGCCGCGCTCTAGCCCGCGAGGAACGAGCGGGCGAAAGCGGGTGACGAGACTCGAACTCGCGACATCTTCCTTGGCAAGGAAGTGCTCTACCAACTGAGCTACACCCGCACAGAATGAAGGGAGAATCATGCCCCTCCCAAACGATGATTCAAGTTCTTTTTTGCAGCTCTCGAATGAACTGAAACGTGCTACTTATATAAGCATGAGCCGGCTCGCTGAAATTATTAATTATAAGCGGCAGGAAATTTCTCCCTGGATCGCTCACACTAACGACTGGAAAAGACGCGCTAAGGAACACCGCAACTTCCGCGGGTTTCGTACCGCGCTGGATCTCGCTCCGTTCGGGTTCATCGCAGAGGTGAAACATGCCTCACCTTCTGCCGGCGTGATTACTGAGCAATTCGATCCTCTTTCGATCGCGACGAAATATTACGAGGGCGGCGCCCACTGTATCTCGGTGATCACGGATGAGCGCTATTTCCAAGGGCACTTGGACTATTTGGCTCTGGTCCATCAGCACGTCCCGGTTCCGACGCTGCGCAAGGATTTCATCATCCATGAAGTGCAGATCTATCAGGCCATTTTGGCTGGCGCCGACGCGATCCTCCTGATTGTGGCTGCACTCTCAGATAACGAATTGAAATATCTTCACCAGGTAGCCACCAGTCTGGCAGTGGATGTTATGGTGGAGGTGCACAATGAGGCGGAATTAGAACGCGCCTTGAACATTCATGCCGACTTCATCGCTATTAACAATCGGGATTTGACGACTTTCAACCTCGACTTGCGTACAACTGAGCGCCTCTTGCCCTTGATCCCCTCGCAATGTACGATCGTCAGCGAGAGCGGTATTCAAACCCCGGCGGACGTCCAGCGTGTTCTCCACGCCGGGGCAAATGCCGTGCTCGTGGGCGAGTCGCTGATGCGCGCCAGTGATCCGAAGAAGTTACTTCATGATCTGTTGGAAGCGGCGCGGCTGGAAAGAGCGTAAGGAGCCCGTCGGATTTAGAATTGAGCCGTACGCTAGATAGAGAGTTGAGTGAGAAAAGAGGCCGGTCGTGCGGACGGGCTCCTGAGATTTCGCTCCGCGAAAAGGAAAAATACTCCACTCTCAGCGAAGCGGAATTTGAGGATCCTGGCGAGACGGACGAAACCTATTCCCTTAGAATCCGAAAGTTACCTTTCGATTGAGCTCGCAAATCCCACAGGATCCTCGGCCCATGGAAACTTTCCAGGCGGATCATACCGACGCCGGACAACGCTTTGATGTCGTAGTCTCCAAGCGGATCACCCGTTTGTCGCGAGCACGGGCGCAATGCCTGATCGAATCAGGACACATCCGGCTCAACTCGGAAGAAGTTCGCGTGCGCCAACGGGTACACGCGGGGGACTGGATCACCGTGAGTGAACCGGAGCCGCAGCCGGTCGAAATCGTGCCGCAATCGATCGCTTTGTCAATCTTGTACGAAGATCTCTACCTCGTAGTGATCAACAAGCCAGCCGGTCTGACTGTTCATCCCGGTGCGGGGAGTCCGGACGGTACGTTGGTAAATGCTCTTTTATATCACTGCTCCTCCCTCAGCGGTATTGGAGGAGAATTACGCCCCGGGGTGGTACATCGGCTTGATAAAGAGACTAGCGGATGCCTGGTAGTGGCAAAGGACGATCTCACCCATCAAGGTCTAAGCCGGCAATTTGCCGGTCGAAAGGTTGAAAAATATTATCTGGCTCTTTGCCAGGGAAAGTTCTCGGTCAAACAGGGTGAGGTAGTCGTACCGATCGGACGGCATCCGGTGCATCGAAAGAAGATGGCCATCATGGAAAGAGGGAGAAGCGCCCGCACACTTTTCGAAGTGCTGCAGGAGATTGGCGACTATTCACTCGTTTTGTGTCGTTTGTTCTCCGGCCGGACGCACCAGATCCGCGTGCATATGCAGCATTTAGGTCATCCCGTCGTTGGTGATAAATTGTACGGGCCACATTCTCGCCAATTTCAGCGGCATATGTTGCATGCCTGGCGTCTAGGTTTCTTTCATCCCGTAATGGAAAAATGGTTCGAATTCGAAGCAGAAATACCGCATGAATTTGTCGTACTCGGTGTCGACGCCAATGAGCTTACTCACACAAGGAATCGAATTAGTCATTCAGGAGCTTCAGCCACTTCGGCGCCGGACCGATCTCCGGTTCGATCGGACCATTCTTGAGCGGATTGGACAACTTCGCTCCCTTCTTGCCGTTGAGTCCGCCCGGACAGAGGAGCAAGCTGTGGTGGCCGAATCGACCTCTCTCGTCACCACGCCAGCTCGTGCGGTGAAGTCTTCCCATCATGAAAAACTCCGTCAATTAGAGCAAACGGCCCTGGCCTGCCGCAAATGCCCGCATCTGGTCGCGTTCCGGCACCAGGTCGTTTTTGGCGTCGGCAATCCGGACGCCGAACTGATGTTTGTCGGAGAGGCGCCGGGCGCCGACGAAGACTTGCGAGGAGAGCCATTTGTAGGACGAGCCGGAGAGTTGCTTACGCGAATTATTCAGACCATGGGATTTTCCCGCGCAGAAGTTTATATTGCTAATGTTCTTAAGTGTCGGCCTGACGTGCCCCCCGGCAAATCCGGCAACCGACCACCGTCTGCTGAGGAGATGGCCACTTGCCTGCCCTATCTGCGCCAGCAGATCGCACTGATCCAGCCCAAACTCATGGTGGCACTTGGCGGAGTGGCAATGCGCGGTCTCTTTGGGGTAGATCAGCCTATGAAATCGCTTCGTGGTCGCTGGCACCAATTTGCAGGTATTCCGGTGATGCCTACGTTTCATCCCTCCTACTTGCTTCGGAATCAATCACTTACGGAAAAGCGAAAAGTTTGGGAGGACATGTTGCTCGTTCTCGACCGTCTTGAGCGGCCCATCACCGAGCGCCAACGTAACTTCTTCTTGGCGAAAGGCTAAATGAGTGGAGTCCAGACGCCCAAGATCGCTCATCATACTGATCCGCGGATTCTTTTGGTCGAGGATGAAAAGGATTTGGCAAAGCTGATATGCGAAATTCTTAGTACCTTGCCGGCCAGAGTAACCGTGGCCAAGAATGGTCGAGAGGCCATTCGCATCATCGAATCGGATCAATCTTTCGATCTAGTGCTGCTGGACCTCGTTCTTCCGCAACTCAGTGGGCTAGATGTGCTGCGGCGACTTCGGCAGATCTCCACCAGCACGAAAGTGATCCTTTCAACCGGTTACGTCGCATCTTTGGATTCAAAGGACTTGACCGGGCTCGAAATCTCCGGACTACTGGGAAAGCCATATCTGCCAAAGGAGCTTCTGGCCGCCGTCCGCGCCGCGCTCTGGCCAGAACTGGAGTCCGGACAGTGAATCAGGGCCGAAAAATTCTTTCCTGGATCACAGAGTAGAGTACTTTTGCTGTTTTGGGAGGCGGTTTATGCCGATATTAGAACGTTTTTTTTTACCAGACAGAGACGAAATTTGGGAGCAACTCGCCGAAGAAATCGGAGGCAACTTTTACGATGGTGGCTTTTGGTTGGGTGATAGCAAAGTGCGCGCGCACGTTGGGGACTGGATCGTCACGCTCGACACCTATAAGGACGCCGGAACCATTGCCACTCGGTTGCGGGCGCCGTTTGTGAACAAAGACGGATTTGTTTTCTCGATCTTTCGAGAAAATAGTTTTGAGGACCGTCACTCGAGTGATACCCAAGACCTGGAAGTTGGTTACGTCGAATTCGACGAAAGGTTCGTTATCAAGAGCAACAACGTCGAAGAGGTGAAGAAACTGTTTTCGGATGACAAAATCCGAGAGCTTCTAAAGAAACAGCCGCAGGTATACTTTAGCGCGTCCAAAGACAGTGGCTGGTACTCAAAGGATTTCCCGGATGGAATTGGTGAATTGCTGTTCAAGGTGCGTAGTGAAATCAAAGATTTAGCTCGATTGAAAGAATTGTACGCGCTCTTCGGCGAAACACTCGATCAACTTTGCCGGATTGGCGCCGCAACTCATGACGATCCTGGTCTCGTCATTTGACCGCTAAAGCGTTTAAGTAACCATATGTTTCCCCATTCCAGAGTCATTGCAGTCATTTCGTTACTGTTAGCCTCTCTTCCCGAAGCAAACGCTTTGCTGTGGAAGTCGAGCGATTTCAATTGCTCGGTCAATCTTCCAGATGGAACACCACAGGTCGAGCCCTGGCAGGTGATGACGCCGGCGGATCCGACCGGATTGACTGGCGCGCACCGCAAAGATTTCAGCGCATATGTCTACCTTGGCATGGTGACAGAAGATGATCCGCATTTCGCGCTCGACGAAAAGAGCATTGACGAACTGCAGAAGCGTTTCTTTGGTACTGGACTCGGCTTCCGGCATACGATCGAGTCGATTAGCCGGCATGGGATGACAGGGTTTCGCTTGACCGGCACGCATCGGTACAATTCCAACAATTACTCCATTGTGGTCGATATGTTCGAGTCGAATGGCAAGGTCTATGAGGTGGCGGGACTCTCGAAGGACCAGACGAATCCGTTAAAAGATCCGGATATTAAGTCTTTCATGGATAGCTTTCGAATTGGGAAATAGAGGTTAGCATAGTAACCTGATCCCCCGGGCCGCAGTCGCTACGCGACAGCGTAGCGGGCGGGTCCTGGCTCAGAAATCCCCCCAGGGTAAACACCAAGTAGGCATTCTTCGGGCGGCAGCCCGTCAGCTTCCTGTGGCTGGAGCATCAAGGCTAATTTGTAACCAGACCCTTCTTCAGATCCTCCACAAACTCTTCCACATCTTGCTCAGTCGTATCCCAAGAACACATCAGGCGCGCCCCTCCTCCAGATCCTACGTCGGTGTAAAATCGCCAACCGAGCTTATACATATAATTGATAGCCGACCGTGGAAGTTTAACGAATACGGCGTTCGCTTCGGTGGGAAAGAGAATGTTCGTTTCCGGCAACCGCTTCAGTTTATCAGCAAGATTCTCTGCCATCCGGTTAGCATGTTTGGCACGTTCCAGCCAAAGCCCGTCCTTTAACAAGGCCAACCAAGGGGCAGAAAGAAAACGCATCTTCGAAGCGAGTTGCCCGCTCTGCTTCATCCGATAGGCGAACTCCTGGGCAACCTCTCTTTCGAAAAAAACGATCGCCTCACCGAAACCGAGACCGTTTTTGGTGCCGCCAAAGCTTAAGGCATCGACCCCGGCTCTCCACGTTAAGTCTGCCGGTGAACAACGGATCGAAGCCAGCGCGTTCGCAAATCGGGCACCATCGATCTGTAAAAACAAGCCAAGCGATTTTGCCAGCTGACTTATCCTCTCGATCTCGTCCGAGTGGTAAACTGTTCCCAGCTCGGTCGCGTTGGTCAACGAAATCGCCCGCGGTTTTGATCCGTGTATTTCGCGCTGTAGATCGATTATCCGCTGGATTTGGCCGGGATCGATCTTGCCCATCTCTCCACCGACCACAATTGTTTTCGCTCCCGGTATGAAATGACCGAGAGCATTGCATTCATCGGTTTCAATGTGTGAATGCTCGTGAACAATGACGCCGTGATAACTCCGTACGACGACGCTCAGGGCCAGACAATTGGCGGCGGTCCCATTGGAAACGAAGAATACCGCACACTCCTTTTCGAAAACATCGGAAATCGCCTGCTGGGCTTCCAGGGTAAATTCGTCGTCCCCGTAGCCGGTCACATGTCCTTCGTTCGCTTCCCGCATTGCCGTAAGGACTTCCGGATAGATACCGGCGTTATTGTCACTAGCGAAATGTCGCAGGCGTTTATTCATAAACCGTGACACTTTCGCGATCCCCCTCACCACTGCCAATTCTTTTTTGACGGCGTATCCATCTCCCTTTTCCGCGGTGCTGGCCGGCGATCGGCGCGTCGTTCTATCTATCGTACGGAATGGGTTGGTCTTCGGTCACGGCTCCGAGCTAGCAGGCCATTGAAATACCCTTGATATGTGATAATTGGCAGGAACGCGCCGCTCAGTCGAATGAAAGAGGAAATGATATTGGTCGTCCGGCGAAGCCTTCTCGAATCCCTTGGAGTTTTTCAGGGCTTCACCCAGGAGGTCGATCGCTATTTGCCCACGCTTCTGGCACGGGAAAACAATTTTTTCGCGGCACGATCTACGGCTGAGAATGATCCGAGTCTCAAGCAGATCATTCCGTATGCACTCATCAGCGGCCAAGGAAAGGTTCTCCGCTACAAACGCGGGAAAGCGTCCGGAGAAAAGAGACTCGTAGCCAAGGCTTCAATCGGAATCGGCGGCCACATGAACGATCAGGATGAAGGACTTTTTGCTCTGGATCGGGCTGCTTATCTGGCGGGCGTCCAACGAGAGATTGATGAGGAGATTCGAATTCCAAATCCTCGGTCACACTGGATTGTCGGTTTGATTAATGACGACTCGACTGAGGTCGGGCGGGTGCACCTCGGGGTTGTACATGTGGTTCAGCTACCGGCGGCTGAAGCCACGAAACGGGAAAGCGCCATCACCGAGGTAGAATTCTTGACACCCGCGGAACTACGAGCCGAACGAGAATCCCTGGAAACCTGGTCTCAGATCTGTCTGGATCACTTGGAGGAAATTCTCGGTTCGTGAATTGAGGCGCGAAGCGCTGACGAGATTTTCGCCTGGACTGTTAGGCCCAGGAAATGATTCCAAAGCGGCAAGCGCTGAAGGCGCGGTAGATTCGAGAGCCTCTAGAGATGGTGTATGGGGAGGGGTGACGTTCTAGCGGTGTCAATTCGCCGATGTTCCTCCCGAAAATACAGCGACCTCCGTCGCGCCTTCAGCGCTGCTCGGTTTATTTGATGATCCCTGGGCCTAACAGCCCAGGCTATAATCTGCTCTGCGCTTCGCGCCTGTCCATCCGCTGCGAAACAGCAATTTCGCACTACACCGAGATCATTTCACGCACTCGATCCTGTTCCATATTACAGCCGAGCCCGGTCGCAACAATCTCGCCTCTGTCCATCACAACGTAGGAATCTGCGAGTTGGTGGGCGAAATCGTAGTACTGTTCGACCAACAAGATGGTCAGCCCCCGATCAGAGACCAAAGATCGCAGCGTTTTTCCGATCTCCTGTATGATGGACGGTTGAATTCCTTCGGTCGGCTCGTCCAAGAGCAAGCATTCCGGATCACTCATTAAAGCGCGGGCAATCGCCAGTTGTTGCTGTTGCCCACCCGACAGATCGCCGCCGCGGCGGCGTCTCATGTCTTTCAAGACCGGAAACAGCTCAAAAATCGATTCCGGTATCATTCCGCTACCACCGCGACTGGCGGCGCCGGTCAGCAAATTTTCTTCGACCGTCAATCGCGGAAAAATATCGCGACCTTGGGGTACGTAGGCCAACCCATTAGCAACTCGCCGAAAGGTCGCCAGCTTCTCTAAGGGTTTGCCTCGCCACGATATCGAGCCGCTACGGATCGGCAATAGACCCATCAAACAACGAAGCAAAGTCGTTTTCCCGACGCCGTTTCGACCAAGCAAAACCGTGAGTTTTCCGGTCTCAAAATTTCCATGAATGTGACGAAGAATATGGCTGCCGCCATAATATTGGTTCAGAGAATGAATTTCGAGCATCGAGCAATCCTTCAGCGACCGAGATAGGAAGCAATTACGGTTTCATCCTTCTTTATCTGATCCAGAGTCCCTTCCACGAGCACCCTCCCTTCGGCCATAACGGTGACTTGACCGCGTTCGCCGGCGAGCTTGGCAACGAAGTCCATGTCGTGTTCGACCACGACCATAGAACAGGTCGATCGCAAGGACTCGATCAATTCGGCGAGCTGTTCAGTTTCACGATCGGACATTCCAGCGGCCGGCTCATCCAATAAGAGCACACGTGGTCTCTGCATCAGTAACATGCCAATTTCCAAACGTTGTTTTTCTCCGTGAGACAATTGTCCGGCCGGCCGAAATGCGACCGGCATCAACCCGGTCAGGTGCAATGTTTCTTCCACTCGATCCCGAGTTTCACTAGTAAGCTTCGCATGCAAACTTCGATACCACCGTCTCTCGTTCGTCATGGCCAGCTCAAGATTTTCCCAGACCGGATGCCACTCGAACACTGTAGGTTTTTGGAATTTACGACCTACTCCGGCCGAAGCGATCATCGGCTCGTCGAGCCGCAACAGATCAAGATCCTTACCGAGAATCACTCGACCGGAATCGGGTTTCGTTTTGCCGGTAATAACATCCATCATGGTTGTTTTACCGGCCCCGTTCGGACCAATGACGCACCGGAGCTCCCCTTCGTAAATTAACAGATTCACATTATTGAGGGCTTTAATGCCGTCGAAAGTTACCGTGACACCCTCGAGATAAAGAATCGTACGATGGGGACCAGGCGTCGGAAAGTCAGGTGCCCTATCGGCGTCAGGCGCACCCGAACCGAAAGTCGATGTTGGCATCACCACCGGCTTCATTTCGTCCGTGGCGGCTTAAGCAAGCCGATCACTCCTTGCGGCAGATAGATTGGAACGATTACGAAAATCGCTCCGAGAAAGAACAACCAATACTCGGCAAACGAAGCCGTGAGAAAGCTCTTTGCACCGTTGACTAAAAATGCGCCAACGATCGGACCGAGCAAAGTTCCGCGTCCTCCCACCGCAACCCAGATCGCCATTTCGATCGAATTAGTCGGAGACATTTCGCTTGGGTTGATGATACCAACTTGCGGCACATACAAGGCGCCGGCGATTCCGCAGAGGACAGCCGACAAAGTCCAAACGAAGAGTTTGTACCCAAGCGGATTATAACCCAAGAACATGAGTCGCGACTCGGCATCGCGAATAGCAGTGACGACCCTTCCCAGTCTTGACTTCACCAGGAAACGGCAAAGAAGAAAGCTTCCGGCGAGCACCAGGAATGTCAGAAGGAATAAACAAACCCGCGTGCCAGGAGCGGCAATAGGAAATCCCAAGATGCGTTTGAAATCAGTAAACCCGTTGTTGCCACCGAAGCCTGTCTCGTTCCGATAGAAGAGCAGCATAGCGGCGAAGGTCATCGCTTGGGTGATAATCGAAAGGTAAACGCCTTTGACTCGGGAGCGAAAGGTGAAGTAGCCAAAGATCCAGGCAACAACGCCAGGGACAAGAACGATCAACAAAAGCGCATAAAGAAAATGCTCGGTTCCCTGCCAGAACCAAGGTAGCGCCTTCCAATCGAGGAATACCATGAAATCGGGGAGAGCGCTGTGGTAGACGCCATCAAGCCCGATCGAGCGCATGAGATACATGCCCATCGCGTAGCCACCCAGTGCAAAAAAGAGCCCGTGGCCCAAGCTTAGTACACCGCAGAAGCCCCAGACCAGATCGAGCGAAAGTGCAACTAAAGCGTAGCACATTATCTTGCCAACCAATGTGAGCGCGTAGGTGGAAAGATAAAACGGCGAACTCGCCGGTGTGGCTAAAGCGCAGATCGGCGTGGCGGCCAGTACCAAGCCCACCACCGCCCAAAACGCTATCCATTCTCTCCGACCGAACAACCGTTGACGGACGGGAAGGTGGAATGTCACCGGCGCTTCGGAAACAGCAACACTCATCTCAAACCTCCAGGCTCCGTCCTTTCAGTGCAAACAGACCTTGAGGTCTTTTCTGGATGAAAAGAACGATGAGTACAAGAATGGCGATCTTGGCCAGCACGGCTCCCCAGAACGGCTCAATCAGCTTGCTGAGCACGCCGAGTCCAAGGGCGCCTACGATTGTGCCAATTAGCTGCCCGACTCCTCCTAAGACCACTGCCATGAAAGAATCGATGATATAGCTTTGGCCCAGATCCGGACCGACGTTACCAACCTGAGAAAGAGCGCATCCTCCTAGCCCTGCAATTCCGGCGCCGAAGGCAAACGCGTAACAATCGATCTGCCAGGTGCGAATACCGACGCAAGCAGCCATTCGGCGGTTTTGCGTAACGGCTCGGATATATAACCCGAAACGTGTTCGCTGGATAACGAGCCAAGTAATCAAAACCACTATCAACGCAAAGCCAATAATCACTATCCGGTTGAAAGGCAGGATCAGCTCCGGCAAAACGGTAATGCCGCCGCTCATCCAGCGAGGATTGGAAACCTGCACATTCTGGGCGCCAAACTTCGTTCGGACTGCTTCGATTAAGATGAGGCTGACTCCAAATGTCGCGAGCAAGGTCTCCAATGGTCGTCCATACAACAACCTGATTACGGATCTTTCCAGAATGAGACCGACGATCGCGGCCGCCAAAAAAGAAACTGGGACCGCCGCCAGCAGATACCAATCGAACGCTCCAGGCCAGTAGCTAACAAACATATTCTGGACGCAGTAAGTTGCGTAGGCCCCGATCATGAGAAACTCACCGTGGGCCATGTTAATCACACCGATTAGACCGTAAGTGATAGCTAACCCAAGCGCAGCTAATAACAGAATACTTCCAAGGCTGATGCCGGCAAATAAGGTCCCGACAAACTGGATCTCCGCTTCTTCGCGTTCCAGATTAGCCAACGCTTGTTCGACCTGTTTGCGAACTGCTGGATCTGATTCGATGAACGTGCCGTCGCTTTGCTTTCCCAATAGAGGCGCCAGCACAAGACGCGTTTGCGGATCGTGACGCTGCTCGATGACGGCAATTGCATCTTTGCGGCGTTTTGGATCTGGATCGTGCAGCGCGCTCGAAGCCCAAAGCTGATCCAATTCAGCCCGTAAAGAAGAATCGGTCTCGCTGCTTCTTGCCTTCTCAATTAGCGGTTTGAGCACCGGATCACCGCTCCTCAACAATGTCTGAATGGCTTGCGCCCGAACTGCTCGATCAGGTGAAACTAACTGTAATCCGGCTAGCCCGATCGCTAGCTTCTCGCGCAATACATTATTTAATTCGATCGATTGTAGATCAGCCGCTTTGCCTTCGACTTCCGCACCCGTCAGTGCGTCATGATAAGATTCGCCATCCTGGATTAAAAGCTGTCCGGCATTATTTGTGTAGAGCCGCTCATCCCGTAGCGATTCCAGAATTCGTTTGGCAACATCGTCTCCTGCCAGAATGACTTGCTCCAATGCCTGCGCTTTCGCATCAAAATCATCCTCGGCCAAAGGTTTGATCTGTTCCGGCGTAAGAGCCTGAGCGACACCACCAACCGCTAGGAAGAATGCTATGGTGAGCAGCAAGGAGAACCGTCGATTCATATACAGACGGCGTGTTCGATGCCTGTTCTAGCGACCGAAGACGGCCAGCCCAGTGGGATCAAGCAGATTGCGGAGACGCATGTTGGCAACTTTGTCCGGCTTGCTTTCGTTACCCGGAATAAATGGGCTCCAAGGCTGGGCTCGAATCGGTTCTTTGGTTTTCCAGACAACACCGAATTGTCCGTCGGGACGCACTTCTCCGATCATCACCGGCTTGTGAAGATGGTGGTTAGGATCCATTTGCAGGGTGAAACCACAAGGCGCTTTGAATGTCTGGCCGATCACTGCGATGCGGACCTTGTCGACATCGGTGCTCCCAGCTTTTTCCACGGCTTGCTTCCACATGTGAATACCGACGTAGGTGGCTTCCATTGGATCGTTGGTCACCCGCTTATCGCCGCCGGGAAGATTGTGAGCGGCTACATAGGCCGCCCACTCTTTCTTAAACGCTTCATTCTGCGGATTCTTCAGTGACATGAAGTAATTCCAGGCCGCTAAATGTCCAACTAACGGCTTGGCATCAATCCCTCGCAGCTCCTCTTCACCGACCGAAAACGCGACCACCGGAACATCAGTTGCCTTTAGGCCCTGATTGGCCAATTCCTTATAGAACGGCACATTTGAGTCGCCGTTGATCGTCGAGATCACGGCGGTCTTTCCGCCTTGAGCGAATTTTTTTACGTCGTTGACGATCGTTTGATAGTCATTGTGACCGAACGGGGTATAAACTTCGTTTATGTCGGCATCCTGAACACCTTTGGAATGCAAGAAAGCGCGCAGAATCTTATTGGTTGTACGC
>DATNNZ010000439.1:0-3935 GCA_035601575.1 Chthoniobacterales bacterium
GAAACCTTGAGCGATCGCGAAATCGACGTCCTCAAGCTGATGGCTCAGGGAAAAAGCAACAAAGAGATCGGCTCAGCCCTCTTTATCAGTGAAGGCACCGTGAAGTCACATGTGAAAGCCATCTTCGTCAAGATGAATGTCATCAGCCGGACCGAAGCCGTCGCCAATGCCACACGGCGAGGCCTGATTCAGCTGTAGGCGTATTTATCCGATTGTGCGGCGTCTGTGTCGTCGCGGCGGGCGTGAAGCGAGTGTACGGACTAGTCGGCAGATCACGCCAGGGCGCGGTTTTCTGCATAGCTGATCGCCTGAGGTTGCTCCGGGAACACAGGCTCGACGCCCGGAGCCTCAAAGCTTTCCAGCCCCAACGGTGCGGTTTGATTCCAAGCAGCGTCACTAAGTCCGCAGGGCTATTTACAGCAGCGTGCTGAATAAAGTACTCTCGCCACTATATTTTGAGATTTGGATTGTTGTTGTATCCCGCATGAAACGAACCGGTCTCGGCTTCATGGGACTTCAGTTCTACTATGACCTGGGGAGCGACATCCCGTTGCCTAACAACCTGGAAGTGAGCGCCACGTCTGGCACCCACCTCCATTGCTCCCTACCTCTCCTCCAACACGTCGAATGCGGCGTTCTCATAGGGCAATTCCGCGCTTGTTAGCTACCCATTGGTTGTGGCAATCCGAGGGATTGCAGCGTTGCCGCAGTAAGACTACCGGTCACTTGCAACCTGTGATTGCTTTGGTAACGCGTGATGGCCATGCGCGTCTGCGGGCCGTAAACACCGTCGATCACACCGCGATAGTAACCTTGCTTGGCGAGGTCCGATTGGACGGCACTGACCGTCGACACCGAATATGGATCGGTGGACTCATCGTATCCGTAATAATCCTGATCGTCGTACGGATAGTAATAATCCCACGGATAAAACCCGAACCAGAAGCCGTCGTCAAAAACAAAGAACCGATTGCGGAAGAAATGGGCATGCCGCCGGTCCCAGTCGCGGTGCCAATTTGCATCGCGACGTTCGACGATCTGACCCATTCTTCCATTGAACGGACGACCACTGAATCCTGGTCCACGGGAACGGAATCCTGCTCCACCGCCGAAGTGGCCACCGCTGGCCCTTGCACCTCCACCTCCGCCTCCCGCGTGTCCACCACTGCTAAAACCACCACCACCGGACCCTCCTCCACCGCCGCCGTGGCCAGCTGCCCACCCGATGTTAGCTAGGGCAATCGAGGTGATGCCGACTAAACTAAGTAACTTGAACCTTTTCATATTCCAAGATCGTGATTCTTTCGTTTCGCGGCCATTGCGCGTCCGCGGGATTTTGTGGTGCCGCGGAAGAGTTGCCCTTGCCTCCTGCTTTAGAGGGAGACTCCCGGGAAGCTTGCGGGGGCTCCGCGACGAAGGCATTGTGCGCAACCGGCTGAAGATCGTGGCCGCGATCCAGAAACGATCATCTCGGGACCTGTCCGCGAACATGTCGAACTTGGCGGCAACGATCGCCGGTAAACGATTATAGGTTACCCAAAAGAGGGAGCAGCTATCGCCTCACGAGTGGCATTTCAAAATCCCACGCTCGCGTCGTAGCGGCGGGTTCGCTCCAGCGAATACCTTCTGATACTCGAATGATGAAAGCTCACGGCAGAATATCGCCCGTCACCGACCCAGGAGAACAACGGCTATGACTAATTTCGTGTCGACCCTTTGTCTGGTGCTGCTGTGCAGTGCGATCTTTCTCGGCTCAAGCACAATAGCTGCAGCACAGAAGTCCGGCCTGGATGGAACCTACATCCTAGACGAAACCGACAGCGACAATATGAATGAGGTGATCGAGGACGCGGTTGGGAAGCTGAACTTCCTGACGCGAGATATCGCTCGAGGACGCCTCAAGAAACTGAACCCGGCTTACCGCCAGGTAGCCATCACTTCTTCTCCGAATGAAATCAGCGTCACCGTGGATAACCAGCCGCCGTTACGGACACCGGCGAAGGGTGCACCTGTCGCTTGGGTTGGTCCTGATGGAGGAAAGGTGAACGCCAGCATGCAGTTGGCAGGCCGGCGTTTGGCGCAGACATTCACGTCAGCAGACGGGCGCAGAGTTAATGATTACACTCTAAGCCCTGATGGGCGGACGCTGACTATGCAAGTGACAGAAACGAGCCACCGACTGCCTCAAACTATCACGTACAAACAAGTTTACAGACGAGTCTCCTGAAAGAGGATGCCGACGGATCTGCTGTCCGAGTAAGGGCAACCGACAAAGTCGCGGCGACTGCTGTGCGAGTCGCGTGCGCAATCGAAGGAAGATTCTTCTGTCCCAAGCCCATAATTTCATCCGAACATGATCTTTCCCGCGAACCTGCCTTGACAAGATCGACCATCGTCGGTGGTCGAATCGTTTATATCTCGAAAGAGGGAGCAGCGATCACCTCCCGAGTGGCATTTCAAAATCCCACGCTTGCGTCGTAGCAGTGGGTTCGCTCCGGCGAATACGTTCTGCTCATGAACGAAACCGATACTGGATTGAACAGATACTTGCGAGAGATCGGGCGGTTTCCCCGTTTGACCCCGCAACAAGAGATCGAGCTCGCAGCGAAAATCAAAAAGGGCGATGCCAAAGCGCGCGAGCAGATGATCAACTCCAATCTGCGGCTCGTTGTAACGATCGCGCACGATTACGCCAATCTCGGTCTGCCGCTGCTTGACCTGGTCTCCGAGGGCAACATCGGACTGACCAAAGCGGTCGAGCGCTTCGAACCGGGGAAGGGGGCGAAGCTGAGCACGTATGCGATGTGGTGGATCAAGCAATCGATCAAGCGCGCCCTGGCCAATCAGAGCAAGACGATCCGACTTCCGGTGCATCTTGTCGATAAGGTCGCGAAGGTGCGCCGCGTCTCGCTGCAGATGAGCGACGAACTCGGCCGCGAACCGACCGACGACGAGCTTGGCGAAGAAATCGGGATCGCCTCCGACAAAGTTGCGCGATTAAGAAGTGTCGGTATTCGCCCGGCTTCACTTGACGCCCCGATTGGGGATGATGATTCGACGGAGTTCGGCGAGGTGATCGGCGATGAGGACGCGCAAACACCGTTTGAATTGTTGCGGGACGAAAGCCTGCGCAGCGAAGTGGATGGCCTAATCGCAGTGCTCGACAGTCGGGAGAAGAAAATCATCTCTCAACGTTTCGGTCTCGACGGTGGAAAACCAAAGACGCTGGAAGACGTTAGTAAAGGTTTCGGCGTTACGAGGGAACGTATTCGCCAGTTGCAGAACATTGCGCTGGCCAAGCTGCGCCGCGCCCTCAGCAAGAGAGAGGATCCGTTGAACGCAGCGCAGTCAGTCGAAGCGTGACGAAAATCATGAACAGAACCGCGCGCAACGCCTGTTCTGTTTCGAAAGGGGATCGGGAAATCCTCCGGTTACGCACTGGGTGCGAGAACGGACGAGAAGGATGTTTTGGCGTGAAAAGCGTTGCCCGCCGCGGCATTCGTGGCGTCGTGCTGGGTTAGCGATCAAACTTTATGCAATGGCTCTTATGAGTAATCTTGGAGGCATCAGAGGCAACATCCATGAAAAATTTTAATGATCTGTCTGAGCGCGAGGTTCTGGCGCTAGCCATTTCTCTCGAAGAAGAAGACGAACGAGTTTACGCCGATTTTGCGGAGGGATTAAAGGAGAGCTATCCGGCATCGGGTTCTTTATTTGATGCGATGCGGAGCGAGGAATCCGGGCATCGGCGACGGCTCATTGAATTGTATCGCGAGAAATTCGGAGAACACATTCCGCTCATTAGGCGGCAGGACGTAAGGGGATTCGTACAACGTCGCCCGGTCTGGCTCGTACGTCCCCTGGGATTGGATGTCGTGCGGAAGCAGGCTAGCGCGATCGAAGTAGAAACGCGCCGGTTCTATGAGAAGGCGGCG
>DATNNZ010000440.1:0-5819 GCA_035601575.1 Chthoniobacterales bacterium
TGACAATTTCACGCGTTAGCATCCTGCATTATAAGAGCGTGATTTTGAGGTCCTTCAGGACGTGGGTTTTGTGGGTTTAGATGGCTTTAAATGCTATTGAATGCTAACAAGTAGAGCAATCGCCCCTAAAATCACGTAAAACGTGTCAAGAAACTTCTTTTCTAGACGTGTGCTAGCGTTCTTGGAACGCTCTGGAGGAACCTGTTCTTGGATCCCATTTAGGGGACGCGCCACGCCCATCTAGGTTTCGTATCGAGAGCGTAGGCGCTTCAATGGCACGCAATGATGACACCTCATCACTATTGGGGGGTTTTTCGCGAGAGGATTGGCCACACATCAAAAGAGCCCAAACGTGCTCGAAACTCTCTAGAGATGTTATTGGTACGTTTATTACTAGAGCCTTGCTTACTTTGTAAGTCTCTCGCATAGAAGGACTTGGAGCCTAGGGGATTCGAACCCCTGACCTCCTCAATGCCATTGAGGCGCTCTACCAACTGAGCTAAGACCCCTGAAATTAGCGGAATCGGACTTTACTGCGTTTTATTTGGATGAAAAGGGGATTTTCTCGTAACGGCTCTTGGGGAACCGGCAGGACGAACCGATTCCTGTCCTCAGGGGTCTTGCCAACGCTCTCTGATTTCTGTTCAGGATTCGGCGCCGCCTTGCGTTCCGACCCAAGTAAAAGCTGTTCTCATTTTTGGAACAGATCCATATTCGGCGGTATGAAATCCCCTCGCATAGGTTTTGTCGGTATTGGTCGGATGGGTGCAAACATGGCGCGCCGACTCAAGGAGGTTGGCTACGTCGTCTCCACAGTTTTTGACACGAACCAAAATATTGCGACGGAACTAGCCGCTGAACTTGGTTGTTCCGAGGCTAAATCCGTTTCCGAAGTGAGCCGTGACGCAGAAGCTGTTTTCACGGTAGTCACGGACGACGCCGCGATGCGCGCCATCTATTTCGGGCCAGACAACCTCTTTGCTCACGCTGCCGGCCGACTATTCGTGAATTGTGCCACCATCAGTCCGTCTGTTCATCGAGACGTCGCGCACAAAGGTGCGGAATTAGGTGCCAAGGTATTAGAAGCGCCGATGGCCTCGAGTGTGACCCACGCTCGTGAAGGCAAATTATTTATGATGCTGGCCGGCTCGCCAGACGCCGTGGCGAGCGCCGAGCCGATCCTCAAGGATTTAACAATCAAGGCTCGCTACATCGGCGAGGCAGGAAAGGCAGCCGAGCTAAAAGCATTAGTAAATATGGTAATGAATATTAACACCGCCGGACTAGCCGAAGGGCTCGGATTAGCCGATGCGCTCGGGCTGGATCTTCGAGTGGTAGCAGAAGTTTTTTCCCAGACCGGTGCTAACTCTCGAGTTCTCGAAACTGACGGTCTCGATATGTTAGATCGCGAGCACAGCACATTTTTCTCGGCTGCACATGCCGCAAAAGACAGCGGGATTGCTCTAGCGCTCGCCCAACAGCAAGGCTTGCACCTCCCGCTTTTGGCAGCTTCGAAAGCGCAATATGACCAGATGATCCGAGCTGGGTTGGGAGAGATCGATAAATCGGGAATTTCCGAATTAACATTCCGTTCCAGGCGGCCTTTGCTGGCGGAGTAATAAGAGATATAGACGAGAAAGAACGCGAAAATCGCAAAAGACCGAAGACTCTGGATGATGGGTGAGGATTTTGCGGTCGTCGTCTGCCAGTGTATCCGGTAGCGGCGACTGTCCCTTCGAAGTTGCTCGCATTGAATAGTGCCAGCAGCTACTCGGAGCTCTCAATAGGAAAAACCAAAAAGCGCAGTCGCCATGGTGTCGAATGCCTTTGCGTCTCGCCTGCTCCTCTATGTTCCTCTATGTGCAGGATCTTCTGCGGCTATCCTGCCGCTCAGCTCAAAAATTCAATGAGCCAACCGAACTGCGCCGGGAGCGGCACGGTCTTGCGACCCAGCTTATCGTGTAGCAGAGCGGTTAACCATTCGCGAGAGGTCTGGATATCTTGCCCTTCGATTTCGATTGATCGAAGATTCCCTGTTTTGATCAGCTTGAAATGGCTCAGTTCCAGTTCCAGTACCTCTGTTTCACCATTCAGGCGAACCCTGCAGGCGGCGCACTGTTCCAGGGTGTTGACTCGCAACTCGAGGATTTCGCCAAAAGGCTTCAGCTCTTCGTTCACTATCTGCTTAAGCCGAGCACTTAGCGCACGATCCTTTGACTCGTTCAAAGTCTTGCCGACAGGAAGAGAGCGCAGGAGATTACTTAAGCGCATGCCTTTCCCGATGATCGTCCAAAAGTTTCGAGTGTCGATTGGATCTTTTCTATGGAACCGTCTTTAGTTACCGGGACGCTCAAAACCCGAGTCAGCGGGCAGCTTTTCTTTCGCCGGTGGACCCCAGATTGCCAATCAAAAGGTACGATCGTGATTGCCCATGGGTTGGGGGAACACTCGGGGCGCTATGTGCACGTTGGAGAATTTTTTGCTCGCGCTGGCTTGGCAGCGGTAGCGTTTGATTTGCGAGGTCATGGTTCGAGCGATGGAAAGCCGATTTTTATCGACCGTTATCAGGATTACTTGGACGATCTTCAATCGGTGATTGCCCATCTGGAATCGTCTGAACCGCTCATTCTCTTTGGGCATAGCCTCGGCGGCCAACTCGTTCTGGCCTATGCGCGATCCGGGAAAAGCCCGCCTGCCGGATACATCGCTGCTTCGCCGTGGCTGAGTCTCTCGCGGCCCCCGGCAATATGGTTGGAAGGAATCGCGCGGATGCTGAATCTGGTCTATCCAGCTTGGCGATTCCCGACTGGAATCGGGTCCGACGATACCAGCCGTGACCGGGAGTTTCTCGATAGCTTTCCTGACCTCGGCAAAGGTCACCAGTTTATCACTGTGCGTACCTATGTTGAGGTCATCAAAATGAGCCGGCAGTTGATGGCGCGTCCTTCCGCCAACGCACCGGTGCTGCTAACCCACGGTGAAAACGATTCAGTGACTTCCATAGACGCAACTCGAGCATACTTCGAAAAGCTGATGGGGCCGAGTAAGGCTTTTATTAGTTATCCCGAGGCGAGACACGAACTGCACAATGATTTGATTCGCGATACGGTATTAAAGGACTACCTGGAGTGGATACGGGTGAAATGTGGATTGCGGAATGCGGAATGCGGAATGTGAGATCCGAGTATTCGCTCGGGGAATGCGGATTTCAAAATGGGATCTAGGGATTGAGCCCAGGGTCTATTCCGTGTTCCGCATTTGAAAATTCACATTCCGCAATCCGCAATCCAGATCCAGCATTCACTCAAACCGTATTCCCTGTGCCAGCGGTAAATCCGAAGAGTAGTTGATCACACTGGTTTGGCGACGCATATAGTTGCGCCAAGCATCACTTCCACTTTCTCGGCCACCGCCGGTATCCTTCTCGCCACCGAAAGCGCCGCCGATCTCCGCTCCACTGGTGCCGAGGTTTACGTTCGCAAGTCCACAATCGCTGCCGGTCGCTGATAGGAAGGTCTCGGTCTCCCGGATATCATTGGAAAAAATCGCGGAACTGAGCCCTTGGGGAACACCGTTCTGCAGCGCGATGGCTTCCTCTAAACGATCGTAAGTCAACACGTAAAGGATCGGCGCAAATGTTTCATTCTGAACCACTGGCCATTGGTTTTGAGCCTCGACGATGCAGGGTCGAACATATTGACCTCCAGGATACTCCGGGCCAGATAGCCGTTCGCCCCCGAATCGCGGCTCCCCGCCCTGGGCGCGAACTTGCGCTAGCGCCTCGCTCATCGATTCAACTGCCGCTTCATCAATGAGTGGACCCATCAATGTAGATGGTTCGAGCGGATTTCCGATTTTCACACTTTGATAAGCCTTTTCCAGAGATTGCAGCAGAGGCTCGCGGACCGAGCGATGTACAATCAGTCGACGAGTACTGGTACAACGCTGGCCGGCGGTGCCGACTGCACCGAAAAGCAGCGCTCGTTTTGCCATCTCCAGGTTTGCCGATTGGGTTACGATCACCGCGTTATTACCGCCGAGTTCAAGCAGCGATTTGCCCAGACGCCGGGCAACTGCCTGAGCCACCTCTTTTCCCATTCGCACTGACCCAGTCGCGGATAAGAGTGCAATTCGTCGATCGTTGGCCAGCAACGCGCCAGTTTCGCGCCCGCCGATTACCAACGAGAAAATTGCCGGATCTTCACCTGCTTCTTCACAGACCGCGGCGGCGATCTTGGTGCACGCGATGGCAGTAAAAGGCGTCTTCTCCGACGGTTTCCAAATTACTGAGTTTCCGCAGATTACGGCGAGAGCGGCGTTCCACGACCAGACCGCAACCGGAAAGTTAAATGCCGAAATCACCCCGACGATACCAAGTGGTTGCCATTGCTCGAACATCCGGTGACCGGGTCGTTCGGAGGCGATGGTTAGACCGTGCAGTTGGCGTGAGAGACCGTTGGCGAAATCGCAGATATCGATCATTTCTTGAACTTCTCCCTCGCCTTCCGCGATAATCTTGCCGGCCTCCAGCGAAACCAAGCGTCCCAGGAACGGCTTCAATTCACGCAACTTTGCACCAAGCCGGCGGATTAACTCGCCGCGACGAGGCCCAGGAACCAAACGCCACTTCTCGAATGCGCGCTGCGCATCCTTGGCAGCCTGATCGTAATCTTCGGGACTTGCCTGTCGCACCGATCCCAAAAAGGAACCGTCGATTGGAGTATGTTTTTTTAGGAGCGGACCGTTTCCTGACCAATTCCCACTGAAAACTCCGCTCTCTTCTTCCCGGAGTTGCAATCGCGCAAAAAGCTCGGCACGCACAGCTTGAACGTCGGTAGAGGTCATGGCGGTTAGCGGTTAACGGTTAGCCGGGAGTAATTGCGGAATGCGAATCGCGGAAATGTGAATATTCAAATGCGGAACGCCGAATAGACCCTGGTCTCACATTCCGCGTTCCGCATTCCGCATTCGCATCTCACGTTTTTACGGTGAACTTTGGGACCACAGTTTCCGCCTGTCCGTACACTCGGCCACCCCATTGGGTTTCGAAAAACTGGGTCAGACTGATTGATTCCTGGCGAACAAAGCCGGCGGGCAATTGCTTCTTCGCAAACAACTCGAGCGCAGCAACCAGGCCGGCCGCAGTGGATAATTGGATCGCCGAGAGTGGATGTCCGCTGATCGTGCCGGAATAGATCTTTCTCACAAAACTGCGTTGCAACAAATTACCGCCGTCCGACCCGACCGAATTGACGTACACCACCACCACATCATTAAACGCGAGCGGAACTTCTTGGTCGAATATCTGAGTCAAAACTTCCTGCTTTTGACTCAGATTGAGATCGAATAGAAGAAATTTCATTAGGTCACGATGGCCAGGATAACGGAGGGTTTTATAATTCAATTCGGGAACGCTACCTTCGAAAGTCTCGCACATCGTTGCTGCGCCCCCCGATGTGTTAAAAGCTTCGTACTCAACCCCGTCGATGGTGAGACGTTCTACCCCATCGAGTGGAGATGTGAGGAGTCGTCGGCCTTGGGTTAGGGCTTCCCCGAAATGACAATACTCGTTGATCAGCCCGGCTGTGCTCCAGCTCAGGTAATACTTCATCTGATTGCTGGCCGATAGCGGCAATGCGCCGACTCGCATTTCAACCGAGCGAATCGTCTTAAAGGAATTAGCTATTCCGCTGGCAATAATATTGATTGCGCCGGGAGCCAAACCACACTGCGGCATGAATGTGGCAGGGCTCTCCTTGCTCAGACCACGAACGTAGTTGCTGGTTTCGACGTCTTCAGTCAGATCGAAATAGGAGGTT
>DATNNZ010000441.1:0-54561 GCA_035601575.1 Chthoniobacterales bacterium
CTTTAATCTTTTCACGGTAATTGTGGCTCCGACCGAAGCGGAAGCAAAACGCAAGTATGAAGAATACCGCTGGTATATGAGCTATGATGGCGCGCTCGCCTTGGTCTCGGGTTGGACCGGCATTGATTTCGGTCAATACCAAAGGGATCAACGCCTGGAGTACATTGAGAACGACGCGGTCCAATCTGCAACCGAGTCATTGACAATTTCGGATCCGACCAAGATCTGGACCGTTGAAGAAGTTGCGAATTGGGTTGGGATCGGCGGATTGGGTCCGGTGGTCGTCGGATCGACGGAACAGGTCGCGAATGCGTTGGAAGAATGGGTGGAAGAAACCGACGTCGACGGCTTCAATCTGGCCTATGCAGTGACCCCCGAGTCTTTCCAGGATTTTACTGAGTTGGTCGTCCCCGAGCTGCAAAAACGCGGCCGATACAAGAAACGGTATCAACCAGGAACGCTGCGCGAGAAACTGTTCAGCAATGGTCCCAAGCTGCCCGAAGAACATCCGGGTGGTACTATCCGGAAGCAAGCGTTCGACCAGGCCGTGGCAGCATGAGATTTAACCGCAAAGCCCAACAAAGAAAGAACCACGAATGCGCGCGAATAGAAGCGAATAAAGAGGTCTTACTCGCGTCGTTTCGCCAAAACCTTGTTTTACTGCGACGATTTTTCTAACCACTAATGGACGCAAATTGACACGAATAACCGATTCGATTCGCGTCCATTAGTGCCCATTCGCGGTTCTCCTCAATTGACTTTTCAATGTGCGTAAATAGGTGAAATCTGTGACCCAAATTTGCAAATCCGCGGTTCTAGTTCTGTTGGCGGTGATCTACCTGGCTGCTGCGGCCTACGGCGAGAGCAGCCAACTTTCAGCCGTCCGCATCGGCTACCAGAAATACGGCACCCTTAATGTGGTCAAGGCGGAGGGCGGTTTTGAGAAATCGTTGACTGACAAAGGAGTGAAGGTTACTTGGATTCTTTTCACGGCTGGGCCGCAACTGATGGAAGCACTGAATGCCGGCAGCATCGATTTCGGAAACGCTGGTGAGGCGCCGCCGGTTTTCGCACAGGCTGCCGGCGTAAATTTTGTCTATTTCGGCAACCAACCTCCCTACCCTACGGGCGAAGCCGTGCTAGTACGGAAGGATTCTTCGATCAAGAGCATTCAAGATCTTCGCGGCAAACGTATCGCCCTGAACAAGGGATCCAACGTCCACTTCTTCTTAGTGAAGGTCTTAGAAAAAAATGGATTGAAACTCGACGATATCACTCCCAGTTATTTGCCGCCTTCCGATGCCTGGGCTGCTTTTGAAGGTGGCAGCGTCGATGCATGGGCGATCTGGGATCCGTTCCTGACGGCTGCGATCGCGAAAACGGGGGCGAAAGTCCTGCAAGATGGTGAGAATGTCATCGCTAATCGCGAATTCTTTCTGGCAGATCGAAATTTTGCGCAGGCACATGAAGACGTTTTGCTATCGCTGGGCGAAGCGATTGATCGATGCGCCACGTGGACGAAAACCAAGCCAGATGAAATCGTCCGCTATCTCGCGCCGCAACTAGGCATGAGTGAAGAAGTGCTCAATCCAGTGATCCGGCGCCAATCGTGGGGATTCCAGCCGATCAACGATCAAGTCGCTTCCGACCAGCAAGCGATCGCCGACACCTTTTTTTCGCTTAAATTGATTCCTAAACAGGTCCACGTTGCTGACGCTATCCTTCGTCTTCCTCAGATGGCTGCAACCGAGCGCGCTCAATGAATCTGCTCTGGTTTATTCCTACCTTTGGCGACGGTCGCTACCTTGGCTCGGTTCGTGGCGCGCGGGAAACCAACTATGCTTATCTCCGTCAGATCGCTGAGGCCGTTGATTCGCTAGGATATTACGGCGCATTGCTTCCGACGGGACGCACCTGCGATGACTCTTGGATCGTGGCGACCGCATTGATTCCGGCAACGCAGAGAATGCGATTTCTGGTTGCGGTCAGGCCAGGGCTCATGACGCCAACAATCACCGCGCGGATGGTAGCAACATTTGACCAAATCTCGAATGGACGGTTGTTGATCAATGTGGTTGCAGGCGGTGATCCGATCGAACTAGCCGGTGATGGTCTCCGTCTCAAACACGATCAGCGGTATGAGTTAACCGGTGAGTTTCTTCATATTTTTCGACGTGTGCTGAATGGAGAATCAGTCGACTTCACCGGCGACTACCTGCAGGTCCAGGACGCCAAACTTTTCCGGCCCGGCATTCAGAAACCTTATCCGGAACTCTGGTTCGGAGGGTCATCTCCGATCGGCCAGCAGATCGCCGCACAGCATGTTGATGTTTATCTCACTTGGGGAGAACCGCCTGCCGATGTCGCGGCGAAAATCGATTCAGTCAGAAAAGCGGCTTCATCCTTCGGACGATCGCTCCGTTTCGGTCTGAGGGTACATATCATTGTGCGCGACACGGAAAAGCAGGCGTGGGAAGATGCCGACGATCTTTTGCGCTACGTTTCTGACGAAAGTATCGCGGCCGCGCAGAAGACGTTTGCGCGTTTTGATTCCGAGGGCCAAAAAAGGATGTCCCAACTCCACGGCGGCCAACGCGATCGACTGGAGATTAGTCCGAATCTCTGGGCCGGGGTCGGTTTGGTTCGCGGCGGAGCGGGCACCGCGCTGGTTGGAGATCCGGAAACAGTCGCAGCGAGACTGAAAGAGTACGCCGCTCTCGGCATCGATACTTTCATCCTTTCGGGATACCCTCATCTGGAAGAGGCATACCGAGTGGCCGAGCTTCTCTTCCCGCTCCTCCCGGTCGACCATTTGCCGAAACCAACGGCCGCATCTTACGTGGGCCCATTTGGAGATTTGAAGCCGGAGAGGTAAGGGCGTGTCGGCGTGTCGGTGTGTCGGCGTAAGGGCTTCGTTTTCAGCGGCGAAGCCGAGCTTCAAGATAGCCCGTGGGCGAAGCCCGGGACTACGCCCTAGGAACTGTAATAAAACCGGTGATCAGCCCTGAAAGGGCGTGAAAAGAACATATATTAATAATGTTATTATAATATGTCGCAGTCGCTGGCAAATATCCTTACTCATCTAATCTTCTCGACCAAGAATCGAGAGCCGTTGTTTGCCGAACGGTGACATTCGAAGAGGAATTTCTGGTGCAAAAAGCGGGCTAGCGCGTGGTGTTCGATGAACGGTATGTCTGGGATTAAGGTTAGGTTGAGACGCACCTTCAGTGCGCGACCGCTGGGGTATCCGATTCCTCGGGCCTCGCCCTGGGCTATCTTGAATCTCGGCTTCGCCGCTGAAAACGAAATCGGCTCGCCCTTACGCCCTTACGCCCTTACGCCCTTACGCCCTCGCCCGCCGCCCGGGATGCGTCTCCGGAAGATGCGGTCCTTGGCCGAACAGCTTTTCTCGGAGCGTACCAGATCGATATTCCTTCTTGTAAACACCGCGACGTTGGAGCTCAGGAACCAACAGATCGATAATATTTTCGTAAGTCTCCGGCATCACCGCGTATGTTAGATTGAAACCATCCACATCGGTCTCTGATACCCATTGTTCGAGTTGATCGGCGACCTGTTGAGGCGCTCCGACGACTACCGGGCCGCGCCCGCCGAGACCGACAAACTCGGCAATCTCTCGAATCTTCCAGCGACGATTGGGCTCGCCCACTGTAAAGGTTTCGAGAGCGGATTGGCCCGCGTCGGTTTTTGTCGGGCGCAACTCCTCGTCCAGATTATATGTGCTCAGATCGACACCGGTCCATCCGGACATCAAGGCTAAGGCGCCTTCGTGATCGATGTACGATCGATATTCATGGAGCTTCTCTAGCGCTCTGTTTTCCGTAGGCTCCACGATGATGGTGAACATGGCAAAAACGAGAATCTGCCCTCTGCCGAACTCTGCCGCTCGTTGCCGCAAGTCTTGCACATATTTTTTTAATATGCTCGCGGATGGACCTGACACGAAAACACATTCAGCATGCTTCGCCGCAAAGTCTCTTCCGCGGCGCGACGCACCAGCCTGATACAGAACAGGGGTCCGCTGCAGCGAAGGTTCACTCAGATTAAAACCTGGTACCTTAAAATATTTACCAGTGTGATTGATGCCATGCACCTTGGCGGGATCAGCGAACAATCCGCTTTTCCGGTCCCGCCTCACCGCATCATGCTGCCAGCTCTGTTCCCAAAGCTTATAGCAGACCTCCATGTATTCTTCGGCCAAGTCGTACCGGTCATCATGCCGCGTCTGCTGATCGAAACCGAAGTTGCGAGCAGCACTATCCAAATATCCAGAAACAATGTTCCACGCGAATCGGCCCTTGGTCAGATGATCGAGTGTCGAAGCTCTCCGCGCGAACGGATAAGGATGCTCATAGGTAAGCGCGCAAGTTACCCCAAATCCCAGATGCTCGGTAACGGTCGCCATTCCTGATACCAACAGGAGCGGATCGTTCACCGGAATCTGGATCCCGCTGTGAACCGCCGCATCGGCAGTGCCTTGATAGACGTCGTATGGACCGAGAACATCGGCGAGAAACAGTCCGTCAAATTTGCCACGCTCCAGCAGGCGAGCCAAATCAGTCCAGTAATTCAGATCGATATACCGGTCGGAACGATCTCGCGGGTGACGCCACAGTCCGGGCGCCTGGTGCCCTACACAATTCATCGCGAAAGCGTTGAATCGGATTTCCTTGCTCATAGCCAGGCATGACGGGGCGGCGGAATCTGATTCAAATGGAAATTTCCAATCGCATGATACTTCCAGCGGACCGGATCATGCAAGGTGTGAACCCGCGCATTCCGCCAATGGCGATCTAGCTGGTACTTCGCCAAAGTGGATTGTGTTCCAGCCAATTCGAATAGCTTGTTCGTCGCCAGAATCGCGATGTCGGTCGCCCCGATTTTTGCCTCTGCTACCGCGAGCGCTGCCGCGGTCACCGTCGGCTCGTCCAGCGCGCCAGCGGCTCGATCAACCTTCAGCGAAGCTCTTTCCATCAGTGCTTCAGCAGCATGTAGCTGATAGTGCAGCTCCCCGACCTGATAGATGGTAAGAGGGTCATCGCTAGCGCGCTCCACGTTCGCATCAATCCAAGGTCGCGATCGAGTCTTGATAATCTGAACCGTCTCGTTGATTGCCGCTCGCGCGATTCCGATGTCGATGGCCAGGTGAATGATTTGGGAAAATGGGCCGCGGGTGGTCGGCTTTCGATAGGCCTCATAGGAAGGCAGAATCTGGTCTTGGTTAACCCGAACATCCTTAAGAATGACTGTGCCGCTGGCCGTGGTTCGCTGTCCAAAGCTCGACCAATCATCGATCACGGTCAGCCCTTCGCTTCGGCGGCTGACGATTGCTACTACTCTGTTTCCATCTGAGTCGGTCACGCGAACCGGGACCCAATGGGCAAAAAGAGCGCCGGTCGAATAGAATTTCTCTCCAGTGAGGCGATAACCGTCTCCGTCCGGCACAAGTTTCGTCTGGTTTTCTAAAACGGTCTTGCCGGAGCGCTCAACCGCCGCATTTCCCAGGCGATCTCCCTTGAGAATGCGATCGAAGAAAAATGCCTTCTGCGCCTCCGTACCTACCAGTCGAATCTCTTCGACGTTGGCATAATGATTTTGCGGAATTTGTCCGATAGAAGCATCTGCTTCGGAAACGATCGCGACCACCTCAGCAAAGATCGCGGTGGATACGCCGGCACCTCCATATTCTTTCGGCACGGTGATCCCCCAGAGGCCGCTTTGCGAAAACCATTCAATCTCTTCGAACGGTAGCCGCCGCTCTTTATCCCGGGCTCCAGAGTCGGGCCGAATCTGTTCGGCAATGCGCCGAGCAGCTTCCAGTGCTTCCTGCTCGCTTTTGATTCGATGCGCTTCCGCCATGTTACTTTATGCTTTTGAATTTCGTGCGATCACGCGACCGCTAATATACGCAGTTCACACTTAGGCGAAGATCAATAATGCAGCACCAAACAGTGCGACGCCCAGAATAAAGCTCATCACGGTGAATCCCATCACTCGGCGGATACTGATTCCGGCGACAGCGACTACCGGCAGGGCCCAGAACGGTTGAATCATATCGGCGACCTGTTCCCCGTAGGCGACTCCCATTGCGGTGGCGGCTTGCGAGGCATGGAGTCCAACCGCCGCAGGTACGGCAAATGGCCCCTGCACCGCCCAATGACCGCCCGCGCTCGGCACAAACAGGCTGATCATCAACGATGCAATAAAATTCCAAAACGGCAAGGTGTGGGCATTGGCAAACTGAATAAATCCTTTAGCCAGGACATCGGCTAAACCAGTGCTCGTCATGATGCCCATGATGCCTCCATAGATCGGATATTGGAGTATCAATGGACCGGTGATTCGCGCTGCGTCATTAATCGCTTTGACATAAGCAATTGGTCGCCAGTGCAAGAGCAATCCGGCCATCAGAAAGAGAAAGATTACTGAATTGAGATCCAGCGAGAACCCGTTTTGACGCCAAACTAATCCGAGGGCTGCAATACCAGCGACCACAAGGATCACGTTCAAGATCCAAGCTTCTTCAAGCTTTCGCGCCAGGGTTCGTGGTTCCCTCGTTTCCTCTGGACTCGCCTCCGTTGGAGCAGCCGACTCTTTCAAATTGGCAATCTGTACGTCGTCGTCACCAGGTTGAATTGCGCAGTAAAGGAGAGGCAGGGCGACGAACAAAACGAAAGTTGTTACCAGATTCAGCGGCGTAAAGAGCATCGATTCCAGGGGCAGGACCTGGCCGGTAACTTTCTGCACAATATTCAAACTTGATCCGGGAGTGGCTTGCGACAGCGCAATCGAACTGGAGAACCCGCTCGAAAAAATCATCCACCCGGAATAACCGGCTCCTACCAGCCATCCAAAGTCGATCCGGATTCGCTTGGCAATCTCGCGCGTAAGCAAACCCGCTACGACCAGACCGAATCCCCAATTCAAAAACGAGGCGATGAACACCGTTACGATTGTCACCACGATCGCGCGCCGGGGTGTGGATCCGAAGGATGCGAGCCAAATCAATAGCGATCGAACCGGCCGAGACGTGGAGAGCGCATAACCTGCCACCAAAATCAGCAACACCTGGAATGCGAATGCTAGAATACTAAACAAGCCAGCGTACCAGCCCGTCAAAATGATCGGGAGCGATCCTTTGGGTGCGAACAGTGCCGCTAACACGCCAGTCAGGATGGTCAACCCGACGGCGAGAATATAGGGATCGGGCGTATAGCACTCGAAGAGTCGAACAAAAAAGGAGGTCAGACGCTGGAGGAAGGAGCGATGGGGGCTGGCGGAGGTCAGCGGAGCGGCGTTGTGGGAGGGTATGCCTACTGGCATAGTAGGCTTTAGAATAAATCCATCGACCGGTCAATACCCTAATTGTCGATAGGAATTAGTTAATCACTGTCGTCGAGAGCCGCCCGAGACACATTATTCGGCAATTTCGGATCGATATGCACGTCGTCCACGAGTGCGGCAGGATGCAGAGTTTCACACATTGAATGAGCGGGTGCTCGACGCGCTGGCTGATCAGAAGCTAGAAGTTAGAATAGAGCAATGCGGGCGATGGCGACTGCGCTTTGTAGCGGCCTCAGGCGGGCGGCTCCGCGTGAGTTCCATGATCGCGCGAAACCACACACCCAATGGGACGGTCGCCGCTACCGGGTCCCACACTTCGACAGTCCATTGCTCAAACCCCGTCGCTAACGAAGAATTATGAAGATATGAAACCAAACGGGTGGATTGGAACCATTCGCGGCAAGCCCGAGGCCAGTGCCTCGGCGGAGCGGACCAAGCGAGTAGACGAACGAGATATTGAGTTGTTCGCTCAAATCACGGGCGACCGGAATCCGATCCATTTCGACGCGGAAGCTGCCCGCCGATCGATATTCGGCGGGTTGATTGTTCAGGGCGGTGTTACCTCGGGCTTACTCAATGCCATTGTTGCCGAGGATCTCCCTGGTCCGGGCACAGTCTTTCTGAGCGTGGAATGGAAGTTTGTGAAAGCGGTCTATGTTGGCGACTCCATCACTGGCCGCGTGGAGATTACCAGTGTCCGTGATGATAAACCGATCTGCACTATCGCTACGACGGTACAGAATCAGGATGGAGTAATTTGCCTCTCCGGGAAAGCCAGGACCTACACCGTAGCGCTGGCCCAAAGCCAGTAGTTAGTAGCAATTTTTACTAAGCGCCTGTGCTCGGATCCTCGGGATCAGCAGGCGAGGCGCGCCGACGCGTTGAGAAAGCTCTCGACCCGTTTTTGATCAAACGCCGGCCGATTTCTTGAGGTTGGAGTATCAACCTCCCATTCGCCTGCCGTGCCACTTCGTTGGTAGGTTGAGCTGATCCCTCCGGAAAGTGACGAATTTGTCACTTTTACAGGATTGAGAGCGTTTCCCCTCTCAACTTAGTCTCCAGCCTCTCTCCAGGAAAAACGGTCCCAAAATGCACTATCAAGGAGGTCTTGTGCGCTTAAATGAATTTTTCGCTATCTCTTTTCTGAGGAAGCTGCCGCGCCCGTGCGAAGAAGTGAAGATTGTCGGTCGGAGCCTGATCCTTGACCCATTAAAAGGAGCCATCGTATTTGCCTGCCTCTTTGCGGTCGGCCCTTCGGTCTTCGCTCAGGATGACCCAAGCGCAGCGACTCGCTGCGCCGGATCATAGTCCAGGGGATCGCTCCAGAGCATAATGTCTTACCGAACGCGACCGACCTTTCCGATGTGCTTGGGTTTGATCTACCGGTCAATGAGGTTCCTCGTTCCATCAGCGTGATTACTAAGGAGGAGCTGGAAAATGCCAACGTCCGAACTGCGCGCGATCTCGCTCGGATTTCGGCCGACACTTACACTCCTTACTTCAATAGAAATCCATCGAGTACTTACATTCGTGGCCAGGTAGCGGACACTTTCTTTAATGGAATGCGCATCGGACTTACGAGTGAAGGCGTTGGGGCGCCCATTGATTTCAACGCGGTGGAAAGTGTCAATATCGTGAAAGGACCGGCACCGGCTGTCTATGGTGCGAGCCAGAATGTTGGCGGCTTTATAGATTTGATCGCCAAACAGCCGTACTCCGACCGTTTTCATGCCGAAATCGACGCCACGTTCGGCGAGTACGACCTGAACCGTTATACCGTCGACCTTGGTGCTCCGATCGTACCCGAGAAACTCGCCTTCCGAATTAGCTATTCCGGGGAAGAATCCGGGAGCTATTATCGAAACGTCTTCACTCAGTCTCAGGCCATTTATGCGGTCTTGAAATGGACACCGAGTCCGAACTACGAACTAAAAATTCTGAACTCCTTCTACGAGACAAACTACCAGCTTAATCGAGGAATCAACCGCCCAACCCAAGCACTGATCGACAACGGTACTTATATCATCGGTATCGAGCAATTCGTGAATCCAACTGGGACGCCAATCGGCGCCAACTATCCGGCTAGCAACCTGGTTCCTACCACGATCCCACAAACCAGAGGGGTCGTCGTTGCTACGGGGAGGACGCAGATCGACCGCGCTGACGTAATTGTAAATCCGAATGACAGCTCCTACGCCAAAACCGATTTTGCCCAGGTCATTCAGCGATTAAATATAAATGACGACATCCAGATCGTGAACATTACTTTCTTCGCTTATTTGAGTCGCCGACAATTTGGCGCCCTTCGCTACTCCGCTGTAGTAGAGCCCAGCTATGTTCTGGAAAATCGGCTGGAACTTCACGTGAACTCAGATCTGCCGGTCACGAACCTGTCACCCAAAATCCGAGGCTCACTTCTCGATAGGGAGGGAAAATCAGAAAACGAAACAATACCCAGCGAAACATCCGGTTGGTCGATTGCCAATATGCTGAATGTTGGCTTTGATTTTCGTTACCAACACGTCTTTTCTGCAAGTGATATCGCGCACAGCTACAATAATCTCTACGATTTAACGCGAGATCCCCGCCTGATCGGCCTACCCCTCGCCCGAGTCATTGGTGGAAAGAATCCTTCCTATCCGATTCCAGGAGCGAGCGGCTACTACGGCACTCCCGGCGGCACTTACGTCAGTCCATCCGGTGCGATAATCAATACTGGAAACGGCGAGACCAACGACACTTGGGCATACGATTGGGCGGCGTTCCTTGAAGATCGAGTTAGTCTCACCAGACAGCTGTCTTTTTTCTTTGGCATTCGCGGAGACCTGTTGCACGTCGACTTTAATGATCCGGTTCATCCGCCGAGTTTCGATCCGGTCACCGCGAATACGACCCAGGGATTGATCAACCTGAACGGTAATCTGACCTATCAACCTGAACGGTAATCTGACCTATCAACCCTTCTCTTGGTTAACTGCATATCTTACCTACGACTACAGTACTTCGACCACTGACGGACAGGGTGGCGGGTACGGCATCGGAAACGATAATAAGTTTGACAATCCAGACTTCCGCAACGCGAGCGATCTTTATGAAGGCGGCTTCAAGTTCGATCTCTTGGATGGCAAATTATTCCTTGCGATGGCTGGATTCCGGCAGACCCGGAGCATCCCCCGAATTGCCTCATCATCAAACCACCAACCGCCGCAGGTAGGATCTATCACCGGCGACACCAGTCCGTATTTGAAATAAACAACAATGTGACGACGCGGCATTTGTACGAGAGTCGCCACCGTCTCGATTGGGTATACGCTACTAGCGTCGGGTTCGAACGGTTGCAGCGCGGTATCGGGTGAATTAGAAGAATCGCCGAACATTGTTCATTCTCTCCTTCGAAATGACCATCTATCGTTGGGTCGGCCAGAGACTGGAGGACAATTCGCCCCGAGAAACTCAACCCTTGGCCGGCCCAACTTTTTCTTTCGACTGAGAGGCGACGGCGGCTAAGCTTCCGGACTCTCCGAAAGCCGGCACCTCCCTGCCTACCAGTCGATAAAATGTTGGTCCGTCTATGGACTCGGTCTTGAGCAATTCGGCCGCCACATGCTCGAGTTGATCGCGATGTGCAGATAATGTTTCTCTGGCTTGTTCGTAGGCCAGGTCGAGCAATTTCTTGACTTCCTCATCGATTTCCCGGGCGGTGGCTTCGCTGCAGTCGCGTTGGAATTGAAACTCCTGACCGTGGAGAAACGTTGGCTGGCGCTGGACATTATTGGCCAACCCCAGGCGCTCACTCATCCCATATAGCGCGACCATTTGACGAGCGAGTGCGGTGGCACGTTCCAGATCGTTTTGGGCTCCCGTGCTGACCTCGGCAAAAACGACTTCCTCTGCGGCGCGTCCGCCAAGCAGGCCGCGAATACGATCCAATAACTCGCTGCGCGTCATCAGGAATTGATCTTCGGATGGCAATTGCATCGTATAGCCAAGCGCTCCTCTTCCCCGTGGCACAATGCTAATTTTGTGTACGGGATCAGCATGAACGCTGTAGGCGGCGATTAATGCATGACCGACTTCATGGTAGGCGACCCGACGCTTCTCTTCCTCGCCGAGGCGGCGGCTCCTGCGCTCAGGTCCAGCCACAACTTTCTCGATCGAATCTTCCAAATCGCGTTGCGTTATTTCTGTCGCGTGCCGCCGCGCAGCGAGCAAGGCAGCTTCGTTCAGCAGGTTTGCCAAATCGGCGCCAGAGAGTCCGGCGGTAGCGGCAGCGATACGCCGCAAATCGACATCAGCAGCGAGGTGCTTGTTCCGGGAGTGTACTTTGAGAATGGCCTCGCGGCCATCGAGGTCAGGTGCGTCCACCACGACTTGGCGATCAAAGCGCCCCGGGCGTAGCAGAGCCCGGTCGAGGACCTCCGGACGATTGGTGGCGGCGAGAATGATAACGCCGGCATTGGGCTCGAAGCCATCCAACTCGACCAACAAAGCATTGAGAGTCTGTTCCCGCTCGTCGTTGACCGCACCCACATGGACGCCTCGCTGTCGACCAATAGCGTCAAGTTCGTCGATGAATATGATGCAGGGCGCATGTTGCTTGGCTTGCTTGAACAGATCGCGCACACGGGCGGCGCCTACTCCCACAAACATTTCTACGAAATCGCTACCGCTGATCGAAAAAAAAGGCACTTTCGCCTCGCCGGCTACCGCACGCGCCAACAGCGTTTTGCCAGTTCCGGGCGGGCCAACCAATAGCACTCCTTTTGGGATGTGCGCACCCAAATCCTCGTACTGCTTAGGGTTCTTGAGAAAATCAACAACCTCCTTCAGCTCAAACTTCGCTTCCTCAGCGCCGGCGACATCGTTAAATGTAACCCCCGTGTCCGGGTCAGCGATGAGCTTCGCCCGGCTCTTGCCAATCGAAAAGATGGATTCGCCCGAGGGGTTAAGTCGACGCATTAAGAAGGTCCAAATAGCGACCATAAACACAATCGGTAAGACCCATCCAAGCAATAGCTGCGAAATAATTCCCGGTCGGGCTGCAGCGTATTCGACATGAGCGGCTTGAAGCTCTTTTACCAGGTCGGGATCCTCGACGCGCTCGGTCCGGAAGAGGAACGGTTGAGTTTCCGCCGGCGATCGTCGGCCCTCGTTCTCAGGAGCGACGGTCGGATTGGGACCGGATTTTTGATTTTCGTTGTTGGAAGAAGCCGTTGGACTCGCCGCTGGCGCCTGGTTTTTCGACTCGCTTGCTGCCGAAGGTACGATCCGACCATCGATTTCGTCTTGTTTGACGAGGGCGGTGACAACCTCATGGCGAGCAAGATAGGCCTTGAATTCGCTATAAGGAATCGTGCGAACCGACAACTGATAGAAGAGGTCTTGCCAACCCCAGAGAATCAGCAGCGAAATAAGGAAATAGACGATGGTCCAACGCCACCGCGGTTCAGGCTGATCTACTTTAGCCGGTTTTTTGATCGGAAGATTGATCTCTGGTTCTCGCTTCATGGTTATCCGCCAATTAAAATCGTGCAAATGGCACTGGTCATTTTCAACCGTCCTTCGGAGTTACTCCATATTCCGCATATTGCTGGCGTCGGAGGCATCCGCGACCAATCCGGAATTGGCCGCCGTGCCATTTCCAAGTGTCGCCGGACTATTCCGTTTCGCTCACCGGTTCTTGGCGTCCGATGCGCTCTTTTTGCCATGATGTCGAGAAGATCCATCTCTACTAGCCCGCAAAAATCACACACCACGAGAATTGACGCGCCCATTGCGGGCTAGAAAGCTCTTAAACAGGCGCTCCACGCCCATTTAAGAGCCTGTTTCATAAATGAATTAAAACAAACTGTTTCAAACTGTTCTCTCCAAAAAAGGCAGCAGAATTGGAGCGAATTGCGGGCGGGCCCACGGAACGAGGATCGCCGTTGCAAGGTTATCGAAACGCCACAAAGCCAGCCACCGAGCCGACTAGCCGCCTTATTCGAATTAGCATTGCGTAAACGCTAATCACTTTCATGTGATCCCACGTTAACCGGAAGAGAAGACTCGGGTTAAGAACCGTGGACGCCTTTGTGCTCTGCACGAAAGCAAACTATATGCAGGTCCACCGTGGGCGGAAAATAGAGACTTCTTCGCTATGAATCGTCGGATTCGTCTGCTCCCAATCGTGCTCGCGATTGGTGCGATCGCGTGGTTCTACTTTTCGTCGCCCACATTCATCAATCCGGAGACCGGTCGTAAGTCCAAGGTCGGACTGTCTGAATCGCAAGAGCAGACGCTCGGGTTGCAAAGCTTTCAGCAGGTCTTGTCCCAATCGCAAACAATTCAATCCGGCCCGGAGTATGATCTCGTCCTTAAGGTAGCGCGCCGTCTGATCGGGGTTGTTGATGAGAGCGCCAGAAGCTTCCAATGGAAAGTCGCGTTGGTGCAGAGCGATCAACAAAACGCGTTTTGCTTGCCTGGAGGAGAGATCGTCGTCTACACGGGAATCTTACCCGTGACCCAAAATGAGGCGGGCCTTGCGACTGTACTCGGACACGAAATCGCGCATGCCACTTCCCGGCACGGGGCTCAGCGAATATTGCAACAAAACCGGGCGTCCAAGGCTCAATTGCCGATCTAGACGATGGCACCCGCCGCCAGGTGCTCGGGCTGCTCGGCGCGGGTGCGCAATATGGTATATTGTTGCCCTTTAGCCGGCAACACGAACTCGAAGCCGATCAGGTCGGGCTCAAGTATATGGCGCGAGCGGGTTACGATCCTCATGAGGCGTTGGCTTTTTGGAGGCGGATGATGGAGACAAAGAACGGTCAACAACCGCCTGAATTAATGTCTACACACCCCGCCGATTCGACTCGGATCAGCCAGCTCGAGAACCTCATGCCGGGCGCGATGGAGGAGTATCAGAAAGCGATAGCTGGTGGCAGCCGTTAAAGTTTAAAATCGGCGCCCGAGACGGTCCGACCTGTCCGCGCTAGTCAGGATGACGAAAGGAGGAAGGGTCGGGCCGGCTCCGAACAGACAAGGAAAGCCTTATTTGGATGCCGCTTGACCGGCTTGTTCGACAAACTGTCGAATCGCCGGAGCCGGCATCGCACCGGCTTTCCTCGCCAATTCACGTCCAGCTTTGAACACCGCCATGAGAGGAATCGCATTAATTCGAAGTCGTTGCGCTAAGCCAGGCAATTCTTCCGTGTTCACCTTTACCACCAGCCACCGGCCCGGTCCTTCGGACGCAACTTTAGCCACTTCGGGAGCGACCATTTTGCATGGCCCGCACCAGGGCGCCCAGAAATCGACTAACACCGGCAACTCGGACTGACCGGTAACAGCTTCGAACACAGGCTCCTTTTTCACTTCAATCGGCTCGCCGGGCGCACTCAGCTCAGTGTGGCACTGAGCACATCGAAACTTTTGCCCAATTCGTGCATAGACCATGCGATTACGTTGGCCGCATTTCGGACAGGCCAGCACTAAGCCACGGTCATCGGGTTCGATCGAGTGTCCGGTCATACGTGTTCTCCATCGGCGTTATCAGAAGATTCGTCCTTACTATAATCGTTTACTACCACCTTTGCTGGACGCAGACTTTCGTTTCCATGACGATAGCCCCGTTGGAAAGTCTCGAGAACGACATGATCGGGTTGAGTCGGCTCGAAGCGCGACGCGATGGCCTCGTGATAGTGGGGGTCAAATGGTCGACCGACGCTTTCCTCCGGTTCGATTCCGTGAGCGCGTAGGAGCCGGTTGAGCTGTTGCAGCGTCATGTCTACACCTTGCAGAAGTTGTTCCCGTGAAGCAGATGGACCGTTGCTGAGCACGCGTTCCAAATTATCAATGACGGGCAGCAGTTCCTGAATGAATGCTCGCTTTTGGGACGCCGCACGGCGCTCGCTTTCTTGAGCGGTGCGCTTGCGGAAGTTATTAAAGTCAGCGGCCAGCCGTAGACACCGATCTTTCTCGGTCGCCAGCTCGGCTTTCAGCGCTCTAACCTCGGGTGTTTCCGTGGCATCAGGATTAGTGGCGCCCCGAGACTCTTCTTCGGTCCGCGTGGAATCTTCATCCGGATTCACGTTGGGACAGTCCAGAGGTTAGGGTTGAGGAATTGGTCAAGTAATTCCTTGGGCGTAGCGTTAGTGAAGTCGCAAGGAATCACCCTCTTTATCCGTAGAAAATTATTCGCAAGTGCCAAACGTAGCTCTGCCAATCTTGGCCAAAACTTTACTCATTTGCGCTGGAGTTCTGGCAGCTTAGTTGAGGACTGCGATTCTCTCCGGCCTACTCGGTGCGCTCTCTGGCGCCAGGTGACATCGAAAGCGAGTAGGCGCCATCCCGACTACGCGCCGAAATAATCGATTGAATTGAGTCAGCGACTGGAACCCTACACTGTAAGCAACTTCACTAACAGTGAGGTTCGGATTTAAGAGCATTTTTTTGGCGGATTCCACCCTCAGTCGATTCCGATACTCGACAAATGTGAGACCGGTGGCTTTCTTGAAAATTTTGCAGAGGTAAAAAGTGCTTACGTGCGTCGCTCGCGCTACGTCGGCTAGATCTATATCGTCCGTCCGATGGTTGGATATGAATGTGCGGGCCAGTCGTACCCGATACGGCTCGCGCTCATCCAACCGGATTACAATCTGATTGGCGTAGAAGGAGAGTTGCTCTGCAAATATTTGTAACAGATGCACCATCGCTTCGTAACGTGGTCGGGAAAAAACCGGGATATGCCCATTACTTGGTCGGTGCGAGTTTTTGGCCATGCGCGCGTTGGCAACCGGTCTTTGGTCAGCAAGTTCGCGACTCATCGGCTCTTCGAGAGCAGCTCGATCGGTTTGCAGCACTCCGATAATGTTTTCTCCGAGCCATACCGGCACAATCGTAATGCTGGAGAACCGGCCCTCTTGATTTAGCAGGGCACATGCTAAGTTCCACATTCCGAGCGTTCTTAATCGGACCGACAATTCTGTTACCTGATAGAATGCTTGTTCAAAATCTCGGTATACCTTTAGACGGGAGAGTTGTTCGATTAGTTCGGCTTCCTGCATCATAAATATCACCGGGTTTCACTGATAGTCAGGTTGTTAGGTTCATGGGGTTGAAATTGAGTTCCGCGTCCACGGTTCGGTCAGCTTTTAGCGAACCAGCTCGTCCAGTCGATTCAAGGTCGCTCCGATCCACTCTCTGGGCGCCTCGCGCCGCAAAGCTGTTTGAATTGCATTGAGTAATACCCGTTCATTGAACGGCTTACGCAAAAAACCGAATGAACGGATCGGCCTCTGGGTAGAGATCCGTTCAGAGGGGTCGTCATCCACGATCACGAGCAAGTGGTTTTGTACGGCACAACCTGCAGTTGCCATGCGAATGCAAGTTAGCACTCCAGGAATCGAATCCTACTGGACTTTGGTCCAGGTGACGGGCCCTTGATCCTGCTAACGTTCTTTCCCGAGATGCTCGGCCATTCGAACCAGGTCAGCCAAAGATTTTGCTCGCATCTTTCGCATGATGTGACCGCGATGAAACTTGACGGTTTTTTCGGTGGTACTCAATTCTCCAGCTATCTGTTTGTTGAGCAGTCCCGAAACAACGCACGCCATTACCTCTCGCTCCCGTGCCGTCAGTAACTGATTGACAAGGATCGGTGGAGGGCCATATATGTTCTATTGAACATATAGCACAACTTCCCAACTCAATAAAACCTATGACGACCAAGTATATTCCCGATCGCTATCACTCGATCACTCCCAGCCTCTGTGTAGATGGCGCTCAGAAGCTCATTGATTTTCTGACGGACGTTTTCGGCGCGAAAGAACGTATGCGAATGGAAGGACCTGGTGGAAAGATTATGCACGCCGAGTTCAATATCGGTGATTCAGCGATCATGCTTGCCGACGCCATGCCGGAGTGGCCGGCCAAGTCCAATTCTCTTTACGTGTACGTGGAAGATGTTGATGCCGCCTACAAACGGGCGATCCAGTCCGGCGCAACCTCGGTGCGGGAGCCGCAAGATATGTTCTATGGTGACCGCTCCGCCGCAGTGACGGATCCTTTCGGTAATTTTTGGGCAATCGCCACCCACATCGAAGATGTGAGTCCCGCGGAACTCAAGAAGCGAGCTGAGGCATTCCAGAAGCAATTTGCGGCAAGCTGATCCGGGTATGGAGCAAAGAGGAACCAATTTTCTCAAATAGAAACGGTGCCGCCCGACGGTTGGGAGCCGGAAAGCGGCACGTCAGATTTAGCTCGTAGTGCAGCGTCTGCGATACGCCTTAGTGGTAGGGCGAAAACTCGGTCCATAAGGCTTAACTTAAGGATTTTTGGAGTGGGTTCTCTACCCCGAAACTTTAAGTTAATGGTTAGGGAGCTGGCGGACCGCTGCCACGCTTTTCGGGCATGCCTAACCTCAAAACTAGGCGCGCCGAAGCTTTACGAAGGTGGCCCCGGCGCTTCTGCCAGCTGCGCCTATCCTTTTGCATCTTTGATCTCTTTGATCTGGGTCCGCGGACAGCGGCGGTGGGAAAACCACCAAACTCCGATTAGATCGATTGCAGGGCGCCAGAGGAATACGCGAAGATTGTATTTCGGCGTTCCAGAGCGACGGGGACGATGGTTAACCGGAATCTCAGCAATCGAGAACCCAGCTGCTTTGGCCAGCGCCGGCATAAAAGAGTAGAGTGTCCGGATCGGAATAAACGCCTCCAATACTTCTCGACGAAAGACCTTCAGACCACATCCGGCATCTGAGACACCGTCGTTGGTGAAAACACGGCGAACAGCATTTCCAAAGTTGGAGATGAGCCTCCGTTTGAAGCTATCATGCCGATTCACACGGTGACCCATGACCATATGGTACTGGCCGAGTAGGTGTAGTGCCCTCTCAATATCACGTGGATCGTTTTGTCCATCACCGTCTAACAGAACGATATCCTTTCCTCGAGCGGAACTCATTCCGGCCAAAAGTGCGGCTGCTTGTCCGCTGTTCTGAGCCAACCAGAGAATCCGTGCGGCAGACCAGCTCGCGATTTGCTGCCTGAGCCGGACGGCGGTGCTGTCCACGCTCCCATCATCGACCAGCACCACTTCGTAGCTCCGTGACTGATTTTCCAGAACCTCGCGAAGCTCTTGTAGCACCGGGTCGACATTGTCTTCTTCATTGAAGAATGGAATAACGACGCTGAAATCTGGGCAGTGCTTAGTCTCCATCGTTCTGGATTCGGGCTTACGTTGTCTGGCCTAACTGGGTTCGGTCGCAGTCTCATCCAGTCGCGGAGCGACCCGCCCTACCGACTCCTGAGTTCCAGTTCCTGCCTCCTGTTTCATAGCTTCTCCAATAGCACGAATTCCTTCTTCTCGTTGTCAACGATCTCCGACAATGTCTGAAAGGGCGTATTCTTCCACCGTGAGTCCTGTCTAAAGCTCGAGCTCAGCTCCTTTGGTAAAATGACGTAACGAGCGCCGGGAGGAATCTGGTCGGTTCGCAAGAAATACCTCGTTTGCGGTTCTAAGTAATACCAGAACGGCCGGTATTCATTCTCATGCACCCAGAGTATCGCGTCCGGAGGAAGCTTGGCTCGAACGCAGTTGGCTACTTCTCGCGCTCCGTAGCTCAAAGAATTTACCCGTGGAACAATCGCGATCGAGTAAACCAGCATCGCGATCATGAAGAGCGTCGCGGTCGTAACCGCTAGTCGTAAGGTATCGCCCGAAAAATTCGGATCATCGGTATCCGCTCGACTCGCGACCCAACCGAAAAAACAAAGCAGAGCGCAAGCGCAGAGCCCAATCCCGCCTGCGAAATTCACTCTCGCAAAGAATGGCGCCGACAAGATTACTGCCCCGACGAGAACCAGCAGGAAACGATTGGCTACTCTCCATACCTTCAGGATTCTCTCACCGACTGGAGCGGACGCGCCGGCCGCCGTCGCTAAAGGTACAGCGGTCCCTAGCATCGGAACCTTCCAAACGCTATTCGATTGGCCGCGACGAAGCCTTGTGCGTAACCGGGGGCACGTGTCTACCGGTCGGATAAGCACTTGCGCGAGCAAAAGACACGGAACAACGAACAACGGATAAAGGTAGCGCGGTGAGCCATTGGGCAACAGCGTCATGAGCACGCAGGTCACCACCATTCCGAGCCTTGCGCCTCGGAACCACGCGTCTTTTCGCACTTCGTCGATTGCCGGCACTTGTTCGTGATCCGCTTCGTGGGCGGAGCCGGCATCGCCGCCGGCTCCGCCCAAGTGGCCAATGGGTTTGAGAGGCTCTGTCGGGTGGCCTGCTCGCTCGCCGGGCCAGAGAAAGATTAGTAGGGGAGTCCAGGGTAAAAAATTCTTTAGCGTATTCGGAAAGCTCAGTAGCCAGGCGGCCAGATGAAAATGACCCGTTTCTGATCCGCCAGCTCGCGAAGTAATTTGATAAAACCAAAATTTCCAGACACCCATCGGATCGTGCTCACCCACCGCCAAAGAACAGGGAATCGCCCAAGCGCCAAAAAGGCCAACAATAAGCCCGAGTGCACACCAATGAGCGGGATGACCTAAGGCCCGGAGATCCTTCGCGAAAAACAGAGTCGGAATGACGACTCCGTAGAAAAAGAGAAGATGGGTCGGTCCCTTCGTCAGCATGGCCAACGAAAGAAAGAACGCCGGCAAAAGCCAAAGCGCCCACCCCTGTGCTCCGCGCAACCAAGCCGCAATCCAGGTTAGAAGACCGATCCCGGACGAGGCAACATACACGGCTTCCAACTCGGCCAACCGCCCTGTTTCCAAGATTGCAAAATTCGTAAGAAATAGAATGGCCGCGAAGAAGCCTCCATTGGGCCCCAACCAGTAACTACCCATCCCGCCTATAGCGAGCGCCAAAGCAAGAGTTGCCAAGGCTGAAGGAAGACGGACCGCCCATTCGGATTTCGTACCGGTTGCGAGAAAGCTGAGGGCGATGAGCCAATGCAACATCGGCGGCTTGCGCAGAAAAGGGATACTACCCACGCGCGGCACCAACCAGTCCCCTGAGGCGAGCATATGGAGGGCGGGCAATGCGCGTCGCGGCTCTTCGTGCTTGAGTTCCACGGATCCGAGACCGGGCAGGTAGATTCCGGCCCAAATGATCGTCGTAAGAACCAGAACCTGCAACTGGGTCGGTCGGGTAGCGATCTGACGGACGACTCGATTGATCGTTAGAGCAACCATCAGAAGGCTTTCCCATTAGCGCTGGGCGCTCGGCGGCAATGAAAGATATAAAAGCGTTTGATCTTGCGGCCATCTTCTCGAGTCACCAATTCACCGACCCGCTCGATACTTGGGAAATCTTCATTCAGCGAAGCTGGCAACCGATCGAAATCGGAAACGAATAGCGCGTCGTCCGTCGGTCGAACCTGGCGATAAGTTGGCCAAAGCACGATCTGATTGTACGGAGCACTCGAGACTGGCATGAAAGTGTCCGGTTGACCGGGTAAATAAAAGGAAAGCAGCGCGGCAGTCATGTATTTGTTAGCGATAACGACTCGGACGCCCGTTTCCGTTTCGAGGGAATCTATCTGAGCGGCTAGGTCCCGCGAGCCACGAGCACGATCCAGCGGATCCTTGCCGGGCGGTAAGTGAAGCCAAGCAGTTTCGTGAAGCGCCCCGGTCTCAGCCAGCGCAACCAGTAGTCCAATCAATCCCAGCCATCTAGCCCAAGCGAATTTGGCTGCGAGTTTACTCCATTTGAAAGCCAGCAAAATCAGGCCGCTCACATACGCGGCTGCAGCCCAGTTGGCTTGGCTGGTCTGTTGAAAACTGATGAACAGGTAAAATAAGAATAGCGGAGCAAAGAGGGTCAATAAATACGTAACTTCATCACGCTCCTCCGGTTTGGTTAAGCCCGGCCAGAAAATAAGCAGGATCATTCCCACGAAAATTACTGGAGACAGAACTCCAGCTTGTCCGCCAAGAAAGACCAGCGGGTTCAATGGATTGATATGCGGTTGCTCATCCAATGCGCCGCGGTGGAAAAGAAAGCGGCTGGTTGGCCAATCGTTAGCCCAATTCCAATAAAGCACCGGAAGCAGAAAAAGAAGAGCGACCAGAACCATCGTCCAGAAGCTACCTCGGAAAAGATGCTTCCGGCTCGGAGGATGAACCAGGCAAAATACCGCGAAAGAAATTAATTCAAAGGCGCCGGTGTATTTCGACAACATTCCAAGGCCAACCAGAACTCCAGTCAGAGCCCATGGAGCTAGCCGCGTTCTGTCTTTGGCCCGCCAAAAAGCGAGCGCAGCAAAGGTCCAGAAGAACACGTAAGGGGTATCAATGGTCATCAGGATCGCGCCCACGGCAAAAAGCGGAACAACCCCCGCCATGATCAGCGCCCAGAGCGCAACGCGATCCGAGAATAGCCGCCTGGCCAATAGGTAGATACCGATCCCAGTGGCACTCGAAAGAATCACCGCAAAGAAACGAATGCCGAACACCGTTTGTCCAAACAAGGCGGTACCGGCGGCGATAATCCATGCAATCACTGGACCTTTGTCGAGATAACAGATGTCCAGGTGCCGAGACCAGAGCCAATAATATGCTTCATCTCCTACCAATTCGAGATGGGTGCAGTACCACAACCGATAAACGCTAAAGGCGAAAACAGCTATGATCACCCAGAAGAATTGGGAGCGAAGCAAAGCGGCTGTTTTCATTCAAGAATGGAAATATCCTGACGCCCGCAAGTCCGCGACTGTTCAATCTGAATAGACCAAACGAAAACAAGCGCTGTAAACGACAACGCTGCGATCGGCTGCAGTGCGTGCAGATAATTGTTCTGGCGAATCACCGGAACCCAGGCATTTAACGCATCGGCAACAATAAACAACAGATAAGTCGCTGCAAACCAAACGCGGAGAGGATTGACGGGCCTGTCACCAGATTGTTTGGATTGCCACGTTGCCGCGCCGACGAAGGCCAAGGATGGAGCGAGAAACACATAGGTAGACAGCTCGGTGGCCGGACCGAACAGAGTGATCCAGAGAGAGCCGAGCGTAAACGCCATCCAAATCAAGCCGCGCTCGTCCCAGCGTGCCACACGGCGCGCCCACCAACAAAACAGTGCGATCGCAGCTCCAGCCAAGGCCTGCAGCGCCAGGTAGCCAGAAACCGTAATGGGCAATCGAATAATGCGGAGCAACAGCCAAAAATCTCGCCAGGTACCAAGTGTTCCGGCTACGCGACGCTGATCTGCGCCCAGGCAAGCGAACCAATCATGATATTGGTGGAGGACATATTGGGGCTTTTGCAACACGAGTGATAGAAACCACAAGCCGCAGAGCGACAAGAGCAGCCGAGGCCCTAAACGCCACGGATAAATCACGACGAGCAACAATCCGATAACCAGCGGGTAGATTTTGAAAAATGTTGCCGCGCCGATGAGGAAGGCAGCGAGAGTCCATCTTCGCGCTTTGATTGCGACGCAAGCGCCCAGGAGGAGTCCAATTACGAGCAGACTTGCCTGGCCATTGTTCAGGTTCCCGAGCGACAATGGTAGCAGCAGGAATAACGGAAAATACTCCGAAGAGATCAAATCCTTGCCGAAATGGCGCAGCCAAAGAATGAAATTCGAAAGGTAAACGCCTATGATCATAAGGCGCCAAACGGCCGCTCCGATGGACTCGGGCATCCAAGCAAACAGCGCGAAGAATGCCGCTGCCAGCGGGCTGTAGAGATATTTCCCAACGTGTGAGTAAAGATCGGTGCCGTTCAGCCATGCTTCCCCAGCATCTCGGAACACGGTAAAAACGGTGTTTTGATGAGGGGCCGCGATCGCTCGCACGACCACAGCGATCACGGCGACCACCCAAACCGCGGTCACGATTTTCCCAAACTGCGCCGGTCTGCACCGGAACGTGTGAGGAGCATAGGATGTGGTTCGCATTAATTCTGACCGACAAGCGAATAGGTAGACGGGCAATTGAGTAAATCAGGACGAGAAGTCACGCGAAATTTGCATTAAAAACTCATTTTCGTTTGGCGCCGCGATCTGGAGAAAAGGCCAGGCGGTCGATACTGTAGCCAGGAGGATCCGGTTACTTTACCCCTCTATTCCGTTCACACTCGCCTCGTCGCGAACGCAAATCGCAGGACTAGTATGCCGTTTACGCAGAAGAACCAACCCGTTCCCGGCCAGCACGAAGGCAATACCCAATGCGCTGAGGAGAGTTAGCTGATATTTTTCGAATGCCGCGGAGAAAAGAAGCGCCACGATCGGGAATAGAACGCTGGTGTAAGCGGCGCGATCCGGGCCAATCCGTCCAACGAGCGTCAAGTAAGCGCCAAACGCTATTACCGAACCAAATAACGCCAAGTACAGCAATGATGCGATGTAGCTCACGGACGCGTCGAAACTGAATTTCGCTCCAGAAAGCAGAGCGTAAGCCAAAAGCACCACTGTTCCGTACAGCATTCCGAAAGCGTTGGCCGGCACAACGGGGATCCGCTCCTTTTGCAGCTGAGCTGAGACCAAGTTACCTAAAGATGCCGTGAGAGTGGCGCCCAGACTGAGCACGATTCCCCAGATACTTTGGGAACCAGAGTTCATCGTTCGCAGATCCGGCCAAAACGTCAGAGTAATTCCCAGCAAGCCAAGTATAGCACCGGCTATCACCTGACGATCCGGCCGTGATCTAAAAAACAGCCAGTTGTTCAAGATGTTGAATATCACCAGCAGCGAAAAGATGATTGCAACGCTACCCGACACCAGATGTTTCTCGGCTTCATAGAACAAGAGGTAGTTGACCGAGAACAACGTCAACCCCAGCGTCATCAACAGGAAATGCTTCCGACGGGAGAAGCGTAGCCGTATCCCACGCAGCCCACACCAAACGAATAGAATTAACGTCGCCAGCGCAAAACGGTACGCTACCGAGACCTGTGTTGGTGTCCCATTAAGTTGTAAAGTGATCGCATACCAGGTCGAACCAGATGGCGACAGTAAGTAGGTAGAGGAAAAGATTCTTCACCAGCTTCTGACTTCTGAATTCCGGCTCTTCAACCAATATGTCCAACGCCGCTTTTGAAAGATGATGCTTCGTCTCATGCTCGGCTACATCGGATCGTCGCAGTCCGTTTCCCAGTCGAATGCGCGGGTAGAATAGAACAGCGGAATGACAGCCGTATGTCAGGAGATTCTGGTGGACTCTATGCACAATGGGATCACAGGCCCTCGGGACGACTACCGGCGGCAACTTTCGCTCCTGGATCTAACCACGAACTAGAAATTCACCCGAAGAGGAAACTAGACCGGTTGGTCAATCTGTGGTTAGTTCGGGTTTGGTGAAAATCGAATGCCGCCCTCCGACTTCGGGACCACCAAGTTGCCGGCCGATCGTCTCGGCACGGAATTCTCACTGAAAGCCACTGACACCACAACCAAGCAATGCTATGACTTACAACACCAAAGCCTATGCTGCGCCGAGCGCCACCGAGCGCTTGGGCCCGTTCACACTTAATCGCCGAGAAGCCGGTCCTCACGATATTCAAATTGAGATCGTGTACTGTGGCGTTTGCCACTCGGATATCCATCAGGTTCGCAACGAATGGGGCAACTCGATCTACCCGATGGTACCAGGACACGAGATTGTTGGCCGGGTAACGAAGGTGGGCGACCAGGTGCGAAAGTTCAATGTGGGAGACCTCGCCGGCGTTGGCTGCTTCGTCGATTCTTGTCGGGAGTGCCCCAACTGCACTGCAGGTCTTGAGCAATATTGCCGAAATGGTCTGATCGTCACCTACAGTGGCTATGAGAAAGATGGTAAGACCCCGACCTACGGTGGTTACTCCACTCAAATCGTTGTCGATGAAAAGTACACTCTCAGAGTTTCCCCTCACCTGCCTTTGGAAGGCGTGGCACCGCTGTTGTGTGCCGGGATCACCACCTATTCTCCCCTCCGCCACTGGAAAGTTGAGAAAGGGCATAAAGTGGGGGTGCTAGGTTTGGGAGGTTTGGGCCATATGGCGGTCAAACTCGCGGCTTCGTTTGGTGTGGAAGTGACTATGCTAAGCGGTTCTCCATCCAAAGAAAAAGACGCGAAGCGCCTCGGCGCGGATCATTTTGCTTTGACGTCAAACGATGAAGCGATGAACCGCCTCAATAATCATTTTGATTTCATCGTCGACACCGTATCTGCCCCGCATGATTACACCAAATACCTGAACACTCTCGATACTGATGGCGTGATGATCTGTGTTGGCGCTCCTCCAGAGCCCACGCCGATCTCGGCTTTTAGCCTGCTGTTGCAGCGGCGAAGCATCGTCGGTTCGGTGATCGGCGGTATTCAGGAGACGCAGGAAATGCTCGACTACTGCGCCGAACACGGCATTACGTCGGACGTCGAGGTCATCCCAATTCAGCAGATCAATGAAGCGTATGAAAGAATGATGAAAGGAGATGTGAAGTACCGTTTCGTGATCGATATCGCGAGTTTGAAGAACTAGTGGAGATCGCTCCGCTAGGGATCGGCTCCCGACTTCGTCCTGCGGCTGCCGAATCGCGGTTCCCTCTGTGACGTTTGCGTACCTCAATGGTAGGGAGCGCCTCGCTACCCCCATATCTTTCCGGTTGACCATCGCCGGCTGGCCGCTAACGGTTTGCCTTCCAGATTCGAGGTTCTGAACCTAGAATCTGAGGCCAACCCATGCATCAGTGATTTCGCCGGCATAAATAGAACCTTTCCCAAGAGTAATGATCGATCGTCGTAGATTTCTTGTCTCCACAGCCGCCGCCATCGCCACTTTCGGATTGCGCCGCTCAGCATTGGCCAACGAAGGACTGAAGCTCGCAACGGCGGAACATTTTTCGTTCGATGCTTTGATCGAGCGAGCCCGGAAACTCAGCAGCCGACCATACGTTCCGGTACCGGCTCCGAGCGATGACATCCTCGATCGGATTGACTATGAGGCGCTACAAAAGATCAGCTTTAAGACGGATCATGCTCTCTTCGCCGATGGCCAGTTCCCTTTTCCGGTCAGCTTTTTCCATTTGGGAAAGTTCAGCCGGCAGCCAGTCCGGATGCATGTTTTGGAAGACGGTTCCAATGGCGCTGTCGCCCGTGAGATCATCTATGATGAGAGCTATTTCGATATGCCACCGGATAGTCCGGCTCGCGCCTTGCCCAAGGGCAGCGGCTTCGCCGGTTTCAGGTTTCAAGAAAGCAAGTTCGGCGATCAGTCCAAACTTGATTGGCACAAAAACGATTGGGCCTCATTTCTCGGTGCCTCCTACTTTCGGGCCATCGGAGAGCTCTATCAATATGGGCTCTCTGCGCGCGGCATCGCGCTCGATGTAGCCGTACCTGATCGCCCGGAGGAGTTCCCTATTTTCACCGACTTCTACTTTGCGCCGGAGAAGCCCGATAGCGATTCGGTAACAGTTTACGCCTTGCTGGAAGGTCCGAGCATCACCGGTGCCTACCAATTCGTTATGCGTAGAGCTAAAGCGGTTTGGATGGATGTAGATGCGACGGTGTTTCTTCGCAAGGATATCAGTCGCTTCGGAATCGCTCCCATGAGCTCGATGTACTGGTTTTCCGAAACAATCAAACCGACTGCCGTTGACTGGCGGCCCGAAGTACACGACTCAGATGGGCTCGCCCTGTGGACCGGCGCCGGCGAACGCATCTGGCGCCCGTTGAATAATCCCGCGGCCACTTTCGCCTCCGCTTTCAGCGACGAGAATCCACGGGGTTTTGGCCTCATGCAACGTGATCGGGACTTTGACCACTACCTCGACGGCGTCCATTACGAATTGCGCCCTAACCTTTGGGTGGAACCGCTGGAACATTGGGGAAAAGGCTCGGTGCAACTGGTTGAAATCCCGACCGATGACGAAATTCATGACAACATAGTTGCTATGTGGGTACCGGCCGAGCCGGCAACCGCCGGAAAAAATTACCGCTTCCGATACCGGCTGCACTGGGTTGCGAACGAGCCTTTTCCAATGCCAACCGCCTACTGCGTTGCGACTCGACTGGGAAATGGAGGTCAACCGGGCCAGCCGCGACCGAAAGGGTTACGGAAATTCATGGTCGAATTTCGCGGAGGCGCGCTTTCTTCGTTACCGTTTGGTGTCAAACCGGAGCCGGTCCTTTGGGCCTCGCGGGGCGAATTCTCTTATATTTTCACTGAAGCAGTTCCTGACAACGTGCCGGGTCATTGGCGTGCGCAATTTGACTTAGCGATCGTTGGACAGGAACCGGTGGAGATGCGGCTCTACTTGAAATCCGCCAATGAAGTTCTCTCGGAAACTTGGTCTTACGATTATCATCCGCAATCAAGATTGAACGAAAATGCTTCCTGAACGCTTGGCCAAACAGAGAATCGCTCGCGACTAATGGCAACCGGGCGCAACGTCGCTCGCAGACCACCTTCGCTCTTCGAGCTTCGGCGCGTCCGCCAAGAGAAAGGTCGCTCCATCGCGAAGCGGCGGCGGAGCGAAGGTGTCCAAACCTGGCGCGCGTGTTCATTGGGTAGCGGATCGAGCAGCAAATTAGTGTAATGTTGGCATCCACCCAATCCGACCGATTTCATTCGACAAAGGCCGATCCCCCCATAGTATATTGCCGCTCCACCCAAGGCTTGACGTCCCTCATGCTGTTGCCTAATTTCGGCCTTTTATGAAGACCACGCTGCGGTATGTCCTGCCGCTGACGATTTTTCTGTTTTTGCTGCCCAACCGTTCCCCTGCCCCCATCATTTATCGCGAAGGTGAAGGAATCGTTCCGAGCGAGGCTCAAGACATCGAAATCAAGAAGAACGCTCAAGAGCAGTTCGATCTAGCTCAGCGCTACGAAGAAGACCACGACTTTGCCCGGGCGGGTGCATCCTACCGATTACTGGTTCGTCGTTTTCCGCGCGCTGATATCGCTGCGACGGCTCAATTTAATTCGGGCCGCATGTACCAGCACCAAGGTAAGCTGGATGCCGCGTTCAACGAGTACCAAGGGCTGGTCGAAAAATATCCGCGAAGCAACGAATTCGAGCCGGCCCTGGAAGCCGAATACAACATCGCTAAAGCGTACTTAGACGGGAAGCGGGTTGATATATATGGGGTTCCTACCCTCCCCTCTATGCCCAAAGCACAGGAAATGTTCCGTAAGATCGTGACGAACGCGCCTTTCAGCAAAATCGCGCCTCTCGCGCAGTACGGAATCGGACAGTCGTTGGAAAAACAAGGGTCGATCGTTTCGGCGGTAAACGCCTACCAACAAGTCGTCGACCGATATCCGAATAATGACGTCGCGGCCAATGCCATGTACCAGATTGGTTACGTCTATTTTCAAGCTAGCCGCGAGACCGGCTACGACCAAACCGCCGCGGTTCGAGCGCAGGAAGCATTTGAGGATTTCTTAGTGCGTTACCCAAACAGCAGTAAGGTGCCGCAAGCACAGGACAATCTGAAAACTCTGCAGGGTCGCAAGTCGAACGATTCGTATAATATTGCGCGGTTCTACGACAAACAGAAGAACTACAAGGCTGCCTACGTCTATTACAATGAGGTATTGCAGCAGCAGCCCGACTCGCAAGAAGCGCAGCGGGCAAAGGAAAGAATGGATCAGATTCGATCGAAACTCGGCGACTCCGCTTTGCAAATCGGGACGGAAACGGCTGAGAGCGGGCAGACCGTAGCGGAACGACGCAAGTTGCAGTCCCAGGTCGACACTGCCGCGCGATCGGATTTCGTGGGTCCGCCTGCCCCCACCCCAACGCCTTCAGCCTCACCCGCTTTAACGCCGGCACAGCAGCAGCAGAAGAAGCAAGCGCTTACTCCGCAGAAAGACGTCGCACCTACTGAGCCCAACCTTCCGACACAATAGTCCCCAGATGGGTCGAGCAATCATTTTCCTGGTGGTCGCTCTCCTCTCGGGTTGCGCCGGCTATACCGTGGGTCCAATCCAACCCTCGTTTATGAAAGGCATGCACAAGCTGGCCGTGCCGATATTTGACAATAAAACCTTCGAGCCCCAGGTCCAAACACTGGTCACCGACACCTTCATCAAACAGCTACAGCAGGACGGCACCTACGAAATCACCGGCCTGGATCGAGCTGATGCTGAAATTCACGGAATTATCTATACGGTCACTCGAGTAAAAGCACGTTCCGTTATCGGCAACGTACTCGCTTCATCCCAGTTTAACCTTCAGGTACAAATCCGGGTACAAGTCTTCAATGCCCATTCCGGAGCACTGATGGGGCAACGGGATGTCACCGGGCAGACGACCTTCTTTGTCGGCAATGATCTTCCCACTCAGGAACGCCAGGCGATCCCATTAGCCGCAGAAGACGCTGCCGTTCAGGCAGCGAGTTATTTGAGCGAAGGATGGTAACTCCGTGCTCTACGTAGTTGCCTCTCCAATTGGCAATCTGGCCGACATTACGATTCGGGCATTAGAGATTCTCCGCCAAGTCGACTTGATTGCAGCGGAAGATACCCGGCATACGAGTGTTTTGCTTCATCGTTATGAAATAAAGAAGCCTCTCACCAGCCTCCACCAGCACAATGAAGCACGCCGCACGGCCGAACTGGTCGAACGGCTCCGAGCCGGCGCCAACATTGCGTTGATTACCGATGCCGGTACGCCCTCGGTTTCGGATCCAGGGTTCCGTTTGATCACGGCCTGCCGCCAAGCTGATCTGCCGCTGACCATCATTCCAGGTCCCTCTGCCGTACTCACCGCGTTAGTCGGCTCCGGCTTACCGACCCACGCTTTTTATTTTGGCGGCTTCTTGCCGGTAAAAAGCGGCCAACGAAGTCGTGAATTGGCGGTCGCGATCACCCGAAACTGTACATCGATTTACTTCGAGTCGCCCCATCGTCTGCAGAAATCGCTGGTGGAGCTTGAGGCTCTGGCACCGGTTCATCCGATTTGCGTGGCCCGAGAACTCACCAAGCAGTTTGAGACTTTCCACCGAGGCACCGCTCACCAACTCAGGAAACACTTCGCTGACCATCCGCCACGGGGAGAGATTACTCTTTTGATTGCTCCCGCGAAATCAGGAGCTCATGAGAACAAATCCAAAGCTAGCGACGAGGCTGCACCCTTGTGCTGAGGGGCGGCGCATGTCGCCGAATCCCAATCAATCTGCCTCGTCTGAAAGATACTGAGCCAAGCGACTCACTGCTCCGGGGTCCTTAGCCAATTCGTCGAGAATAAGATCTCGGTTTTTCTCGTCCAGTTTGCCAGTCGCCAATTTTTTCAGGCGAACATCGAACTCTGGATCGACAGCGCTCACCATACGACCGCCGACCTCCCCGTTCAGGCTTTCCAAAAAGCGGAAGATCCTCTGAAATTGTTGCTTTTCATTCATTTATGATTCGTTATCTCCTCTCGTGAGACTCAACTGAATAGCCTCGGATGTCACCGATGCCACCGTTGGTTCCTATCTAGTGGACGGCCAGGATCGGGCGGGTTGCATTTTTTTTTATCAATCAAAGGGCCTCCGATATCAGCCCAGGCCTCTCTTCCAGCAGCGAGATGCAATCGTCCCACGTGATATCGAGGTAGGGATCCAGAATTTTCAGACCCCACATGACCTGTTTTCTTATTCCATCCTGAGTCTGCGCCAACTCGCGGCTTATCGTCGCCGCATGACAATTCAACATCACCGCAAGCCGTTGTTGTTCCACGTCGTGGATATGAACCAGCCGCAAAATCACCGACGCCCGCGACGACAAGCCGCCGAGCGCTTCCGCGAGGGCGTCGTTAAGAATCGCAACAATTTCGGAGTCACCGGGCGAATCGCTGCCAGCCGCCGCGAGCGTTTCAGTAAAGTCGCGATCGTCGTGCTCCTCCCGCATTCGAACGAGATTTCTATACTGCGGGCTACGCCACCAGCTCTTCAATCGCGAAAGCGCAACGACGGTCATCCACGATCGCAATGGCGCTCGCCCTTGATACATTTTCAAAAGCGGAACATTCTTGCCGTCTCGCGGAACTCCAACAATGAGATCAGCCGGAAGGCTATCGGCAATTTCCCGCGCCTTTTCCTCCGAAGACTTGTCGCGGCATTTTGAAAGGAGCACTCCCAAGACAGAAGAAAGCTCAGATCGCACTTTCATTATCGCCTCTTGGTTCCCTTCCATCGCTTGAAGAGCCACCGAAAGATCGTTCTCAATTCCCATAGACAAACCGGCTAAGCCCGCAAAATAACCACCCACTTGCTTAAAGTCTATGGCAAACGCTTTTGCGGGAATGACCGAAACTTGGAATGAATTGGCCTGCACCCTGGCCACCTATGAGCAAGCGCCACTATAAGTATTATATCCATCATAAGCTACTCTGCTTTCAGCTTATTGCCCAACTCGTTTTTGAGTACGTCGCCCTATGCCCGTCGCTAACTGCGCTATTTTTCGGCGCGGTATAGCCAACTCTCGTGCTACCATACACCGCATGCGCCTAGTCCCACTGCCAGTCCCAGTGCCGGTCCGATGAAAATTTCCTTATGAGTTCTCGAGTGAATTTTCTGCCGGATGAACGTTTCCTCTCCTTGCGCTCCGCACTGAAAGAACGACTGCACAAAATGGCCGACGTCCTTACACCCGAAAATATTGGCGGAATTCTCGATGTACGGATTGAAAACGTACTGCGTGATGCGTTTGATCGAGTCGGCGCCGACGAAGGTAGCTTGTGGCTGCTCGATCCCGAGAAAGAGCATCTAGTCATCGCTTACAATACGGGAGCACAAGCGTCGGAGATTGTCGGCTTTAAACAACCGGTCGGTTCCGGGATTGTCAGTACCTCGCTGGCTAGCGAACAAGGATTCGCCGAAAACGAGGTCTACAAGCACGAATTGCATAGCCGGTTGCTGGATGACAAGCTCAGCCTTACCACCTATGCGATGATTGTCGTGCCATTCTATTTTTTGAACGCATGTCGCGGAGTCATCTCTTGCGTTCAGCTCTTTAATGTGCGCCATGAGGCTGATCAGACGGTTCCGGCTGGGCCGATTCCTCCAGGTTTCGATATTGAACAGCTCAATCTAATCAAACGAGCTTCGTTGATAATTAGCGATTTAATTGACTATCGTCTTTTGCGGGTCACGGTCGGCTGGGACGGGCACTGATGAGAACACGATCTTGGATCTCGGTCGAACAGGCGCGAGAGGCAATGGTTACCGGCAGAGGGACTGGGGTCCGCATCGCGGTCATTGACTCCGGAGTTGAAGCGGATCATCCGGACTTAGCCGGATTGAAACTGATTGAAGATGTTCACGTCATTGGTGACGATCTCCAGCTGCACGTGCGACCGGGCGATGGAACTGACCTATTCGGCCACGGCACCGCTATCGCCGGGATTATCTACAGTTTGGCCCCCGAAATTGAGCTCGGCAGCTTTCGGGTTCTAAGCGCCAACAACATCTCGCGCACCCAAATCATCTGCGAGGGCGTGAATCTCGCCATCGAACGGGAATACCATATCCTGAATTGTAGCTTCGGTTGCGGCGTCGCCGATCATATTCACCAGTACAAGTCCTGGATCGACCGCGCCTACCTGAAGGGCATTCACATTGTGGCGGCGTGCAACAACGAAGATTTCACGAAGCCGGAATGGCCGGGCTATTTCTCGTCGGTGATTACCGTCAATTACGGCAAAGTAGAAAATCAAGAGGACCTCTACTATAAGCCCGGCCACCTGGTTGAGTTCATCGCGCGCGGCGCGGACTTTGAAGCGGCCTGGAAGGGCAAGCGGCGACGGCGTTTATGCGGAAGCAGCTTTGCTGCGCCTCATGGGACAGCGCTTCTAGCCAGGATTCTGTCTGTCTATCCTGATCTCGCCCCGCTCCAGGCTAAATCGTTGTTGCATCAGTTAGCCAAGCCGTGGAGTGACCAGATGGCAGTAAGCCCGGCCCGGTGAAACCGGCGTTGCCTCTGGCAAAAAAGCTCATTGAAGCTCCGAAAGGCGTAGCCGATGCTTGCGGTACTTTAGCTCGCGAAAGCCGTATAAATCAGTGCGTGGATCCACCCCTTTTTGGGGTTGGCAGTTTGTTGGCCGATTTTCCACAGCCGAGTTTCAACCTCGGTTCGGACCGGTTTCGTTTTGGGTTTCTCCCATCCGACTGCTACAGCCGGCTCAGGTAACCAAAAAGCAGATGAAATAGCTGAAGCTGACGAATTCATGGCATTGAGTTTGGTTGTTGGCCGGTCTTGGTTCCTTACAACTTGGATCAATGACCTTCCATCAACTTACAAAGGAAAGGAGATGGCTAAGTTTCATAAATAGCGGCGACACATACGATTTCGCGCTAATGGCGATCAGAAAGCTGCGTCGCCGATTGGATGCAAACGCGGGACTGTTTCTGCTGAAAAGGACGCTCCCGTGACGCCCTTGCCTTACCAGGAAAGTCATTCACCGTACTTCCAGCCAGTTCTCTATTGCCGCCCATTACTTGTCTGGAAACGCGAGAGCGGAAACGCGACGTCGTGGGTACGGCCAGACGAGCAGGCAACGCAGCGGTCTCGGAGCGAAGCTGCAGTGCAGTTGCTGAATTCTCGTTGGCACGGAGCCGAGAGTCGGCCTGGAAAACGGAAAAAATAGTGACGGCGCAACAGCCGGACAGAAGTGCATAGGCAACCGTATTAGTCCAACCCCTTTTCGAGTTAGCGTTTTGTTGGCGGATCTTTGCCGGGCGGACCTCCAGCTCGGTTTCGATCGGCCTTGATTTTGGCACCGCCCCTGAAACCTGATCACCAACCGCACCCATAAAAACGCGAGCAGTCTTTCTACTTTCTCGCAACAGCTGAAGCACGCCTGACCCCTCTTGCCCGACCGCCGCCATATCCATGATGATTACGGCGAAGGCCTTCTGCGCCCCTTCACGGTGTTTAATAGAGTCTGTCGCCGGCTCGAGAAACCAGAGTGCAGAATCGGCAGCTGGATTGGAGGCATTCATAGCTGATGAGGGATCATCGATTTCGACAGCCAAAACGAGGATCTTCCGTCAGCCTACAAAGGAAAAGAGAGGGCGTAGTTTCAGAAAAAGTTCGCGATCGGTAAGATCGGCGCTCCGAGAGAATGGCCCGGCATCTATCGTTTGTCAGCGCCTTCGCTTGATTTCGCGCAGCGATTTACGCGCCGACGCAGCTGATTTACGACCCTTTGTTCACCAGTCGCCCCCAGGCTTTTTCATCGGGTTCGGAGTTCATCTCTCAATCGACCCTCGGTGGACCGCAGAGCCGAATAGAGAGCATGGATCTCTGCATCGGTATCGCGGGGGTCGCTTAGCGTTTGCCCGACCTCCTGCCGCATGAGAGCAGCAAAACGCTGTCGCATTCGAAACACCAAAGTCTTAGCGCCATTGCCGGACATGCCCAGAGCCCGTCCCGCCTCTTCATAAGATTTAGCGTCTGGCTCGGAGCCGATTTCCAGGAAACATTGCAACCGCTCAAATTGGTGCGATTTGCCGCGCTGCCCGTACTCCTCACCGAGGCGAAGCGTTACTCGTTCAATCAATAGTTGAGCCCAGTTGGCATCAAAAAAGGTTTCTGCGGTTAAATGATCGGCCAACTCCAGCTGGTGACGTTCCCCGGCGTCATCGGCGTCAAGGTCAACGGACGGTTTTCCTCCGCCCCGTTTCGCCGCGGAGGCGTACTGTCGGTTCGTCGAGAGGTGATTGCGGAAAGATGCCAGCAGGAATGAGCGAAACCGACCCTTGGCCCGGTCGACCTGTTGTAAGCTCTCCTTTCGAAGAAGGTATAGAAAAAAACTTTGCGTCAGATCCTGAGCATCCTCGTGGGAAAGACCAGTGAAGAGGGCGAACTTATAGAGCGGAAACCAGTAACGCGAACAAAGTTCAGACAAGCAGCGCTCCTGCTGGGAGGAGTCCGCGTTTCCTGCGTTAAGAACAAGCTCCCATTGGGTCGTACGGAAACGCACGTCCCTTCCCGTCCCGGCGCTGTGTTTCGTTTTCACGAAGACGCTCGCTCGATTTGAATTTCTAAGGCGGTTTAGACCTGTCGACAAACGCAATCTGGTTTTTCGCGCTGGGTCCTCTGCCGCAGTGTAGACGCCGTGAAGAAGGCCGATTGCGGAATTTTTACGAAGAAAATACACCGAACGCCTTATCGGACCTGCTGCTTTCTGCGGTCCGCCATGACCGTTCGAATCAGCTCGGCGTATTGTGCATTTCGAAGCAAAAGGTCTTCGTGAGGACCAACATCGGCGATACCTCCTTCGTTGAAGAACAGATTGAAATCTGTTTCAAAGATATCGGGATCGTGAGTGATAACGATCGCTGTGCGGTTAGCCAAGGCCCAGCGTAGATTGTGCGCAATCTTCTGCATGGACTGGGGGTCAAGGCTCGCGCCCGGCTCGTCAATGATTACCAGGCGATGCGTTCCACAGAAAAGTTGCGCCAGACCGAGCCGGCGACGCTGACCAAAAGAGAGAAAACCTTCGCCAGTGAGGCTTCGAATCTTGTAGGTGAGATCGATTCCTTGTTCCTGCATGAAATCAGTCACACCGGAGAGATCGAGAGCAGCTCGCAGATCGCCGATAGATTGCTTTTTCCGGCCGAAAAGGATGTTCTGTTCTAAGGTCCCATCTAAGAACCCAAATCCGGTTGGCAAGTAACCGATGATTCGTCTGCGCCAAAGGATTGGCCAATCCGTCACTTCTTGCTCGTCAATCCAGATCGAGCCGCTGCTCGGTCGCAAATCTCCTACCAGTAGCTTTGCCAAAGTGGATTTGCCGCAGCCCGAACGGCCGACCCAGCCGACAACTGCTCCCGCCGGGATGTCGATATCGATATTATGAAACAGCATTCTTTCGTTTCCAGAGAAGCCAAATTTGAGCCCGCGTACTCGCATGGCGACTCCTCCACTCTGGCTGGCCAGGCGATCCACTACGGCTGGTGGTTCCGGGACCCGCGGAATTTGGATCAACTTATCGATTCTCTGCAGGCTCGGGATGAACTGGCGGAGGGTGGCAGGTACCGCACAGAGTGCCGCTATTGACAGCAAAAAAAGATTAATCAGCATTTGCGCCTTAATCACCGATCCCGGAGAAAACCCCGGCGATCCCAAGAGGAGCAACACCGTCAGCGGCAGGGAGATCGTTATCAATATTCCGGAGATCGCTTCCCGACTGGAGGCCAGCAGAAGCGACTTTCGTTTGATCTTCGCCCCTGCCTGCGCCTGTCCGCTGATTTCTTTCGCAATCGCTGTTTCGCCGCCAAAAAAGATCAATCGCTCGAGGACCTCGAAATAGCGGCTAGCCTGGTTGAACAGATTTTCATTCAGCCGATCAGCGCTGGCGCCGGTCCGCCGCTCGGCATCCGCAAAGGCCTTGACCACGACCGTCTGCAAAAAGAAAGCCAAGACCACCGACGACCAGCACGACTTTCCAACCGCCGGGTATAGCGACCAGCCCGATCAGATAAGTACTTAACCGTGCCAGGTGTTCTCCTATTCCTACGATCCCGAATATCAAAAAAGCGCTAAGACTTGGTGCATCGGAAACGTACGTTCGCAGGGTTGCGCCGCTCTGACGAGAAGCCCGCGTTTCGCCAGCTTCATGGACAAGGCTATCGATGATTTCCCGCTGCAACCGTAAAGTGAATTTTTCGTGAATCGCGCTTCGCGCCTGGCCCGCACCTACCCCGACTATAGCGGCCGCCACCAACCAGCCAGCCATTCCCAAGGCGCCGCGTAGCTCATCGCTCCGGAAAACACCCCAAATTTGCTCTCCAGACTGAGTCGGAGCAATATGGAGAAAGTGGTCGAGCAGGCGTTGCCCGGCCGAGGTCGCGGCCAAAGTCAGATTTGCCTGAAATAGCGCAAGAATAACGAGCGCCGCCGCCGGCAGTAGAAAAGGGATGAAGTACTGACGGAGACGAAACAGGAGAGCGATATCAGGATGCTTAACCTGGGGCAATGCCATGGCGATCTCCGGAAATAACGCTCCTCAGCAGCTACGGCTCTCCTTCATAATTCGCTCTAATCTCTGCAAGTTCACTTGGCCACTGCGTCCGTTCTCTAAAGAAGGTATGAGTAAACCAAGTTTTTTCCCACAACCTCTAGGCACGATTTTTCTTACTGGGCCAGACGGTTTTGTCTATGAGGTGCCGGAAGAGGTCGCAAAGAAGTATCGTATGACATCGGCTCGTGTCGTCGAACTCAGGCATCTCCCGCTGGCCGCCTATCCTTCGGCCAATGGACCTGAGGTTGTTGGCCACCATTTCGTCGTAAATGCGGATGGAGTGTATGGACCACACACCGATGTACTTCTGGGCACGGCGATCGCGAGCGATGGCCGCTACTACACCGGCTGGCATCGGCACCCCCAGGGGACGGAGCTAGCTATTTTTGAAAACCAGCAGGATATCCCGCTCGTGTAGTCTCTCGATCCCTGCGAAGGTGCCCACAGGTGGTCGTCAATTCGTGCTTGTTTGCCGCTCGACGCTGGACGCCACAGCGAAGCGACCGCGGAACATCGCATTCCGTGCAGCTGGAAGCCGCGGCTATTTTTGGCCGATCGCTATTCTCCTGCTGCTGTCTGTCGACGGAAGCCGCGCGGAATTGCCGGCAACCGATCATCGCGGGTTTGCGCCGCTGATCGAACGCGTCGCCCCTGCGGTAGTTTCGATCACCGCCTCTGGACTTACGCCCAAGGGCGATAACAGCAGCGAATTGGATCAGGAGGACGAGTCCGGCGGAAAAGACTCGGTGACCGGATCAGGCGTTATTTTGTCTGCGGACGGTTACATTGTGACCAACTATCACGTCATCAAGACAGCCACGCACATCACGGTCAAAAGAGAAGATGTCGGTAAGAACTATCAGGCGACGATGGTTGGCCTAGACCAACAAACCGATCTCGCCCTCATCAAGATTAGTGACAGCAATTTGCCGATGTTGACGTTTGCGGAGTCGGGGAGCTATCACGTCGGCGATATCGTACTGGCGATTGGCAATCCGCTTTCTTTTGCAAATTCTGTCACGCTAGGTGTAATCAGTGCCGTCGGGCGTTCATTGAATAATTCCGCCAATGAAGACTATATCCAAACCGATGCCGCGATTAATCCGGGCAACTCCGGCGGCGCCTTGGTGGACGTGGATGGCAAACTAGTCGGCATCAATTCGATGTACGTGCCGGTATTTAACAGCAAAGTGAACACCGGCCTCGGATTCGCGATCGCGTCGGCGCTCGTAAAAAGCGTGTACGAAGAGCTGAAGAGCAATGGAAAAGTCGATCGCGCTTATGCCGGTGTGGCTTTCCAGGATTTGACTCCGGATTTGGCGGCGATGCTTTCGCTGCCCCAGAAAACCGCCGGAGTGCTTGTCACCGAGGTTGCACCCAACAGTCCAGCTCAAGCCGCTGGAGTGCATGTAAAGGATATCATCCAACAGTTCAATGGCCAGGCGGTGGCAAATTCCATTCAACTGCGCGAATTAATCACCTTCTCCCGGCCAAACTCCGAAGTAGCGTTCGTTAGTTATCGGAACGGTTCTGTGCTCAGTACCCGAATACGCCTGACTCGACTAAAGGAAATGGACAACGAGAACCCGATCGTTGCTCGAAAATCGTTACTGACCGGGCTGCAGTTCGGCGAACTGACCGAGGCCGCCCGGCGCATCTACGCGATTCCGGGGAAAGTTCACGGAGTTCTTTTAACCCACGTCGAGATGGGAAGCGCTGCCGATAAGCTTGGGCTGAAAATCGGAATGGTTCTCTGCCAGGTCGATGATACGGTCGTTGGCACGAGCCAAGAGGCAAGCAATGCCTTAGCCGGATTAACGCGGGGAGTAATGTATCTGTGGACATCTACCGGTTACATGTACTCTCCAGTTGATCTAAACCGGTGAGCCGGCCCGGGGAATAGCCAATAGCCAATAGCCAAAATTTGCTATTGGCTATTGGCTATCGGTCATCGTTAGATTTCCTGGAATATGCCTTTCCTCGAGGACATCACCGCAGCTTGCCAATCGGTCCCCAACATCCGTAAATTCTGGAGCAACCGGGCCGCCTGGCAGACCCAATTCACCGACGATTTCGCGGCGGCCAGCACCGTTTACGCCGATCTGACCAGAGCCGCAACGCGCTTTGGCGAGAACCTCCTGGCACTGGAAATCGCGCTCGAGGGTCGCGATACTCTTTCCGCATTTCGAGCGAGCCGGCCAGTGCTGGCGGAACAGCGGCTCGATGATCTCGAATATGAAAAAGCAATTGCCCTTTCCCGCTTGGGCTCGGTCGGCGAGGCGCGCGAGACGTTGCTGGGTCTGCACGAGAAAACGCCGCAGAACGCTGCTATTTTGAGTGCAATCGGCCGCACCTATAAAGATCTCGCTTTCGCGGCAACTCAGCCAGCTATTCTCGCCTCCAACCTGGAGAAGGCCCATTCTTTCTATCTGCGTGCTTTCGAGTTGAGCAGCTCCTATTATCCCGCAATCAACGCGGCGACGGTGGCGCTCTGGCAGCGGAACCGCAAGACCGCCTGCGAACTCGCGGAGAAAGTGAAGGACTTATGCCAAGTAGTCCTGCGAAAAGATCCGGACGACTATTGGGCTGCGGCAACGATTGCTGAAGCTGAGTTAGTTCTCTCGATTAAAGAAGCTGAAGTAAGCCAGATCGCCCTGTCTTATTATCAACGGGCGTCCGCCATCGCCCATCAGCTGCGACACTGGGGTGATCTGAGCTCCACCCGCAGGCAAGCGAAATTGATCTGTGAGTCGGCCGGCTGGGATTTTTCGTCATTACAAAAGATTTTCGATCTCCCGAACGTGATCATTTTCTCGGGGCACATGATCGACTCAAGCGATCGTCTTCGGCCCCGGTTTCCGTCTCATCTGGTTCCAGCGGTGGCCAAAGAAATCAAAGAGCGAGTGTACCGGTGTGATGCGCAAATCGGCATTTCATCAGCCGCTTGCGGCTCGGATCTCCTTTTCATCGAAGCGATGCTCGAGCGTGGGGCAGAGATCCATGTTGTCTTACCGTGGCGTAAAGAGGAGTTTCTGCGTACCAGTGTAACAATCACCGACGATCCTTATTGGACCCAGAAATTTGATCAACTCCTCAAAGAGGTTACTTCACTAACTTATCTTTCACAGCAGAGCGCCCCCGGCGGCAATCTCGGATACGTGTACTGCAGTGACTGCATGAATGGCATGGCGCTTTACCGCGCCGAGACTATCGGTTCCGACATAACGCCAGTCGCGGTCTGGGACGGGAAAAGAGGTGACGGACTAGGCGGCACCTCGAGTTTCGTTCATTTCTGGCGGTCTCGGCAACGCCCAGTAGAAATTATAGACCTGTCTCGCATCAGCGGTATCTCCGCAATGGAAGCTCCCCAAGAACAACAATCATTTGCGTTTGACGAAGTAAAAGTCAGTCAGGGTCAGCAAGCGGTGAAAACGCTACTGTTCGCTGACGTCGTCGGTTACAGTAAAATCCCGGAAGAACAGATCGAATATTTTGCTCCGGAATTTTTGGGCATGATCTCGCAATTGATTTCGCAACCGCCTCGTCCCGTTCTGACCAACACCTGGGGAGACGCGGTTTACCTTGTTTTCGATGATCCGGTGGCTGCCGGAACGGTTGCTTTGCGCTTGTTGCGGGCGGTCCAAAGTGGCACCTGGCGAACATACCTGACCGCGAAGATGGACCTGCGCATCGGCTTGCATACTGGACCGGTTACACTCTGCGTGGATCCGGTGATTCGCCAAATTACCTTCACCGGCTCGCACGTCAGCCATGCTGCCAGAATCGAACCGATGGTTCGGGAGGGCGAGGTTTGGGCAACCGAAGCATTCATGTCGTATGCCACCATCGCGAACCATGCTCGGAAACAGCGTGGTGAAGAAACCCTGGAATTCGGATTCGACTATTTGGGTCAGATCGATTTCGCGAAGCAATACGGACGCTATCCATTATTTCGGCTAAGCTCACCCATCACCAATCGCGATTAGCGTCATTCTCGCCGTCATTCTCGCCTTAGGCTCGAATGAAATGACAAATGACAGATGACAAATCAAGTTATGCGTTCGATGCAACTGCTTGATGGCCAGAACTGCCATCGGAACCTACCTGTGACGTATCGGTGATTCTGCGGTCGCGGAGCGACACGCCCTATCGTCACTGATCCCACAAACACGACTAAGATCGGATCTCTATTTGTCATTTGTCATTTGTCATTTCATTCGAGCCTAGGGCGAGAATGACGGCTCAGTTCTTGAAGCCCAATTTCCGTGCCTGAGCAAAATCCTCATTCGCCTGTTTGGTCACTCCCTTCTTCTGGTAGGCCAGTCCGCGATTTTGGTAACCGCGTGCATAGGTCGGATCAATGCGGATAGCTTCATTGTAGTCGGAGATCGCCCGATCGTACTCACCCTGATCGTAGTAGACGATGCCGCGATTGTTATAGGTGTCCGGGTTGTTCGGTTTGAGACGGAGGGCGACGTTATAGTCGTTGATGGCTAGTGCGAATGAGCCCGCATTAGTATAGGCGTTGCCCCGATTGTAAAAGGCATCCGCATAGTTGGAGTTCAGTGAGATCGCTTGCGTATAGTCTTCGATCGCCTTGTCGTATTGCGCCAGATGAAAATAAGCGATCCCGCGATCGTTGAAACTATCCGCGTTTCGCGGAACCAAATGGATGGCTACACTATAATCGCTGATCGCTTTGTTATAGTCGCCTTTTGCACTGTAGCTCTCGCCACGATTAAAATACGCGCTTTCATAGTCCGGATTTAACCGGACCGCCTCTGTGTAATCATTGATTGCATCGTCATACTGCTTTTTCTTCGCGTTGGCGATCCCACGGTTGTAGTACCCAAGATAATAATTGGCGTTCCGTGCGATGGCTTCGTTGTAATCTTGTATGGCCCGATCGTAGTCATTCAACCGGGCATAGATTAGTCCACGATTATTGTAGGCATCGACGAAATTGGCGTTGATCTGAATGGCCGAAGTGTAATCGCTGATTGCCTTATCGTTCTGCTTCAGGCTCTGATAACATAAACCTCGATTGTAAAAAGCGTTCGCATATTTAGGATCGCGCTCGACCGCTGCGCTGTAATCTTTGATGGCGGACTCGTAATCACTCTTGTCATAATAATAGATGCCCCGGTTGTAATACGGGTCAGCATACCGCGGGTCGATCTTCATTGACTGCTCGTAATCGCTGACCGCTCGAGCTGCGTCTTTCTTATCGTAGTAGGCTAATCCCCGGTTGTTGTACGCGTAGGCGTACTTGGGATCGAGTTGCAGGGTCTTGTCGTAATCGGCAATTGCCCGGTCGTAGTCTCCTTTTCTCCAATAGGCAATGCCTCGGTCATTGAAGTAATTGGGATTAGTCGAATTGATCTCAATTGCGGCGTCATAGTCCGCGATCGCCTTGTCGTACTGAGCAAGCTGCTTGTAGCAATTCGCACGTTTGTTCAGTGTTTCGGCATTCTTGGCGCCGAAACCAAGCGCCGCGTCGTATGCAGCAATCGCCTTTTCATAATTCCCGCTCTTTTCATAACTCGCCGCGGCCGCCAACGCGCTCTGTGCATCGGAATAGTTGTCCGTTGGAATGGTCCCCGGCGTCGGCGTTGTTTGCACCACGAACGGCGTGCTCGAAGTGGTAGCCCTGGGCAAAGGTGTCGGCGTTACGTTCGCATATGGAGATGGCCTTGGCACGGCATGCTGGAGGAGAAAGAACGCCACGACACCGAGGCCTACCATGCCGGCGACGATCACCGCCACCACTCCAACCAAAATGAATATCATGAGCGGCGCATTCGACTTGCGGGGAATGGTCGTCACCGGTACGCCAACCGCAGCGCCGCTCGAATCTGGTTGAACGTTCGAAGAAAACTGATAGCCGGACCCAGAAACATTGGAGGATCCAGCCCTCGTTCCGGGCTGATTGGCCGGTGCGCTCGTCGACCCCACCGGCGTGCTCGATGAACCGGATAGATGACTTCCTGGACCCGCCGCAACCTGGCCGGACACCGTTCGCGATTGAGCGGTTGACGCCTCGCTCCCCACTTCGGTTCGACTGAGCAGCATCCGAATGGTTGATGCCAGATGTTTTAAATGTTGCTCCAAAGGAGGCGTAAGTGCATCCAGCCAGTGAGGAGCGCTAATGAAATACTCCAAAGCTCGATTGGGCGGCACGTCTTCAATCCGGAACGGAATAATGGGAATGCCATGGTGGACTGCCCGCTCCACTTCTCGTTTCACTTGGTTTGAGCGATTAGCGTTGGACGAGAAGATGAGCAGCATGCCGCGCGCCTTTTCTATGGCCTCGATGATCGCCTCAGCATAGTCCATTCCCGGGAGCACATCGCGTGGCGCAATCCAGCAACGAATACCCTCCGCTTCGAGCGCAGCACACGCCGCGTCCGCGGTCAATTTATCGGCGATTGCGTAGCTTATAAATACGTCGAGAGCCATGGTAATGCAGGGACGAGAAAAAAACGCTGGTTGCATTAATTCGCGCTCTATCCGTCTAAAGGCTTTGGTCCGGAAGCTCAATCAAAATTCGTGTACCGCAGGGGCGTGTCGCCGTGTCGGCGGCCTCTGATTGGCAACGCGAACCTCCATCGCTCCGGTCCACCGTTGGGCTAGCCCGCTTTGGTCACGCGTTCGGCAGCTTTGAAATCTGCCGACGCCTTTTCCACTTCGCCCATTTCCTGATAGAGGGTCGCGCGCTGGCGATAGGCCAAGGCGTCATTCGCATCAAGTAGAATTGCTTGATTGTAGTCGGCCAAAGCTCGGTGCCGGTCACCCTTTGCACGATGTGCGTTCCCGCGATGCACATGCGCAAGTGAATCCGACGGATCGAATTCAATCGCAACAGTATGGTCCGCGATCGCCGCGTCATATCGGCCGAGCGAGAAATAGCAGTTCCCGCGACTATAATAGGCAGTCGGATTGTCAGGCTGAACCAGTAGCATCGCGCCGTAATCGGCAACCGCTTCGGCTAGTCGGTTTTCCTGTTCGTAAGCGATGGCGCGAGCACGATAAGCCTCGGCATAATCGGGATTTAGACGAATAGCTTCAGTAAAATCCGCAATCGCAGCACTGTATTCTCTCTTCTGATAGGACTCTGTTCCACGCGTGAACCAAGCCGTTGGATCATTGGAATTCATTGGGGTTCCTAGGACTGCGCTCTGACTTTCAGCCCGAGCTTACCCTAGGCTATCATATATCGCACCTTCCGCCTTCGCTTTACCTGTCCGTCATATTCTCCGCAACCGCGCAGGCCTCGGCGGACAGGTCGGTGCTAAGAGATTAGTAATTCATCGAGATCTGCTATGTCAACGCGGGTACGGGGTCTCTGGACCGCTACCAAATCCATTCACAATCCCGATGGATGTCGCAATACATATCCGTCGGCTGGGCGACTGTGGCTGGTCCAGTGTGGACCGTCTCCGCCATTTCTCCATCCCGTATCGAAACGGAGGCCGGCGATGACCAGAAAGACGTGTCCGCGAGTCGCGTAAATCGTGATCCAGTGTCCTGGACCGTTCTGCCCATATTTCCGAAACTCGTCCGAAGGGTTCGGGGTCTGCAACTGTCCAATCGCGTGCAGAACGTAAGAGGTAGCCCCCGAGCAATCGTAAGCCGAATCGTAAAATGACGCGTGTCCTCCTCCATAACGATAAGGCCTGCCGACGATCTCATTTCCGGCCGCGATCGCCTGTTGCACCGCTGGCGGTGCGTGGCCGGGAGCAACCGCGTACCCGAGTTGTGCGGTCGCGGTCCGCCCAGGAATATAATGGTAGACGTAGGGCGCCGTTGTTTCACAACCGGTGAGCAAAACAATCAAACCGAGCCAACAGAAAATTCGACGAAACGACAACACGGCCGGGAGCGTGCCACAAATCGAAGCAGAAATTCAAGAAGTTATGAAGAGCGGAGCGTATCGGCGTGTCGGCGTGTCGGCGTGTCGCGCTTGTTACCCCGAAGGGGTACGAGAACTTAGCCCAGGGTGGAGGCTTTGCGGAACCCTGGGTGAGGGCGTTTTTTATGCGATTTGCCCTGCAGGGGCAATCGATTCAGCGCGCGAGACTCTGCGTATTGTGATTGAAATAGGGTAACAACCGCCGACACCCCGCTGGGCCACACTCCATCCCTCACCAAAGCTCCGCTGCATTTTCGAACTTCTGAATCGGCTTGTCGTATCGGGTCGGTTCGAGCATTGGTAGCAATGGCCGAAAACACGCGTTCAGCCAAGGATGGGTCGCCTTCACATAAAGATCGAGCGGTTCCAAATGCATTCGAAAATGGAATTTCGGCTCATAATTGAGCGGCGCGCTATGGTAAGAGTGACAACCGTTTTGTAGCGCCCAGATGATTGTATCCCGCCAAGTTACAAAGTAGAGATGATATTCCAGGGCAACGGAGTAATCGAGCCCAATGTAGTTGTCCTTCAGGACGCCGTCATGAAAAAGACAAGAGGCAAAAGCGACTATCTTGTTTTCCCGCCGCCAGATCAGAAACCGCGCGCGATCGCTCATGCGTTGACCGAGTTGACAGAAGTAAGATCGATTTAGCTCCTCAAACCGCTGTTTGGCTCGACCAAAGACGGCTTGATAGAGAGGCAGAATTTCGTCGACGCACGGCGTGATATCGTTGACTACTTCCAGCTTGATCGGTCCGCCGCTTTCAGATTTTCGGAATTTGCGCCGCAGATTTTTCCGCATGGCGTGACTCAGCTTGCTGGTCAAATATTCTTCGAAATCGGGGAAGTCCAGTTTCAAGCCGGTCGCCGGCATGCTTGGGATTCGGGTGAATCCTGCCCCTAAGAGCCGGTCAAGTTTTGGCCGATACCACTTCGGATAATCCTTGAACAAAACCATCATTGCTTTCAGTCGCTTCGCGAGCAGCGGAAGCACCTCGCGCAATGCATCGATCGTCCAATCGACTGTCCCGGAAACGGTATCCAACGCAATATCGCCTTCGCCAGCTGAACACCCTACCATTAGCATCGGAAGCTTGAGAAAACCTGGAAACCGTTTTCTCACGGCATCGACTGGTTCCCTTACCGAAGCCGGTGTTCCCATTACCAGATCCTGCCGGACAATCAGAAAGGGTTGAACCGCGCGAGTGCGTTCTTCCTTGTCTTTGAGGATCAAATAGCGGTGTTCAAACTGATCGCCCAACGTCGCCTTGGTGATTTCGTAGTATCGATGATCAGCTGCGTAAGCAGCAAAGCTCGAAATTAAAACCGGGTGATCCTCGTCCGGAACCTGATCGCGAGCGATCGCTTCGCCAAATGAGGTTGGAATGCGGACGTCCATTCGAAGAGCGGATTGCTACCGTAGTGAATGGCAAATAGCAAGCGGCTCGGCTCAGCGGCTCGGCTCAACCTCGCCGAATAGCAAATAGCAGATAGCAAATGGTGGCCCCGATTGACCCTGGGCGCCTCAGAAAAATCCACTTCCTCTGCCAGGACGGAGTACAATCGAACGACTCGCGGCTGCCTATTTACTATCTGCTATCTGCTATTTGCTATTCGGCGAGGTTGAGCCGAGCCGGGTGGATGTCGTATGATCAGGTCTCATGGAACGACCCAATCCAACTCTTGCGCCTAATGACCTTTCCCTGGCCCACGCTCTGGCCAGGTTTGCTCTCGGCATTAACCTGCTCGGCCATGGTATTACCCGAATCGCCAATATTCCCGGATTTGCTGGCGGTATGCAGAAGTTGTTCGAGAAAACCTGGTTGCCTGGCCCGGTGGTGACATTAGTAGGGGACATTATTCCCCCACTCGAACTGATCTTTGGCATTGTGCTGATCGCGGGATGGTATCTTCGCCCGGCTTTAATTGGTGGCATCCTATATACCTGTCTCCTGATATTTGGTGCAACCCAGATCCAGGATTGGACCGTGGCAAGCGAACAAATGATTTATGTGGCGTTCTTCTGCGTTCTGTTAGCAACCGCTAACTGGGACCGCTATTCTCTAGATAGTGCGAGCCATCGGAAGTGATAGCGAAGAGGCGAAAAGGCGGGTAGCCGTGTCTTCGGTAGACTTTCTATCGGTTGGCATTCTGCACGCCGATACGCCGATACGCCGTCACCCCGCGTAGCTCCGCACCCGGCTGCGCCAACCGGCTAACCACCGTTGTTCGCCGCGCTCCGGCGGCGAGTTCTGAACGCGGCGCGTGAGAACCTTGTCCGCTGCTAGACTGAATTCCTGAAGCGCCGGACCCTCTCCCATCGTCTCCAGCACTTGCAGCAGTCCCCAGCCTTCACCTTTATAGCGCTCGGTCTCCAACGTTCCCTCTCCCTTGAAATTGACATAGTCCACCAGCGAATATGTTCCGTTCGGAAGCGCCGCTACCCTCGCAAAATTGCGCTGAACCAACCTGCGTTTCTCGGCCGGTGCAGTTGCCAGCATTTTTGGTAACGCTTGTTCGAGACGATTGGCGGCAAACCGAGCCTGTAAGCCGATGGTTCTCGCGAGAAGAGCCCGCAATTCCTCCATTTTCGGGCTCCGGGTTGCCGCTAAAAATTCTGCACGCGTCGCCCAGGGACATCCATGCGCTTCGGTTAACCAGCTTGGAATCGATACTCCTGAGGATCGTAAAAAAGCCAGCAATGGAGGAAAGCTTTCCTCAAACGGTCCACGTCTCTTTTCGTGGTACCAAATAAAATGGCCGATTCCTAAGGAGGCAAAATCCTCGCCGACGTTCCACGCAGTAAGACCGCCGACGCTGCCGCCGGATTCATTTTGCCACAGGCGCCTCCCCACACTCTGTGCCTGTGTATCGGTAAGTTGGATGGACTGCGCAATTTGCGTCAATGCCGCGAGAATGAGCAACCAAATCGAGGACTGCTGCAGGAGAGGAATTCGCATTGTGAAGCAATCAATTCAACGAACGCCAACGAACGTCAATGCGCACTGACGTTCGTTGGTGTTCATTGAGTTCGCTGACGTTCGCTAAAAAGTGCTTCCATTCTTTCTCGACATCGTTGCGCCATATGGCCGACCAGTGGCCAAGATCCTCCTGACGCTGGTTATGTCTCTGTCGATCGGGTGCCATCCAGCGGCGCCAACGGCATCGGCGCCGTTGCGACAGCGCGGCTATCTTTGGCAGAGAGCCTGGGGTCCGGCCGTCGCCGATGCGCTGACTCAGGCCGAGACTCGATTGGATGGAGTCGTGATTCTGGGGGCGGAAATTGTTTGGTCTGGCAGACTACCGCAGACAATCCGGGCAACAATTGATTGGGAAAAGGTGAAAAACTCGAAGAAACCAGTCGCGATTGCGTTGCGCATAGCACCGTTTCCTGGCCCCTTCGGAGCAGATGATCTACCGGCACGGCACATGGTAGAGACGGCCAAGTCCTTGCTCGCTGCTGCCCATGCACACGAAGTGGAATTGAGCGAGTTCCAACTGGATTTTGATTGCGCTGAGAGAAAACTCGACGGGTATCGCGCATGGCTGCAAGCGCTGCGACCGGTTATTCGACCGATGCGGTTTGTGATCACGACGCTTCCGGCATGGTTGGATCAGCCGGATTTTCCAACTCTGATCCACGAAGTGGACGGTTATGTGCTGCAGGTGCATTCGGTTCCGACATTCAAGGAAAGCGCGCATGCAGTTCTGTGCGACACTGCACTAGCGCGGAAATGGGTCGGCCGGGCAGCGAGGCTGAAGCTTCCGTTCTCTGTCGCGTTACCGACCTACCGGTGTCTAGCCGGTTATGATTCGGCTGGAAAACTCCTGGGTGTCGCCATGGATAGCGTGGACCCAACTTGGCCACCTGACACGCAGGTCCTGGAATTTGCCACGGATGCCGACGAGGTAGCCTCGTTGCTAAAAGAATGGCAAGCAGCACGTCCGCCAGAGTTGCGGGAACTGCTGTGGTATAGAATCCCGGTGGCGACGGATGTACGGAACTGGCGCTGGGCTACTCTTTCCGCTGTAATGAACGGGCGGACGCCAGTTCACCGCCTGAAGGTTCTGCAGGAGGGGAACAATCCGGTTGATCTTTCGATCTCCAATCCAGGAGAAGCGGACGAAGAATTCGATGTCGTGGTAACCGTAAGCTGGAACGGCGGAGAGCTGGTAGCCTGGGATGCTTTGCCAGGATGGACGGTTCGAACCGAAAGAGAACGAGCGGTGTTCCGGAGTCTTCGTTCGCAATTGCCGCCCGGTAGCCGACGTAGTATAGGATGGCTCCGTTATGACGAGGTCACGACCGTCCGGTCGAACGTGGAAGAGCTTACCGACACTCATCCCTAAGCGGCGTTTGGGACTGGCCTTCATAGCAATAGCAACCGTTTCCGACTGCCGAGCTACCGGTTTCTACGGTCCAAGTGTGTATCTGGATCAAGGGGGAAAGAACGTAAACGCGTCGCCAGAATTCTATTGGGAACTGGAGGCAAAACGATTGGCCAAGGGCCTCGCTCCTGGAGAGAAGTTGATTACCGCTCCGGCCAGCAATAGACAGGCCGAAACGGAAGACGCGGCGGATGATTCGAGAAGTCTAATGACGACCGATGTCGATGTGAAAGACTTCGCGGCCGCTTTACAGGACGGCCGGATTAAACCGGAAAACCCGGAGAAAGCTACAGACCTGCATAAAGCCGCACGAGAACTCCTGACCAAGGTGGACGCCAAGACCACCGATACGCTTCCGGAAGAGTTTGCGTCCGAGTTCGCCGATTATCACCGCGGGGCGCTGGCCTATCGGTTGAAAGATTGGGACAAAGCCCGCAAAGCGTGGGAAGAGCTGTTGAGCCGTCCGGCGGGAGAGCGGCACTATCGCACGGTTTGGGCGGCGTTCATGCTCGGAAAAGTGGCCCTCAAGACTGGTAGTGCGGAAGCCGTACAGTGGTTCCAACGGACACGCGATCTAGCCAGAGAAGGATTTGCGGATTCTCTCGGGATGGCCGCGGATAGCTACGGCTGGGAAGGACGAAGTGAATGGAAGCAAAATCATCCAGACAAGGCGGCCAAGCTCTTTCTGATCCAATTGGCGCTCGGCGACGAGAGCGCGATTGTTTCACTCAAGGCACTGATCCCTGACCGCGAGCCAATCGAAGGGATGCTGAACTACGGCCCTGAATCGGAAGAAAGGCAGGGATGGAGCGCGGAGCAAAAAAAGGCGGACGAACAAAAGACACTTTTCGATCTGAAAACGGCGGCCAAAGATCCGCTCCTGCGTCGCCTGGTCACCGCACATATCTTGGCAACTGAATCGAGTGCTGCTTTGTCCGAGGAGGAGAGTTGGGCGGAAACGCCACGGGTTAGCCGGTGTTCGCGCTGGCTTTCAGTAATCAAGGAAGCGCATCTCGACCAGTTCGAAGACGCCGAGTACTTGGGTTGGGTTGCATACACCAACGGCAAATACCAAGACGCGGCGCATTGGCTCGACTTGGCCAAGAGCGATACCCCGGCGGCGTGCTGGCTGCGAGCAAAGCTACAGCGGCGCGCGGGCAAACTGGAAGACGCCGCCCACAGCATGGCGAAGGCCTGGCAGTCGATGCAACCAATCGAAACTTACACCGGCTGGGCAGGCGTTTCCGGTCAAGGAGAGGACGAAGTTCACCGTGAAGGCGGGAGTTGGTCGTTTGTCGAATCTGCGAGCGGGGATCTCGGCGCGCTGGATCTCGAGCGGGCGACGTTTACCCCCGCCATCGACGTTCTCCGAAAGGGAGGTCTATTTGATGATATGGCGTTCGTAGCGGAGAGAGTGCTAACTGCGGACGAACTAAAGGCTTACGTGGATCAGCTGCCCGTTCAATCGGGAACGCCGGACTCTACAGATAAAGATAGCACTGGAAAATTGAGATACTTACTTGGACGCCGGCTGGTTCGTGAAGATCGTTACGCGGAGGCCGCCCACTATTTAGCAGCCCCCTATGACCGCGTGTTGGATGAGTATGTGAAGGCGCTCAAGGGCGGGGCAGATGAAAAGCGACCAAGGCTCGAGCGAGCACGTGCCTGGTTTACCGCCGCATGGATAGCCCGCTATGATGGCATGGAGATTATGGGCACCGAGGGCTTCCCCGATGGGTTCTCGTTCGGCGGCGACTTTGAATTGCCCGATCTGGCAAAACAGCGCCAATCGGGCGTATACCAGATAACCCAGTACAAAGACGGCAAAGAAAAAACAACCACTGCGCCAATCGTTGTGAAGACGACAAAACCGGAATTGCAACGTCTGACTAAAAACAAAATTAGTCCGGATGTGCGGTTTCATTATCGCGTGATCGCGGGCGCGTTGGCCATGCGGGCAGCCGGCTTTCTCGAAGACAATTCTGCAGAGCTCGCCGATGTCGTAAACACCGCGGGTCTCTGGGTAAAAGACCGCGACGAAAAAACCGGCGATCGTTATTACCAAGTCTTGGAGAAGCGATGCGCGCAAACGGAGATCGGTCGCGCGGCTATTGCCAAACATTGGTTTGTGGATGAGAGCGGGCCGTGGAGTGCGGAGCAACAGGCGGCCCATGAGAAGCTGCACAAAGAGCTGGGGCTTCAGAATTGATAGCCGATAGCCGATAGCCGATAGCCAATAGCGAAACGCCGGGAACACCGTCATCGCCGGAAACTGAGGTGAAGCGGTGATTGGTGATCAGTGAAAGGTGATTGGTGACCAAGGGACTGCGAAATAAGCAATACGGGAGGTACGCCGACGTGTCCCGCCGAAGCTTTCGCGAAGGAGGAAGCCTTGTCAGATGACCGAACGATGGCAATCGGTCGACGAAGTCAGAAAGCTTAAGAAGACTCAGCGAGATTAAAATCGTGCCGTGCTTCGCGCCGGCAATCCCGGCGCTTCCACCAATCACTAATCACCGATCACCAATCACCGCTTCACCTCCGTTCCCGGCGATGTCGGCGTTCCCGACGCTTCTAATGCATCGCGAATCAACGTTTCCACGAGATACCAGATGGTGTCAGAACCTTCACCAATCACCGCATTTTTCATCAATGCCTGTTCCCGGGTAATTCGATGCTCCTTCCAGCTACGGCCTTTGGTAAAATAGTTATGGAGAACCGGCAATAAGCGATCCAGCGCGTTAGCGAATTTTGCTTCGGCAGTTTCCCGTCGTTCAAACTCTTGCCAGAGCGCTCGCCATTCGTCGCGTTGCTCAGGTGGCAGCAATCCAAATATCCGATCGGCCGCCTTTTCTTCCTTGGCCGCCTTTTCGAGATTGCCAACTGGGTCGTAGATAAAGGTATCCCCGGCATCGATCTCCACCAAGTCATGGACTAGCGCCATCCGGATCACGCGCGAAGTGTCGATCGGCTGATTCGCGTGTTCGGCAAGCAACAACGCAGCGATCGCCAAGTGCCAGCTATGTTCTGCAGAGTTCTCGTGACGGTCAGCAGACAAGACATAACTTTGCCGGTACACCTCTTTCAGCCGGTCCACTTCGAGAATGAACTCGATCTGACGCTTCAATCGATCAGTCAAGTCGCTAGGGAATCGGTCAAAAGCATTCATTGATGTTTCGCTGTTATCGCTTGGTGCCATCGCCGGTTCGTACCGTCATCGTTCTATGCGAGGCGATACACATAGCTACGTAAGCGTGAACGATCACGTCACCTTTTATCTACGCGATTACGACCCTATCCCTATATTCTGTGTTCCGTACTCGCAATTCCATATTCCCCACTTGCTCTTCGAGTGCTTCCTCACGTACAAAGGTTGAGCTCCCCAAGTTCATCTCCACTCCATGGCTTCTCGAGGTCCCGCGATCATTCGAAATATAAATCGATTTGATGTGTTGCATGCCATTCGGCTCCACGACAACCAAATCTCACGATCAGAGCTGGCCGAGGTCACGGGGCTCAGCCAGGCCACCATTTCCAGTATAGTTAGTCATCTGATCGAAGAAGGCGCTTTGATTGAAGAGGACTCGCTTCCGGTGGCGGCGCGGGGGCGCGGGCGTCCCCTCGTGGCTCTAAAGTTGCACCCGAATTATATGCACGTGGCAGGCGTCAAGATCGCAACCCATCAGATAGTCGTCTCATTGACCGATTTTACCGGCGACGTGCTTGCTTCAGAAAACATCGCGTGCGAACCGCTCGACCTCTCTCCTGTGCAATTGGCTACGTTTGTAGCAAAAGCGGTCCGCGCCTGCCTAAAGCAGGCAAATAAGAAGTTGGATGAAGTAAGCGGAATCGGTGTCGGACTGCCCGGTTTCGTGGAGGCGGAATCCGGGAAAGTATTTTGGAGTCCGGTATTCAAAGGGCACAACGTGGAGTTCGGCAAATTGTTGCGCAGTCGTTTTGCTGCGCCGGTCTTTATCGAGAATGACGCAAACCTGGTGACCTTGGCCGAACACTGGTTTGGGCTGGCCAAGGGCTTGCAACACGTGATCGTCATCACGATCGAGCATGGAACCGGAAGCGGACTGATTTTAAATGGGAGACTATTCCGTGGCGCCCGCGGAATAGGGGCAGAATTTGGGCACACCAAAGTCGTGTTCGGCGGGCCGATTTGTCAGTGCGGCCAACACGGTTGCATGGAAACGCACACTGCCGGTTTCGCTATTTTGCGAGAAGCTAAGAGCGCCGGGTTCCGACTGCCGGCGCGAACATTGGATTATCAAGCGCGGATCGCGCTTCTCGAACAAGTCGTACGGGAGGCGGAAGCAGGAAATCGTCGCTATCGCCGAATCTTTGAACAGATGGGTAACTATCTCGGCCTAGGCATCGCCAATTTCGTCAACCTCATCAACCCTGAACGGGTGGTGATTTGTGAAGGCGCCGTGAGTTGCGCACATCTGTTTGAAAAGTCGATGCGCGCGACGATCCAGGAGCGGGTCATCGCCCCACTTCGAGATAATTTCGACCTAGTGATTCATCATTGGGGCGATGTCGTCTGGGCACGCGGCGCTGCCAGCTTAGTCCTTCAAGAGCTTGACCAACGAGACGCCTGGCGGCCAGTGAATCGGCTCGCCAAAGCGGCCAAACGCAGACGGAAGCGACGGGGATGACGGTGATCAGTGATTGGTGATCAGTAATCCATAAAAGGCGTATGGATCAGTTTGTTTACGCGCGCGTAATCCCAGGGAGTCGGTTGCATACCAGCGGGCATTCAATGTTTCAATATTCGATTTATCAAAGGACTTCCCGGAAGAAGAAAAATACGCACTCACCAATCACATCCGGCAAGCCTGCGAGCCGCCGAGAGTTATCCTCTGCTTGACTATGAAGACCACCAAGATCCCCTGTTCACTGATCACCGATTACTGATTACTGATTACTGATCACTTCCCCTTTGCGTCT
>DATNNZ010000442.1:0-9145 GCA_035601575.1 Chthoniobacterales bacterium
AGCGTGGCCTTAGGTCGCAGTCCCCTAGGGATCGTTCGCCCCGCTAATTTCGCCGAGGGTAATGGCGAGCGGTGGCGACTGCGTTGTTAGGTCAGCCACACCAATTGCTTCGCTCCGCCCTTTTGGCCTGCTACGCCAACGGCTTAACCGGGACAGTCGCCGCTACCAATCACCCATCGCCGCTCAGGTTATTCCTGGAGAAGTGAAAGGAATGCCGACGGGGCATTGAGAGATTCTACCGAGGATTGCCGGTGCGCCTCTCACCTCACCTCTCACGATCACTACCACCTTGGGTTCCTGAGCCAGGACCCCCGCCTCTAACGTCCTGATGGAATATTTGCGAGCAATCGTGTTAGGTTCCACCAATGGCAAGGCAAACGTTAGGGCATAAAAAGCACATTACTATCCACGATGTCGCAGCTCAGTCTGGCGTCTCTTACCAGACAGTCTCACGCGTGATCAACAACATGCCCGATGTCGCCCCCAAAACTCGATTACGCATCTTGAATGTGATGGAGGATCTGGGCTATCGGCCAAACATGACGGCTCGCCAGTTGGTGAGCCAGCGTTCGAGCGTGATCGGCTTTGTGACCTGGGCTACCAGTTTCTATGGCCCGGCTCAAATAATGATCAACGTCGAACGGGCGGCTCGGGAAACCGATTACACTATAATGTTCGCCGGGATTCGAGACGCAACCATCGACCGGATCCGCCGTGCAGTTAATAAGCTGTGTGCCCACCGCGTGGCGGGGATCCTGATGCATCTTCCCTTTGAAATGGATTTGCGCCCCCTCCGCGAGATGTGCGTGAACGTACCGTTGGTGGCGGTAGACTGCGACCTTGGATTTGAAGCGCCCTCCGTTCATGTCCGCCAAGAATACGGCGCTTATTTGGCAACCAAGTATCTGCTCAGCCTGGGACACACGAAAGTCGCCTATTTGCGGGGACCGATGGTTTGGCGGGTTGCCCGCCTTCGGTATCAAGGTTGGTTGAAGGCGGTGAAGGAGGCGGGCTACTCGCCCGATCATTGCATCGACGGGAACTGGACGTCGAAAGGAGGATTTGAGGCGACTCTCAAGTTGCTGAAGGAATACCGTGGAAAATTTACCGCTCTCGCTGTCGCCAACGACCAAATGGCGCTTGGCGCTATTCGAGCTTTTGAAGAGGGTGGCCTGCGCGTACCGGAGGACGTTTCCGTAGTCGGTTTTGATAATCTTCCCGAAGCCGAATTTTTTCGTCCACCGCTTTCAACGATTAAACACGATTTTGCCAGTATCGGAACATTAAGCATTCGCTGTCTGATGGAACAATTGCGCGGAAGCCGCGAGAGTTCGCAGACCTACACGATTGAGCCAACGTTTGTCGAGCGGCTGAGCGCGACCGCGCCGAAGTAGACCAACAGTGGCTGAAGTAACGTCAAATGTCCACGAGGTGTTGCTCACCCAACACCTACTCCAGACAGCCCGAAGCCGGCCGGAAATGCAAGCCTATTTGATAGACCAGCAGATCCAGCAAGTGTTCATAAGACCCTTATCCCTGCAAACTATGCATGCGGAGTTTGAACAAATCACGCACGAGATAGCCCAGGAGGGTTTATCCGTTGAGATATCAGCACTTTTACTCCGATCGCAAACACTCGACCTTCAGGCTTTACATATAGGCCACCGGAATCTCCTGGGCAATTCCACTTGCCGATAGGGTATTAAATGGTGGTCCGGACAAAGTTGAGAAATACTTCCAGTTCTTAAAATTGGGCTGCTCCAAGGCCCGTGGTGATGCGCTTCGAGAGGTTGGAGTAAATATATTGTCACCCGAACCGATCAAGGAGGCGCTAAAGCTTTTCGAGACGCGTTTGGACAGGTTACGTCAGCTGAGCGCTGAAATTGATGTCAGTGCCAAAGAAAGATCAGCACTGCCGGTTCGCGCACTCCGGCGTTTGCAATCCGCGCCGAGGATATTGTCTCGGGGCGGCCAGAGGCGCTAGCGGAGAGGCGGCACAGATGTCACGCTGCACGAAATTAGGAGCCTTTCAAGCTTTCGTGTTAGGTAGATATTTGGAAAAGGTGCTCCGGTTGCAAATGGCGGCTGGTGACACGACTGTCTATCCCTTTATGGAAAATTCAAGTCGAACCAATATGATCCGTCTTTTGTTTTTCACGGTGTTGGCACTAGCCCTTGCGACAACCTCCCGGGCGGAGCAGCTCCCGCCGGTTGCCGAGCAGATGGCCAAGGCCTACGGCCTCGATTCGTTTGGGCAAATCGAGGGAATCCGCTACACTTGGAACGCAGAAGTTCCTGGGAACGTGAAGCCTTTCGATGGAGGGTCTGGCACTATTAAAATTTCTCGCATCTGGGAATGGGACCCGAAGACCGGTACGGTGTCCTTCGAGGGGAAAGATAAGGAAGGCAAACCGTTGAAGGTTACCTATCAGCGTTCGCAGCTCAGCAGCCAAAGCGATGTCGTAAAGAACCAGGTCGATCCGCTTTTCTTCAACGATCAATATTGGTTGCTCTTCCCTTTGCATGCGGCCTGGGACACCAGCGCTAAAGTCACCGATGAGGGCATGCAGAAACTATCGCTTGGGGAGGGTAGCGCCGAGAAGATAGTGGCGAAATATCCCTCGGAGGGTGGCTATTTGCCGGGCGACACCTGGGAGCTCTATGTCGGCGCCGACCACCGGGTTCAGGAACTTATCTTCCGACGGGGCGGATCAACCAAGCCTAGCCTTGTGATCGTGACGTGGGCGGACTACAAGAAAGTTGGACCTCTCAATATCTCAACAGAGCACCGGGGAACGGCGGACGGCGGGCCATTACACCTTTTCTTTTCGGATTTATCCGTCAAGGTGACAGGATCAGATAGCTGGATCAGCGCGCAATAGAAAAAGGGCGGCTTGTTCGGGACAATTGATTCTAGGTGTCCTTTGGTTCTCGACGTCGAATACGCCGCCCACTGAAATACAAAAAGCGAGTGAACCTACCATGACAAATCTCGAAAAGGCAGAACAGGTAAGATGTCGACGATGAAGACCGAAGTAAGTTCAGAGCAGAACCAGGCGGCAAGAACGGCGTACTTGCTCGATGCGGCAAACGGGCTTGCATTGGTACGCGTGACGATTGGGGCGATGTTTGTGTGGGTTTTTTTCGAAAATCTGGGAAAAGGTCTCTACACGCCCGGGGGCTACGCGGGACTGATTAGCTACTACATTAAATCGAGTCACTCGCCGGGCGTTTGGAAGGCGGTCATGAGCCTGGCGGCAAGCCAAGCCGCGATCGCAGCTCCTATGCAGGCTTTGACCGAGATTTCTCTCGGCATCCTACTTGTCATCGGTCTGCTTACCCGTCCGGCTGCATTCGTGGCTTTTCTGTTTCTCGGCAGCCTTTGGATTTCGGAGTGGGGCACATCCTGGATATGGGAACTGCTGGTTTCGGTGCTCGCATGCCTTGGACTCGTGATTGGCCGCGCAGGCAGGAGATGGGGCGTTGACGCGTGGCTGGCACAGTGGCGGCCCTCCTCGTTCTGGTGGTGATCGAGCCGGGTTCGCATGCGCGTGTCGGTCATCATTCCCACACACAATGAAGCGCAGGCGATCGGCCGCGTTCTGGCAGATCTCGCGTCTGATCTCGTCACAGAGGTCATCGTTGTTGACAGCAACTCGAATGACGGAACACCCGAAATCGCCGCCAGAATGGGGGCGCGCGTCATTCAAGAACCGCGCCGCGGGTATGGACGGGCGTGCCTTACGGGGCTGGCTACGGCAAATTCTCCCGACATCATCGTTTTCCTCGATGGTGACTATAGTGACAGACCGTCCGAGCTGCCTATTCTTCTCGGCCCGATTATCCAAGGGCGTGCGGATATCACGCTCGGTGCTCGCCTCGGCGAGCACCGTATTCCGTCTGCATTGCCATGGCATCAGGCATTTGGAAACCGCCTGGCAGCCGGCTTGATCCGGCTTCTATACGGTCTAAAGATCACTGATCTCGGCCCTTTTCGCGCCGGACGCGCAGACGTGCTTCGCGCGCTCGCCCTTGAAGAAACTACCTATGGCTGGGCGGTTGAGATGATCCTGAAAGGCGCTCTGGCCGGATTCCGCGTGGTTGAAGTCCCGGTGACCTACTACCCGCGTATCGGGAAATCAAAGATTAGCGGTACGCTAAAGGGCACGGGCGGCGCCGCCTGGTTCATTCTCAGCCTAACGCTGCGATATTATTTTGGGCATCGGAAGCCGGATATCCCACGGTCCCGCGCAACTGCGTCTTGATATTCTATGAAATCCTCAAGGGAGACCATGGTGCCAGCGCGGGACAACGTCCGCGTACTGGTAATCATGGCGAAAGCACCGAGACCAGGCGCGGTGAAGACCCGCTTGACTCCGAGCCTTCCTCTTCAGGCCGTTACCGAGTTCTATCGCTGCCTTCTGGGTGACACGCTGGCGCTAGCGCGATCGTTGGGCGGTGTAGAGATTGCCATCATGTGCCCGGACTCCGATGTCAACGAATTAGCTCGTTTGGCCGGTCACGGGGCGCGCGTAGTTGCACAGAAAGGGGAAGGCCTTGCGGCCGGCCTTACGTCGGTCTTTGCCCACTTCGCAGAGAGTCAGCAACGGCGGATTATTGCCTTCAACAGCGACAGCCCGCATCTGCCGCGTTCGGTTCTTGAAGAAGCGTTCGAAGCCCTTGCTTCGCATGACACGGTCGTGGGGCCGACCTACGACGGAGGCTACTATCTCGTAGGTGCGAAGGCCTTTCACCCTACGCTTTTCACCGGGGACGGAATGGGCACTAGTAGCGCCCTGGAGAGACTCTTATCACGCGCGCGAGCTCTTGAGCTCTCCGTAGGCTTTGCTGATCCTTTTTACGATATTGACGTTGCTGACGACCTAATTCGGCTCGCCGGGGAATTGGAGTGCGCTCCGGCCCAGGCGCCCCGAACAGCGCTCTGGCTTACACAATGGGGAGATGCAGTGACCCAGTTGCGCACGGGCGCGGGAGACGTGTGAATCTCACTCCAACCCATAGGGTTTACGGGCTCGGCGCGATTCTGCTCGCATCGTTGTTCATCTGTTCGCGGAATTTCAGCAGAGTGGGCGATCCGTCCTTCCTCGTTCCGCTGGCGGTTGCGAGCGTTGCCTACCTCCTCGCGATTCGTGAGTTCTTCTTTGCGCCAACATTCCCGCGACACGTTATCGTCACCGGGCTCGTGCTGGCTGCTCTGTGGCATCTTCAATTTCTACGGATGCCGCCAGGTCCAGATGATGATATTCATCGGTACGTTTGGGATGGCCGTGTGCAGCGGCTCGGCTACGACCCTTACGTTGTTGTTCCTAGCGATCCCGCGTTCAGCGACTTGCACACATCAGAGACTCGCACACTCAACCACCCGGATCTACCAAGCCCATATCTTCCGGGCGCTGAGCTTTTCTTCCGCGCTGTAACCACGATTCATGAGTCGACCTTTGCACTAAAAGTAGCGTTCGTGTTTTGCGATTTCGCGATTCTTCTCGTGTTGCTCGACATCTTGCGTCGGAGCCGCCGAGGAATGCACTGGGTTCTAGCGTATGCCTGGCATCCACTGTTGGCGACGGAAGTAGCCGGCAGCGGTCACATCGATATTGTTGGAGCTTTGCTGCTCTTGGTGTCTTTCGCCGCGCTGGGCCGTCAGTGGCGTGCGGTTGCCGCCGTGGCATTTGGACTGGCCGTTGCAGTGAAATTGCTACCGATCGTATTGCTGCCGCTTTACTGGAAGCGTGTTCGTATACGCGACGGCATCCTGGCGGTAATTGTTGTCGGATCCCTGTACGTTCCATTTCTGAAGGGCGAATGGATTCCGATCGGCTCGCTCGGCACATATGTGCAGAGTTTCCGCTTTAATGCTCCGGTGTTTGCAACGCTTGAGCGGGTGGCGGCGCCGCAGTTTGTAGCGGCACTAGCAGTACTCGTCGGTTTTCTAATCGCAATCCTGATGAGAATCAGATCTCCAGCATTATCTTCGGAGGCATTCGCTTGGCCAATGGCGGGATCGCTTCTGTGCGCACCGGTTGTGTATCCGTGGTACTTGCTATGGATGCTGCCGTTCCTTCGATCAGCCTCAACGCTGCCCATCACCATTTGGACGGTGAGCGTTATTCCCACTTACGTCGTTTGGCACTTACGTGCACTTGGCCTTCCCTGGTTGCTACCTGGCTGGGTTACGCTGCTGGAATACGGATCCGTGGCAATGGCCGGTGCAATTATCTTATTGCGTCGACTTGCACGACCAGCAGTGCCCCGCTGCTCAACCGATGGGGTGGAGTGAGGCGCACTGCACGGCCACGCGTCTCATTCGGCGGCGCTCCCAATGCTGGTATACCAGCCTCAGACTTGGTGCACTAGTATCTCACAGGTTTTCAAGCGATCACTGATCGCTCGGAATTAACGTCAGGGTCGGTCAGCCTCGCACCTGTCCGCCAAAGCTTTAGCGATGGCGGAAGCGAGGCGCGCTCCACGATTTACGTATTCGTTTTACACGAAGTACTCGATTGGAGTGCGGTCTGCCGTGCCTTATCGGGGAACGGTGCAGGAGAAATCCGTACGTTCGAAATCTCGAACATGGCTATCCTCGAATCGATTTCCTGCACAACTGCCTCAGGGATAGGCAGAAACAGAGTATAATGCTGGGTTGGTACGCCAACAAATTAGAACACTAACATCTGTTTGAGCAGTTATGAATTGCTTCCACGCTTATGCAGCTACCTTCGCTAAAGGCCCATTGGAGCCATTCAGCTTCAATCCCGGGAGGAGCACCTTTATGGCAAATTCAAGTCGTCCCAACGTGATCCGTCTTTTGGCTTTCACGGTGTCGGCACTGGTCCTTGCGGCAACCTCCAGGCGGAGCAGCTCCCACCGATTGCCGAACAGATGGCCAAGACCTGCGGCCTCGATTCCTTTGGGCAAATCGAGGGAATCCGCTACACCTGGAACGCAGAATTTGCTGGGAACGTGAAGCCTTTCGATGGAGGGCCTGGCACTATCAAAATTACTCGCACGTGGGAATGGGACCCGAAGACCGGCACGGTCTCCCACGAGGGGAAAGACAAGGAAGGCAAACCGTTGAAGGTGACCTATCAGGCTCGCAGCTCAGCAGCCAAAGCGATGCTATGGGCTATTGCTTGATGCCTGCCTGGACAACTCAAACTCGAACCATCGGTTTCTCGGCCGAAACCAGATATCCGGGAACAGGAAAATCGCCCTCCCACGAATGTCTCCAGAATGCAGCGCGAATAACTTTTTGACTTTTTGACCCTGGATCACGCAGCTCAACGGCGTCGAGGCCCAATGATTAAGCGGCGTACCGGCAATCCAAGATAGATCATCGACAGTGGCGACAGCTTTAGCGCACGCGTTGAGATCGGCTTGAAAACGGGCCAGCTCCTGCCGCCAGGTGAATGCCTGAGTTACAAACACGAAGAAAAAGACGGCCGCACAACTTAACATGACCGGACCCCAATTTTTCCGTCGGTTCTCCGGATCCTGGGCGGTCACAGATCCATTTTCGTACCACCAATGCAAAGCTCCCAAAGCGACCAGCGGGAGCGTTCCAACTAACAAAAACCGGCGAAAGCTAAATGCAGCCACCCAGAGGTTGGGATCAGCTGCCCAGGCTAGTCCGTATAACAGCAATAAACCGAGGGTAACCCCGCTTAACCAAACCGCGAGCCGTTGACCTAGTCGTCCAGCAGCGCCGCCCAGGATCGCTAATCCCAGTAGATAAACAAAAGGTAGCATCCGGAGACTAGGCAAAGCGTTGCAAAACGCCAGGTAATTCTGGGCAAACGTCTCTTCTCCTCTTTCGTAACTGTTCGCCGTGACGAGCCCGTACCATAGCCGGATCGCCGCTAGCCCCAGAAAAGCTATGCCGAGCCAAACGTCGATGCGTCGCTGCCGGATGGCCAACCGCGTTTTCCCGAAGAACAAGGCGCCGGCGACAGCGTAGGTCAACGCCGCCATTGGATGCAAATAAAAGAGGAAGAGTGTTAATATTGCCAACCAAACCAGGCTCGAAGCCGAGATCTCCGCGGCTACGATCGCCCACACCGCCCAGGAAACTTGGGCTAGAGGAACGGCTTCCGCTGTGAGGAAAACTTGTCCCGGCAACGCACTCAAGAGAATACCCAAAACCGGCCAGATTCGGAGAGAGCGAAGCTGAGGACCACTTAGAAAATGAAAACTTAACAGCAGCGATCCCAACGGCAACAGAGCTAACACTAATCCGTAGATCGCTGCCAGCCACCGCGGATCGTTGATGAGGCGGCTGAATATAAAAAGCACACAGAGAAAAGGGTAATCACTGTAGCGGTTACACGGGATCGCCGGATGGCCTCTTTGGATCGTATTGAAAACGTAACCGGCACCATCCCAGGTCAACGCGACCAGACAGCACCCGGCCACTGCATAGGCAGCCGTTGCCACCGCCATGGTTAGAACCAACCAAACCCTCGATCGCCTCACTGGTAGACCGGCTGGCTCGGCAATCGGGACCGTCGCAGACGACATTTAAGATTTCATAAGACAGGTCGAGTCGCGAGGCAACTAAGAGGCCGAATTCCACTCCACGAGGAGAGAGCTCCTTACCGTACTTAAATTTCCGTTTCGTGTGCGCACCCCTTAATGATGCCATAATGTCCTTTCCTTTTTGATTTGTTGATACGTCACACAGGGTTCTTCGCCGGTGCCTGGACGAAAGCGACAAACTGGCGCTCAAGCGCCTTGGCCGCGCCCGTGCGCCACTGCAGCTGGTCCCCTCGCGATGCGGGCGGCGCCCAGCCCGAGCTAACCGAGAACAATTGAACGCCAGCGTAGCTGCGAGGCTTCACAATGGAAGGGCGAAATGCGTTCTAGCTCCGCGGCATGGCCACAGTTTCGATTTGACATTTCCGTATCGCCTGCTATTTCTGTGAACGTTCTCGGAGCGTGTAAACCGTCCAGATCAACTTTATGCGCAGATTCGCGGTTGAGGACGAAACGCCAGTAAGCCCAACCTCCGCCACCAACCAAAGCCACGGATGTAATTATGGACTGGATCGCCGCAGTGAGGTTCTTGAAGGACTCGTGATGCACGCTGCAGGTGTTTATCAGCTATTCGTTCGGCTCACAAGTGACTCGC
>DATNNZ010000443.1:0-4489 GCA_035601575.1 Chthoniobacterales bacterium
CGATGCTCCTCGCTCCCCGACGCTACGGAGACGATGCCAAGGACCTTTGGACCACCTTGAACGCGATTCAAGAAAACGTCATTCGTGGCGGTCAACGCGACTACTCGCGCCGGCGACAGCATGGTAGGCGCATGCCCAAGAGCCGGGCAATCAAAGGCATTGATGAGGATATGAAACTCAACAAAGCCCTCTGGCAGATGGCCGAGATACTTTGCGCACGCGAAACACAATAAAGACTATATCAAACCAAACCGGGGTGTTAGGAGCACCCCGGAATCAATTCGAAACGCCGATTTAACCCGGTCAAAAGCCAAATGCTCAAACGTGACACACGGCAAAATTTGGGACAGCGATTGCGGCAGATAATCGCTCCTATTGCGGCAATCCGGTCGGTGACTACGTTGCAAATCGCGGAAGCGACCTTTCGACTGACGGAGCGGCTGACGCAGGTAGGACAGCCGAAATGATGCGATTCATCGTGATCCTTCTTATGCTGAGGTAGCCTGGTTTGCCAGGATATTGAGAAACTGCATAACTTACTTATACTTCGATAACTTTCTTCTAAATGGATTTCGTTCAGGACCCCTTTCGCCAGGCGCTGGCACCCCGTCCGCCTTTCTGGGACACCAAGCCAATCTGGACTAAGCCAAAATCGCTAGGTCCCGTACCAAACGTGGACGCTCAGATGAGAGCGCTCTCCTTGTTGAATTGCGCGGCGTAGGCATAACAATCTTCCTGCGGACAATTTCCGACCACGCGGATTAAATTTAACCGAATTCGCCTCTGAAAAATGTCTTAACTTTGGGCTTCTTCACGCATGCCCTCCTCGGCTTCGCTTTAAGTCCGGTCCTCGCTCAGACCCCAACTCCGTCCCCGACGGCGACTCTTGCCCCCGCCCCTGAAGCAACTCCTACGCGGCCATTGCGCGATAACTTAACCCAGGTCCTACCTGACAGGCACGTAACCTTTCGGCTCTTTGCGCCAAGGGCCGATGCTGTAGCCGTCATCATCGGGGTCAAAAGCGGTCCCAACGAGCCACAAGGAAGCACGACCGCCGCAATGACGAAGAATGCGAACGGCCTCTGGAGCGTGACGTTGGGACCCTTAGAGTCGGACCTCTATGAGTACCAATTCCTCCTCGATGGGCGCAAAATTACGGACCCAGGCAACGACATGCCCAAACCGCAGCGGCAGGTTGACACGAGCCTGCTTTTAATTCCCGGTACTCCCCCTGATTTCCTGGACGCCCAAAACGGTGCGCATGGAACAATGCGCGACGAGACCTACTATTCGACCGCGCTTGGCAAGAACCGACAGGTCTTGGTCTACACCCCGCCGAACTACGACCGTTCTCACACTCCTTTGCCTGTACTTTACCTTTACCACGGCTTCTGGGACACACGCTATTCATGGGTAACTGAAGGGAGATTGGCGCAAATTCTTGACAACCTACTTGCTGAAGGAAAGGCCGTTCCGATGATCGTGGTCGTTCCAGAAGCGCACGCGTTACCTCCTGAAGATATCCCTAGCACGGACAACAAACCTTATTTGAAGAAAAATCAGCAGGCAGTGGACCAGGAGCTTTTTCACGACATCATCCCTTTTATTGAAACCCACTATAGCGTTAGCGATGATTCTCGGGAGCGAGCCATTGCGGGGCTGTCAATGGGCGGGCTCCAGGCGATTGAGACTGGAATCGTACACCTCGGCTATTTTCGTTGGATCGGTGCCTTCAGTCCTGGCGTTCGTCCTGCCGCGTTTTCCGACGAGTTTAACAACGCCTTAAAGGAGTCGGAAAACATCAATAAGGATCTGCTCTTTTTTGATATCGCTACCGGCGATGACGATAGAAACGCCGGAGAGGATGTCACAAGGTTTGAGGACCAGCTAAAACAAGCAAACGTGCAACACGTCTATACTCTCTTACCCGGCACTCACAGTATGTTCGTCTGGAGGCCTGCGCTCTACAGTTTCCTAAAACAAATCTTCAAGCGCTGATTTCGGCGATAAGCCTGGAACGACCAGGCTTATAGCTCCAAGCCTTGGGTTGTTCGCCCCGGAACACCGGCTGGCAAACGGAGGATCGCTTGCAATAGGTCAACGCTCTCTTCGAGAACGTTCCGCTCTGATGTTCTGGGATTGCCTGTACTTTCTTGGCACCCCTTCTTTTCGGTCCCGCCTCTAGTCCCGAAGAAATCGGGCGCAAGCGCATTGAGGTCCGTCGGGCGCCGGAGGCGGCGCCCTGATACTTTAAGCAGGGCGTTTCCCACACTCAATTTCACGATCCTGCTCGAGAATGGAATGTGCATTCTGTCAGAGAAGAAGTGAGGAATTCGCCATCGTTTCAACTCGCCGTCGATCACGGCCATTTTTCTATCGAGTTGCACACTTGGCGTAATGCGGAAAGCGCTACGTTCATTTACGACAAAGCTGGCCAGGGACTCTTGCAGCAATTCACTGCTGGATGTGGGACGAATGGGATCAGTTTTACACCGACCTAAACGAATTCTTCCAAGCAATCGAAAAACAAGAATATCGCAACGCGATCAAACAATTCTAAAGACCAACCTCCGAGGGGCTTGAAAACCAGGTAATTGTTCCCCTCGTTCCCGTCACTTCCATGCCACCAGATCGATCACAGCCGCCATGCCGACATGGCTGCTACCTTCGGACATATAGGTGTCGTATTCCTTGATGAGCACCTTGGAGAAGTCGCCGAATTCTTTTTCGAGCAGGTCCATCGTGTAGAGGTGTTCGATCTGTTTTGGGCCGCCGGTGCCATATTGCAGCTGTTTTGGCGTATAGCCCTCAAGCAGCAGCAGGCCACCTTTTTTCAACGCCTTGCGGATACCGGCGAATTTACCCTTGCGCTCTTCAGGCGTGGAGAACTGCGTGAAGATTTCGGCGATGACATCGTATTCCTCGCTCGACCAGTTATAGTTGTGAACATCGGCGAGCTCAGTTCGCAGGATCACGCCGCGCTTTTTCGCCAGAGCTTGAGCTTTTGCCTGGGCATAGGGCGAAAAATCGATCGACAGCGTGTCGAGACCTTGTTCGGCGAGAAAAACGCCATTGCGGCCTTCGCCATCGGCGACCGCGAGCACCTTGCCCGAGTTCGGCAGACGATCTTTCTGCGAGGCCAGAAAGACATTGGGCTCTTCGCCGAAGATATATTCGGGAACCGCGAAGCGGCCTTGCCAACGATCAAATTCGCTCATGGTGCTCTCCGGCTGACTGGTGTAGACGCCCGATGGTTGGATCAAAATCCAGGCTGAGTCAAATACCGGAATAAACATCGGCGGAGCCATCTGCGGGCGCTCGCGGCAAAGAGCTCTCCGATAAGACATCAAGCGGCCTCTAAAACCAGTTAAACCAAAGTTGTTCAACAGAATCAGAGACACCATCTCCTAATTTTCTTTATATCCAGGCCCCGAGTCTCCTCTAACCAAGCGAGGCTCGGGTTTTTTTTCTGCACAGCCATTTCTAAGGGAGAGAAAAACGTTCAAACATCCTTTAAGTTAAGAAAGTAGAGGACGTTCTTGCCACCGTAGCAAACTCGCTCACGGCACAGGCAAACGCGGCGATCAATGGATGTTTGGCGCCCAAGGCGCTGCGCTCGGGTTGATATTGCGTGGCAATGAAGAATGGATGATCCCGCAATTCTATGACGCGGATCTCGCCATGTTCGTCGACGCCCGCTATGCACATTGGGCAGTCCTCGAATAATGTGGCAAACTCGCGGTTAAAGCCGAATCCGCAGTTAAAGAGCTCCTCAATCACGTTCTTTCGGTAGATCTTGGCAGTTCTGGTTCCTACCTTCAGAATCAGCTTCCCGGTCGTTTCTGCGAGCCGGCAGGCCAGAGGGGTGATCAACGCCACTTTTGCATCCGGATTGGATTCTTTATGATCCGCTCCAGCCAAACCGAGCACCGATCTGGCGTATTCGATGACGGCGTGCTGGAAACCGCCGCAAGTGCCAAGAAAGGGGCGTCCCTGCTCTCTGGCAAATCGAATTGCACGCAGCGCACCGTGCATATCCTGATACGGACTGCCTGGAACGCACCAGAAACCAGCGTACTCAGCCAGCGATCTTTCGGAGATACTAGACAGCCACCGCGAAGGCGGGCCTGTCGAGAGGGACAGAAAGTTTTCATTTCGAACCCGCAAGTCAAATCAACTCGGCCGCTAAACCCGGCCGGCTGCTGGCAATTTTCATTTGAGATACCGAAAGCTCGCGATAAAGGCTCTCGGATGAGAAAAGGTATTTCGTCGATCATAGGGTTGTTTTCGGCAACGACGACCTTCGCCCAGTCTGTCACTAATCAGGAACAACATGCTTCCCCACCCACACCGGCAATCGACCCGGACAAGCTAGGCTATCCAGTTTCGGGGGTGGAATGGCTTAGCCGGGAATTCGCTGTTTTCATCTATCACCTCAGTCTCCAGTTGGCCAATATTCTGGGTCCCTGGAGCAGAACCGAACTTTTCC
>DATNNZ010000444.1:0-5724 GCA_035601575.1 Chthoniobacterales bacterium
CGGAATTACCGACCTACTGAATAACACGATTGTGCTTGCGCTGGCATCGGCCGGCCTCACCCTGGTCATACTGACCGCGGAACTAGATCTTTCATCGGTAGGAGTGATCGCGGTTACCAATGTAATCGTCGCGACGGTGAGCACTAAATTCCCCGGTGGAGCGTTCATCAGTTTGGTTCTGGTTTGTCTGGTGGGATTGCTAGTTGGGCTAATCAATGGCTGGTTAGTCGCTTTCCTCGGATTGCAATCTTTAGCTGCTACACTTGGCACGATGATCGTATGCCAAGGAATTGCGTTGCTGATTTTGGAGGCGCCGGGCGGTGAAGTGGCCGCGTTTATCATGAATCGCCTGACGGACACGGTTTGCGGTTTCATGCCTGTCGCCGGATTGATCTTGCTACTAGCCATTGCCGGATGGCTCTTATTTCGCCGCACGCGGCTTGGTATTGGCATCTACGCGGTCGGCACGGATGCGGTGGCGGCTCGCCTGAGTGGTCTTAATGTCAAATGTACGAAGTGGATGGTCTTTGGCTTGGCCGGCATTGCCTATGGGCTTGCCGGCTACATGCTGGGCGCGCAAACGGGAACCGGCGATCCGCGGATCAGCAATTCCTTTTTGCTCTATGTATTTGCCGCCGTGGCCATCGGCGGAACCTCTCTCGGCGGCGGTCGCGGAGGCGTGATCGGAAGCGTGGTGGGTGCCGGTATATTAACGGTCATGCAAAAACTATTATTCGCTGTGGGCGTAGCCGAGTTTTACACGAATATTTTCAACGGAGTCATCATGGTGGTGGCTATTCTGTTCGGGAATTTGTCGGCGATACTGAGCTTACGCCAGAGAGTGATAACATCGGAGCACAGGGATAGACAGTTAGTGCCGCACTAGGAACTGGTGATGAACGATACCGGAACACGCTCACTCGTTTCTTTTGCAACATTGAAGCCCGAGACGTTAACGGCGTTGCTGGTGTTATTGGCCGCTACGCTCATGATGCTCGTAATGAAAGGATTGAATCCTAGCTTCGGCTCGGTCCAGCAAATAGCAGCGATTCTCACTACTTCAATTTTTCTAGTGGTGGCATCATACGGCCAAGGATTGGTAATTCTCCTTGGGGGTATCGACCTCTCTATCGGCGTAGTCATGAGCATTGCTGGGATGATGATCGCTGGATTAACTAACGGATCGAACGAGGCGCTAACCTGGGCGCTCCCAGTTACATTGGTTAGCTGCGTCGCGATTGGGCTGCTGAACGGTTTGGGAGTTGCCTTTCTGAAGATTCCCCCGTTCATAATGACTTTGGCGGTCGGGACCGCCTTTTTTGGCGTGGCGCTCGGAATTACTGCTGGTAGCTCACAAAGAACGGTGGCTCCGGCGTTGCAGGTTTTGATGAGTGCACAAATCGGGGGGATTCCCATACCGATCGTGTTGATCGGATGTTTTCTGGTCGCTGGTTCACTATTGCAAAGCCGCACGACGGAGGGGCGGAAACTCTACGCCATTGGGAGCAGCCTGGCGGCGGCGCGGGTAGTCGGACTACCGATTGAGGCGCTGACCATCGCTGCGTACGGAATTAGCGGCTTGTGTGCCGGTATCGCCGGGTTGCTTTTGGCCGGCTATTCATCGAGCGCCACTCTCGATATGGGCGATCCGTTCCTCATGCCGACGATTGCCGCCGTCGTAATCGGTGGTGCCTGTGTGACCGGCGGGAGAGGACTCTACTTTGGTACGTTCGCCGGCGCAATTTTCCTAAGTGCACTATCGACCATTATCACCGTATTGAGCCTTTCGCAGGGATGGCGAAACATCATTCAGGGAGGAATCATTATCATCGCACTAATCGTACAAAGTAAACAATGGTATCTACTAAGTATAGTAAATCGCCGACTATCTGGAAAGCGATCGCCGTACGGCGTTCTACCGCAAAATTCGGAGTTATGACTATGGCAAAGTTTCAATGGTTGGCGACCGTCGCGGCGGTCTGTACGCTGATTGCGCCGGAGAGTCGGCTGTATGCACAAAGTGAGCAGAAATATAAAGTATTTCTGGATATGAGTTATAGCGGTAATACCTGGCAGGCCGCTGCGGCGAATGGAATTAAGGCGTTGGCCGCCACTCCGCCGTACGACAAAATGATTGAGTTTAAGACCATCATCTCAGGTACGGACGTCCAGAGACAAATATCAGATATCCAAAGCATGATCGCGGCGGGCGCCAAGGCGATTATCCTTTATCCGCTGTCCCCAACCGCGCTGAACCGGGTGATTCAACAGGCTTGTAGCAAAGGCATTGTGGTCTTTACCTATGATTCCACCGTGACGGAGCCGTTGGCCTACAATGTTAGTAATATAACGGCACGCTACGGTTCAAACACCGCCCAGTGGATGGTTAATAAGCTAGGAGGAAAGGGGGAAATTATCTTTAATCATGGAGTCGCGGGAACGGCGGTCACAAAAACGTACGATGAGCAGGCTTACGATATCTTCAAGAAATATCCCGGCATTAAAATTGTCGGCGATTTCTACGGCAACTGGAACGATGCGACGTCGCAGGAGGAGGTCTCGAAAATCCTGGCTGCGCACCCGAACGTTGACGGTATCTGGACAGTGGATGGTACCTATGGATCTTTGCAAGCGGTAGTAAAGAATCGGCCTAACCGACTGGTGGTAATTGCCGGACAATCGAATAACGGTTACCGATTAATGATGGCTGATCCTGCGTTGCAGGCGAAAGGGCTCCAGGGAATATCTTCCAGCGCCGGTCCCGCGGTTGGGGGATATGCCTTTAAAGTGATGATGGAAGTCCTGCTCGGTAAAAAGAAACTTACTAATCACAACGTCGAGTATCCGCTTCCGTGGGTAGATGCAAAAGATGTGAAAGTGTGTTCAGGTGATCGGTTCGAAAACGGTTGCAATGTATTTCCGGAGGGTAAGGTGCCGCCGCTATTCCTTGACACTGCGTTGGACCCAAAATTTCTTCCCGAGTTAAGTCTGGATGCAGTTCAGACCGGCAATCCCGCCCCAGGCGCGACGATTCAACCGCTGCCCGAGCCGAAGTACGCGGAAAACCTTCCGGGAATCAATTGTCAGGAATGTAAAGCACCAGCGGATGCACTAGAACCTAATCTGGTAAGCCCGATTCCGGTGCCGAAATGATTGGCGCGACATCTCTGACTAGAGGGAAAAGTATTTGCGAGTGATCGCGAGAACAATTTGGGTCGGGCGTTCGACGGCTAGGAGGTCGTTTTCTCAGTCTTGGGCCTAGCCATGCACTGAGGCCAGGGCCGCAGATTGGACAACCGGATCATGGTAATAACAGCAGTTCGCGAGAAAACAGTTCCGATTGCCTCGCCGATCGCAAACGCTTACATTGACTTTTCCCAGATGACCTGTTCGGTGGTGGCAGTCATCACCGATGTCGTTCGGGAGGGTAAACGGGTAGTCGGCTATGGCTTCAACTCGAACGGCCGCTATGGTCAAGGATCCCTAATCAGGGAGCGCTTCGGACCGCGTCTCTTGCGCGCTGACCCGAAGACCTTGATTGATGAGGAGAATGGGAACCTGGATCCGGAACGAATTTGGGCTTGTCTGATGAGCAACGAGAAACCCGGTGGGCACGGAGAGCGTTCAGTCGCGGTAGGTACCATTGATATGGCAATCTGGGATGCGGTCGCTAAGATTGCTGAGCGGCCGCTGTTCCAATTGCTGGCTGAACGCTACGGCACCGGAACAGCAAATCCCAAAGTATTCGTATACGCAGCCGGAGGATATTATTACCCGGGTAAGGATTTAAACGCCCTGAAACGAGAAATGCGGAGCTACCTCGACCGAGGTTATACGGTCGTGAAAATGAAGATCGGTGGAGCACCGCTCGACCAAGATCTGCGCCGGATTGAAGCTGTTTTATCGGAGCTAGTATCAGGTCAGCAACTTGCCGTCGATGCCAATGGACGGTTTGATCAAGCAACCGCTATCGCCTATGCCAAGGCGTTATCTGATTACCCCCTTTTTTGGTATGAGGAGCCCGGCGATCCGCTCGATTATGAGTTGCAGGCGGAACTGGCGAACCACTACGAAAGCAGCCTGGCCACGGGAGAGAATCTTTTCTCGATGCAGGACGCCCGGAACTTGATCCGTTACGGCGGAATGCGGCCTGATCGCGATTACCTTCAGTTTGATTGTGCTCTTAGCTATGGGCTAGTTGAGTATCTGCGGACACTGCAAATGCTCAATGACTATGGGTGGTCTTGGCGACGCTGCATTCCACATGGCGGCCATCAAATGTCGCTAAATATTGCTGCTGGCCTTGGTTTGGGTGGCAATGAATCATATCCCGACCTCTTTCAGCCCTATGGCGGTTTTCCGGATGACGTAACCGTCGAGAACGGACACATCACAATGCTCGACTTACCAGGAGTAGGTTTTGAGGGCAAATCCGACCTTTATCGAGAGCTAAAAGAGCTAGGCGATTAGGATAAGCTCACGAAACGGAAAAAATCGTACGCTTAGGCCTTCCAAGGATCATTCGACTAAAAGAAAACGCTCCAGAACTCGATTACAGCTCGTTTTACGGCAAAAAGGTATACTGGATGACCAACTGCTTTATGATGGAGGTTGAGCGTTCCTCCTCAGTGCATTCGCACTCCAGTCCCACGAGGAGAGAGCTCCTTACCGTACTTAAATTTCCAAGAAAATAAGAAGTCTAATTAAAGAAAGAATAAATGATGAGAGTCCGCGTCGATCATCTTTGCGCACTTTTGCCTGCTAGCGCCACGGAAATACAGCTGACGCAGCTTTCATATAAAATCACGATCTGCGCCAAACTCGTTAGTAGAGTAAGCTACTCATTTAAGCCTTACTTCTCGAGCCAGAACGATCGGGGTGGGGGAGAAAACCGGTTTGTAACACACTCATTAGCTTCGCATTGCCTTTTTCGAGGGATGAACGACCGCTACCTTGGGGACTATTGTTCAGTTTCTCGCCTCAGACCGCGTTGCCCACCAACTTGACCTTGAGAGGTACTAAACATATTCTTTTCATATTGTGGCAGCCAATTCACCACACATTGTTTTCGAGCGCGTCCTTGCGGCTGTCGGTGAATGTCTTGACCGACAGAGCGCCGAGGCCTTGATCCAGGTGTGCGTGCCGACCAGCAGATGCAGGAGCGGATCGAGGAACCAGCTGATAAGTCCACAGAAGGAATGCTCACGCCGGAGGAACGGGACGAGTATGAGGCCCTAGTTCGAGTTGGCAACTTCGTCGCCATTCTACAAGCGAAAGCTCGCCGACTTTTATCTGAAGGTTACGCTGCTTGATCGGCGAGCCACTCCGACAATTTGTCCGCGAAAGGGCAAGTCATCGCTGCGAGTACTGCGGAATGCCGCAAGAGGCGGAGCCGTTCTTTACCTACCACGTCGAGCACATCATAGCTCGCCGGCACGGCGGCGGAGGAAGTGCGCCTGAAAGTACGCACCAATAGTGGGGTGAAAGTCCTCATCGGACAGAAAGCACTGGTCTGTCCGTAGCTGAAGGCAACTGCGTCGTCGAGAGACGGGGTGGAGAGCAGCCGGAAGCGAAGACCAGTCGATAAACAAGACAATGATGAACTCGATTCGGCCTGATGCATTGGCGAGCCTGCTTCTTTAAGGCGAAGCCAAGAACGAAAACCGTCCCGGGAAGGGAGCGCGGACATTTCGCGACCTATCTCTGGAGAGCACAGTGAGCAGA
>DATNNZ010000445.1:0-15258 GCA_035601575.1 Chthoniobacterales bacterium
GCCAACGTCCGAGGCTACGAACACCACAACATCGACATCCGCGATCCGCGCGGGGTGACGGATTTGTTCAAGCAACACCAAAAAAACATCGCCGTCGTCGTCCACACCGCCTCGCAACCTTCGCACGATTGGGCGGCGCGCGATCCTCAGACGGATTTCACCGTCAATGCCAACGGCACGCTGAATCTGCTGGAAGCGGCGCGCAATTTTTGCCCGGAAGCACCGTTCATTCTTACTTCGACGAACAAAGTTTACGGCGACACGCCGAATCGGTTGCCGTTACGCGAATTGGAAAAGCGCTGGGAGATTGAGAGCGGTCACGAGTACGAGCCCGGCATCTCTGAAACGATGAGCATTGATTCGACTACGCACTCGCTCTTCGGAGTATCGAAAGCTGCCGCTGACCTTCTTGTGCAGGAGTACGGTCGCTATTTTGGAATGCCGACGGTGTCGTTCCGGGGCGGATGCCTCACCGGGCCCGCGCACGCGGGGACCGAGCTGCACGGATTTCTTTCTTATCTCATGATCTGCGCCGTGAGTGGACGCCCGTATCGCGTGTTTGGATACAAAGGCAAACAGGTGCGCGACAACATTCACAGCTTTGACCTGGTGGAAGCATTCGCTGAATTCATCCGCGCGCCGCGCGCCGGCGAGGTTTACAACATCGGCGGGAGCCGACACGCGAATTGCTCCATTCTGGAAGCGATCGATGTGTGCGAGGAGATCAGCGGCCGAAAATTGAAATGGGAGTACGAGGAAAAGAACCGGATCGGCGACCACATTTGGTGGATCAGCGATGTCCGCAAATTTCAGAGCCATTATCCGAAATGGAAATTTCGTTACGGCCTGCGCGAAATGCTCCGCGAAATCCACGCCGCGGTCTCGGCCGATGTAAAATGAACCAAGGGCTGTGATCTCTTCACGCGGTTCTACTCTGTGTGTGCTGGGCTCTTTGCTCTGCGCGCTTTGTCCTTCGCTCTCCGCACTTAGCGACGCCAAACCGGGTCTGGACTTCTCGGTCTCGGAACACGGACTTGGATCACTCTTGTTCAATGGCCAGTCACTCCTTGCTTCGCCTCATGGCGGCGAGTTGCAATCTGCCCCGTCGCTTTTTCGCAAAGTGGACAACGCTCTGGAAAAGCCTCTGTCGCAAGCGATCCGCACCCCGGGCAAGGATTCCGTCGATCTGGCGTATCCATGGGGAAGCGTTTCCGCCGCCTACTCTAAAAAAGGGGAGAACGGAATCGGAATGCGGATCGTTATTACAAATTCAAGCAAAGACCCGATTCCCGATTTGTCTCTTCGTTTGCTGGAACTGGCTTTTCCGAATGTTCCGCAAGGAAATACGCTTGAGGCTGGGATGTTCGGCTTTGGCTTCAAAAACAAACCCGCTCAAATGGGGACGGAGCCTCTCCTGGCCGATCCCGAATTTGTTGTCCCAATCGTTCGAGTCGACTATGGGAGCAGCACGCTAAACTTTTGCAGCGACGATCTTGAATCTTTGGTCGGTGTTCTCAACTCGACGAATCGTCCAGCCAACACCAGTTACCCATTCCTGATTGCTTGCCGCAATATTGGACCCGGTACCAAAACATTCACGGTCTCCTTGCGCTTTGGTCCGTCGGCTTCCAGCGTGCGCGATCTCTCGGCTGACGTCTTGAAACGTTATTCAGAGAAGTACCCTTTCCAAGTGAACTGGAGCGATCACCGCCCTATCGGGGCGATTTATCTCGCCAGCTCTGGGATCAAAGTGCCGACCAATCCGCGTCGCTGGATTGTAAACGAAGGCAAGATCGATGTCTCCACCGATGAAGGAAAAGCCATCTTTCGTGAGGCGTTACTTAAATTAGCGGACAGCGGCATCAAAGTTTTAAAAGAAACAAATGCGCAAGGCATGATTACGTGGGACCCCGAAGGCCAGGAATTCATGCAATCTGTCTATTACGGCGACCCGCGGCTGACGCCGACCTTGGCCCCCGAAATGGAGTTTAAAGGTGAGGGGACTGCTCCGATCATCGACGAATACTTCGCTCGGTTTCAGGCGGCCGGATTGAAGGTGGGAGTCTGCATTCGTCCGCAGCAGATTGCCATGATTGATGGGAAGCCGGTACAGGGAGCGGCAGATGACGAGCACGCGGCGGAAGTACTTAAGACTAAGATTGAGTACGCGAGAAAGCGCTGGGGTTGCAGCTTGTTTTACATCGATTCCACCGTCGGAAAAACGCACCTAGCCCTCAGCCCTGATGTTTTCAAAAGCGTGGCCGATGCGTATCCGGACGTTCTGCTGATGCCGGAGAATGAATCGATGCGTTACTTCGCCTGTTCGGCGCCGCTAAATTCGTACATGCATCACAAGATTACTTCTACCCCAGTCGGAGCGCGGGCGGTTTATCCGAAAGCATTCAGCGTTCTGCTCGCCCCCGAAGGATTTCGACCAGAAGATGATGACGCCCTGGTGGATGCCGTCCGCAATGGCGACATCTTGATCTTCAACAGCTGGTACAAAAATCCGGGCGTTACCAAGGTCGAAGAGATTTACGGAAAAGCGGCAGGCGCCAAGCCGAGGACAACGCCGCCGCCCGGCTCAAATTGAAATCAAGGGCGTTTTAACCGACCTGGGAAATCACACGTGCTGGATTGCCCTGAACTAGCGTATTCGGCGAGACATTTTCAAACACGACGCTGCCCGCGGCCACAACCGCGCCCGCTCCGACCTCGACGCCGGGGCCGACGAAAGCAGCTGCGGCGACCCAACTCCCCGTCCGAACAGTGATGGGCTCCACGTTTAACTTGAAATCTTCCCGTCGAAAATCGTGACTGCCTGTGCAAAGATAGGCGCGCTGGCTGATGCAGACATTGGATTCAATGGTAACGGGCGCGAGACTGAGAATGCCGACGTCTTCTCCGATCCAAACGTGATCGCCGATGCGCAAACGCCAGGGGAAGGAGATGTTCACATTTGCTCTGACCACCACGCCTTGTCCGATTTTTGCTCCAAAGAGTCGCAGCAGCGCAACCCGCAATCCTGACGGCCACGGGAACGATGTTTGAAAGAAAATCCATCGTACAAGATACCAGACGCCTTCTTTCCAAACGGATGCCCCACGATCGAAATCTGAGTTGTCGTAAATGCTTAAATCCACGCGCGTCTTATTCTAACATCAGTAATTTCACGCTGCGATACCAGAGATCTCGCGCAAGGTGCTTCTGAGTGAAGATACCAATCCCCTGGAGCGCTGTGGTATTATCCCTAAGAACCGTTTGAGTTTTCCATCATCATGCTGACAGGATTTTTCCGGCTGCTTTCGAGATGTTTTGCTCTGGCCGCGCCTTATGGCCGCCGAAAGCTGGTGATCGTTCTCGCCGTCATTTTTGCCAACGGCCTTTTCCAAGTCATCGGGGTAACGTCGATTTTTCCCTTTTTCGCGCTCGCTGCTGATCCGGACCGGATTCGGAACAGCCGTTTTGGAAGTTGGCTGCTGTCTCACTTGCCGGCGATGGACCAGAATACGCTCTTAATCTGGGCGGGCATCGTTTCCATCGCTCTAATCTTTCTTTCCAACGCAGTCACGTTGGTTGGCGAAGTAATCCGCACCCGCTACGGGCACGGACTCGGTCATTTTCTGAGAACGGGCTTGATGGAAGCATTGGCCGCGCGTCCCTACGGTTATTTTCTCGAGCGAAACTCGGGCGCGCTTCTGCAAAAGGTCGTGGGCGATGTTATGCAGTTTATCAATGCGGTCTTTCTTCCGTTGCTGGAAGCGCTGTCTCGTTTTGTGACGCTCGGTTTCCTTTTGTTGACCGTGTTTCTTGTTCAACCTGTTATTGCACTCGGCGCGGCCGTCCTGTTGGGCGGTTTTTACGGAATCATTTTTCTGCTTTTGCGACGTCGGTCGCATTTGCTCGGACAAGGTCTCCAGGAGGCGAACCTCGGCGCGATCATTACCGCGCAACAGTTTCTTGGCGGGATCAAGCCGGTCCTTATCCACGGGAAACAGAAATTCTTTATTGAAGAATTTGCGCGTCACTCTGCCGCTCAGGCGCGTCTCTACCCGTGGATGCCGATCTATGGAAACGGCCCGCGCTATTTGATTGAACCGATCGCCTTTGGCGGATTGGTCACCGCTGTGATCTGGTTGGCGGCGCACGGGCGCGCGTTTAGCGACATTCTTCCAAACCTTACAGTCATGGCATTGGCGGGCTATCGGATGTTGCCGTCGATCCAGATTCTTTACGGTCAGCTTAATCAAATCAACGCGATGCGTTACACGGTGAATGAGATTGAAATCGAACTGGCCGAGGTCGGCGCCACTTCTAAAAGCATAATACGTCCGGAGCAGGTCGAAGAAGTCCTCCCGCTATCGTTCGAAAAAGCGATTCGCTTGGAAAACATCACTTTCAACTATCCCGGTTCGAGTCGCGCGGTGCTGGAAAATTTCTCTCTCGAAATTCCGAAGAATAGGAGCGTCGGGATCATCGGGCCGACTGGCTCGGGAAAATCGACGCTGGTGGACATCGTCCTTGGTCTGCACCGTCCGCAACCGGGGGTAATTCGGGTGGATGACCGGGTGCTTAGCCAAGAAGATTTCAGGGCGTGGCGATCGATGATCGGTTACGTGCCGCAGGACATTTATCTTTTGGACGCGTCCGTGGCGGCAAACATTGCTTTCGGAGTTCCGGCGGACGAAGTGGATCAAACGGCGCTGCGCGAAGCGGCCACAGCCGCGCAGATTCTGGATTTTATTGAATCCGAGTTACCTGTGAAGTGGAACACGGTTGTGGGAGAGCGCGGAGTACGACTCTCCGGCGGCCAACGTCAGCGCATCGGTTTAGCGCGCGCTCTTTATCACCGGCCGCAGGTTCTGGTCCTGGATGAAGCGACCAGCGCACTGGATACCAAGACGGAGGCTGAAGTTATAAAGGCTATCAACGCATTGCATGGTCACTTAACGCTCATCATTATCGCTCACCGCCTGTCGACCGTTGAACGCTGCGATTCTGTGGCGCGCTTGGGAAGCGAACGAAGCGTTCCTTCAGAAGTGCCAACGCTCGGATGAAAAGCACCGACTGGAAGGATACGGATTCGGTCGGATTGAGCCTAAATGGATGGGACTCTCGTTTTCCGCGGAGTTTTTCAGGAGGTTGGTAAAAATTACTATTTAACTGCTGCAAACCTTCGTTTTTGCGTGTGAGTGTTAGATAAACGGCGCCTCGGTTATAGAACTGTGATTAGTTTTCGACAATCTGTCCTTTCAGTTTTACCTAGCCGACTGCACTTGGCACTTAGGCGTTGGTGGCGCAGGTTTCTGAGGTTCAAGAAACGTGCCTCTGAATCGATTCCGTTATTCGCGTGGCTGCTTGTCCACTGCATCCGACATCGAAAGAGGGCAGTGTTGTTATGTCGCTGCGGTGCTTTGGGAGACGTCGTATGCACGTTGCCGATTTGCGATGAACTGCGGAAGCGTCATCCGGACAAACTGATCGCGTTTGTTACGGCTGCCAGCTATCAGAGTCTCGTATGTTTGTCGCGAGCGGCAGACGTTGTATACGGCAGTCGCCGGTGGAAATGGGGCTTTTCATTGCCCGACGATCTTAAGTTATTTGGTTTGCTCGTTGCCATCTACAATCCGAAAACCACCGACGAACGGCTACCAAACACTGGCGCAAATTCTCATCTAGTAGATGATCTCGCTGCTTCTTGTGGTCTGACCATCACGGCGCGTCAACCGCTCCTATATCCATCAGCCAGTCTGATCAAAAAAACTCGGATTGCCTACGGGCTGCCCAAGGCGAGGACCGGAAACCGTTTAATCATCGGTATCAACGGTGGCCCTAGTTGGCCAGTGAGAACCTGGGATGTTGCGAAATGGCAGACGCTGATAAACAAAATCCACGCCGAATACGACGCTGTGATTATCCAGTTTGGGACGAACAAGGGCGACGGGTTTTCTGAATACGATAAGCTAGGGGCCGTGCAATTCGTCGGCAGCCAGATTAAGTCGGAAGCACTCGTAGCGCTGATCGCTGTTTGTGATTTGCTAATCTCTATTGATTCAGGCCCCGTGCATTTGGCCGGAACCGTCGGCACGCCAGTTGTCGGCTTATTTGGCGCGGTGAACCCTGGCTATCGGCTGCCGCCAGACTCGCCTGCGGTTGGCTTGTTCAGCGACGTGCCCTGCCTGTTCTGCCATCATAAGACGCCGCTCGGCCACTGGCATACTGGTTGTCCGAATAACATCATTTGCATGAAAAAGCTCGATGATCAGGTCGTCTTTGAAACGGTGAAACTCATGCTGGCGCCTCACAAAAGGGGAGACGTTACGCGCATCGCGGCTGGCTTTTGTGATGTATAGCAGACTCAAGATAAACAGAATCCTACGTTTCTGGTGTGACTCGGCACACCGCCTTTCTTAATGAGTTTTCATCAAGAGCTCCTTAGTAGTTGCCCGCCACCAACTGGCAACATGTTCGGTGCGAAGAGCAACGGCGAATCGGCTCGGACGAAAGAAGCAGGCTTTCTTTCACAACTGATGGCAACTAAGCGACCTTTCTGCTTCTTACGGATGGGGGACATGGAACTCGTTTATTTGCTGGCCTACCAAAACGACAGACTTGATTCAATCGAGTTTGGCGATGGGCAGCTATCGGGTACCCAAGGATGCGGCAATCCCGGGCTCAGCGCCCGACATGCGAACCGCTTGCGCAGTGCTTACGAGGGTGCAGACTACATCGATTTTCACGAAAAAAATTGGCCCAATCAGCATCTTGTCCCGCGCTTACAACTGCGACGCGACTTGGAATCTCGTTCTAATCCTACGGCGGACGCCTCTCTTTTATTCCTTACATGGACCGAATTGGAGTTTAGGGATTATTGCCAAGGTAGGAAGATTGGCTTCGCCGGGGCCGAGGCAAAACTTCTAGAATTGCTGTCGAAAACCGCAGAGTTCGAACGGGCAGGTAAGGATTATTGGCCCGACCGCGCGGAAATATTCTACTATCAGGTCAGGAATGACGGCCGCGACTTGGATTTAACGTTAGACCTAGTCAAAGACGATCTCCGCAAATTCGTGACCACGCACCGAATTGACACGCTCTTTCTTTCATTAGGTGGAGGTGCCAAAATCCTAGCCTACGAGTTATCAAGAGAGCTGAACATCTGCTGCTTCGATTTCGGGGCGATGATTCGCGCTTTCACCTATAGTGGATGCGATGGAAACCGCTTCGCGCGCTCGCCCCATTCGCCATTTCTGTTCCGTATTCCCTTTGAACGACACATGGACGCGCTTGAACAAGCTTTTCCGAATTTGACCCCGGCAGAGCTGCTTGCAAAAGCTCATGGCCAGCTATTGCTCGAAGTCCTTAAAAAACAGGTCGGCTGGACATTTGCTTCCTGGGAATATGATTTCAGTCCGCAAAATGTTGCTGCCTTTCGGCAGGCTTTCGAGGAATACAAGCTACGTTACAGTAAATTGTTCAATTCGTCTGCGGCCGCCAAAATCGAGCGGGCCGGGTTTTTGCATTTCTGCGGAAAACACCACCTGACCTTGGAAGGCCGCATCTTTATGCTCTGGTTTCGACTTAAAGGGTTGGTCCGTAGCTCGATCGGATTTATTGCGAAATGAAAGTTCTGCATCTCGCCACCCACGACATGTTTGGTGGGGCCGCGCGTGCGGCGTATCGGCAACACACAGCTTTACTCAGGGGCGGAGTTGATTCCGAGATGCTGGTACGGCACAAACAGTCCAACGACCCATCAGTTCTTCAGTACGTGGGGAATCCCTACCCATTGCATCGTGCTGCGCGTGTCCTTCGGCGCGCGTGGATCAGTTATCAAGAGGAACGGTCACGAAAACGTGGTAGAGAAATCATCTGCGGATTGAATGACCCGCGTGCTGATCTTCTTCGGACCGTTGATGGACGAATTGCTGAAGCAGATGTCATTAACATTCACAAGGTCGAGCATTTTGTGGATGTTCCTGCTTTGTTGCCGCGACTTGGGTCTTCCAAACCGGTCGTGATTACAATGCACGACCTGAGCTCTATAACAGGCGGTTGTGATTATCCGGGATCATGCCGTCGTTTCGAACAATCTTGCGGTTGCTGTCCTGTGATCGACTCGCGGAGATCAGCGGATTATTCGCATCGAATTTTTGGGATGAAAAAAGCTGCTTACTCGGAGCCTTTGCCGAACCGAATGACTTTCGTGGCCAATAGTCGATGGAGTGCAGCTTGCGCAAGAGCTAGTGGGCTAAGCCGCGATCGAAGAATAGATGTAATCCACTATGGGATTGACCAGAAGGTCTATTCTCCGCAAATGCGACTTGAAGCTCGGGCTGCGCTCGGTCTTCAGTCGGACGAGCATGTGCTGTTTTTCGCTGCGCATGACATCTCTTTGCCACACAAAGGCGGTCAATATGTGCGCGAAGCCTTAACTTTTTTAGCCGGTAGCAGACCAATCCGCCTCTTAACGATGGGCGCGGGAAGATTTGAAGCCGTTCCTGGCTTCAACCAGGTGAGCTTTGGTCGAGTGGAAAGCGACGATCTCCAAGCGTTGCTTTATCGAGCAGCCGACGTCTTCATTATTCCATCTCTCGAAGAAGCTTTCGGGCAGGCAGCCCTCGAAGCGATTGCGTGTGGCACGGTGGTCGCTGGTTTCGATGTAGGTGGTATTTCCGATATCGTGGAGAATGGCGTGAATGGCATACTGGTGGCACGCGGGGACGCAGGCGCGCTTTCTCGCGCAATATCGCAACTCTTGGGGGACCGGTCTTTAAGAATGCGCTGGCAACTGTCGTGCGAAGATTGGGTTAGCAATCGATTCTCTTACTCCAAAAATGCCACCGCCTACATGGCTCTGTACAAATCCTTGCTTAACGACGGGGGCAAGGAGCAAACAAAACATTGGATCTAAGGGTCGTCTCGAAACCGTGATTAAGAATTCGGGCATGCCCCGGCGAAAACTCAAAATTGCGATCACGGTTTGGTGCTTTAAGCCAAATACGGGCGGGCTACAGGCGTATGTGGAGCAACTGAGCACGCAGCTCCAAGAGCAGGGTCACAGCGTCATTATTGTCACGCGTGCCGCCACCCGTGTCCCTCGCGGGAGCGAGTATCTCTTATTCAACGAGCAAGAGCGCGAGCTTGTAGTCAAAGGGAGTCGCGTTCGTTTGCTTAGGTTTTCGAGGCTTTGGTTGCCGATCCTTTGGCTTCTGGGGAAACTCGTCAAAAGACCTCGCTTTGAACTACTGGCAGTAGTGTTATATCAGCTTGTGGCCAGGAAGCCGGCGTGTGAAGCATTCGCCGGGGTCGATCTGATCCACCATATCGGTGAAGCACCGACGTTGACTGGCTTTGCCGCGGCGAAAGCAGCAAGGCATTGGAGAGTGCCGTTTGTCATTTCGCCGACCTGCCACCCTCATCACGTTGGCGACTCACTATTGGACTTCCATTTATATCGGCAGGCTGATCGCCTGCTGGTCTATACGCAGTACGAGGCGCAATATCTGAGGCAGAAGGGAATCGGCTGTCCCATCGACGTCGTCGGTATTGGAATCGAAGATCGATCGGATGGTAACGCTATGCATTTCCGAGATAGTACTGGAATTGCGGGGCCGTTTATTTTGTTTATCGGGCGGAAGGATGTTCAAAAGGGCTATCCACTTCTCGTCGATGCCTTCAAGGTTGTTCGACGCCAACGACCGGAGCTTAGTCTTGTTTGCATGGGCCCAGCAGGCTCTGTGCCTGTGGCCAAGAACCTCGAAGGAGTGGTCCAACTCGACTTCACGTCGGATAAGCTGAAGCACGACGCGCTGGCAGCCTGCACGTGTGTGTGCGTGCCATCGGAGGGGGAATCTTTCGGACTTGTCTACATGGAAGCGGGCAGATACGGAAAGCCGGTGGTCGGTCGTAACGTGCCAGTACTTCAGGAACTACTAGGAACTAGGGACGCTGCGTTGCTGCTTGGGAGGGCAGATCCTATCCGGAACAAGGCGACACTTGGACCGGAAGATCTCGCCGACGCGCTGCTGGACTTGGTTGCGGATTTGCGAAAGTGCCGTCGCCTCGGTGAGAATTGTAGGCTGGTGTCGGAGGGATTCATTTGGCCGCACAGGATTCAACTGTCGGAACAAAGTTATTGGCTAACACTCGATCGATATAAAAATGGTGAAGACTTCCCTGGATCCTAATCAGCTGCGAAAGCTCTCGCGCCCGCTTCGCGCTTTAACTTGGCGTCTTCCGCTGGAGCTATCTCAGTTGGCAGCCAGATTAACGTTCACGCCTATCAGCCGGTGCTATGACACTGGACTACTGAAGCAATACTTGCCTGCTCGCGGTGCGACGTTTGAGGACACGACGGTAACTTCGGGGCAACGGGAGGGTTTACTGCGTGCAGTGGAAGCCACGGAGAATTTTGACCTCCCGATTGTGGAACTTGGAGCGTGGCGTGGCGTTACGACCGCCGCGATAGCCGGGGCTACACGACGACTTGTGTACGCGGTAGATCCGTACAGCGACGCTTCAGGCAGCAATAACGACCTGCGTATTATGCATGATCGCACGCGGGGCCTCGACAATGTGAAGCACATACGAATGTCTTCCGGCGATGCGGCAAGGACTCTCCGGCAGGAAGCTTTTAGCCTGGTATTCGTCGATGCTATTCACGATTATTTGAATACTTGGTTTGATTTCAAGGTGTGGGGCTCACTGCTGACGCCCGGAGGAATGATCGCTTTCCACGACGTCGACGATCATGCGGGAGCAAATCTCGCTTGCCGCCGTATTTTGAAATCTGGTCGATTCGTCATGTGGGGCTATTGCCCGAATCTGGCTGTATTTCAGCGAAAATGATGTGCGAGCTCCGGCTGTGGTAGCGCATTTTACCTCTGAGTTAACTGGGGGAGCAGGCATTGCTGCCAAGCGGCTGCATATTTCTTTGGGCAGAGCCGGGGTAAAAAGCCGCATTTACTTTGGCGCGGGTGAGGCGTTGGATAACACGACGATACCTGTTTTTCAGAATCGGACTTTTTTCTGGCGTAATGTTGCCGCGCTGGCTACAAGTTGGCGCAATCGCCAGACAGCTCCGGGCGGATTTGTCACCAGCCCTCGCTGGATACGAAAAACACCAATACAAGCGATCGGGAAATTGCCGCAGGTGGTCAACCTCCATTGGGTTGCCAGATGGCTAGATCTGCCGAGCTTTCTCGGTTCGCTGCCAGCTGAACTCCCCATCGTGTGGTCAATCCACGATTTGATTCCTGTCACAGGGGGATGCCACTATCCCGGTGAATGCGATCACTTCACTCGTCACTGCGGTAACTGCCCTCAGCTAAAAAGACCTGCTCGTTTTGACGAAACGTATCGCTTCTTTGAAATCAAAGAGCATTGTTATGCCCGCCTTAATTTGCACCTGGTTGGAAACAGTGAGTGGACTACCGCCCAAATTCGTCGTTCCAGCCTGGCAACGCACGCGAAGTCAATTCGCACGATTCATCTAGGACTGGACCCGGAGCAATTTCGGCCTGTAGACAAGCTTGCGGCACGACGCGCATTGGGAATACCGACCGATCGTTTCGTGATCGGATTCGGGTGTTCGGACCTTTCGGAAGAACGTAAAGGAGGGCGACGGCTGTCTGACGCGATCCGGGCCCTGCCCGAACCGCCGCTGTTGCTGACCTTCGGTGCGAGTCATTGGGCGGGGTCTAGCGACCTTGAGATGTTACAGCTAGGAGTCCTGCAAAGCTACCGGATCCAGAGCCTCTTCTATTCAGCCGTCGATGTGTTCGTTATGCCGAGTCAAGCGGAGACATTTGGCAACACTACGATCGAAGCAATGGCGTGTGAAACGCCAGTAGTTGCGTACGCGGCCGGAGGGTTGAAAGACGTAGTCGTGAGTGGCGAAACGGGTTTGCTGGAACCGGAGATCGGAAGCGTTTTGGGTCTAACGCGTATGTTGCAATGGATGCATAGTCACCCTTCCGAGCGTCAAACGATGGGTAGAGCTGGTCGTGCTCGAGTGGTCGAACACTTTACGGACGATCTAATGGCGACAAACTATGCGAACCTATACCAGGAATTGCTATCGTAACCTCACGAGGGGACTTCATCGATTATTTTTCTTAGATCGACCGTTGCGAAAAAATGGCAAAAATAAAACGTCGCTTCCTTAGGACACAGTTTAGCTATCTCTTCCGCACATATCGGCAAAGGCGATCCTGGCGCCACAAGTTATGGATTCTGGTTGAGGCTTTGGCATTGCTCATCCGATATTGCCGATTGCAGGTCGATTTGTCTTTCGCTCCGATACCGACCACGATGCACGGGAAAAGTTGCGTAGTAATTCTCTTGAGTCACAATCGTCCTCAAAATCTTTCTATTCTAGTCAGAGGGGCACTACGGGCCGATTTTGTAGACAAAGTAGTCGTTTCTAATAGCAATAGTCAGGTGCGTATCGCCGAGTGGATCGATGAAGCAGATTCGCGGGTACTTCTTATTGACGAGAATAGACCGACCCATCCGGGACATCGGTTAGTGCTGGCAAGGAAGCACGGAACGAGGTACATCATCGCTCTCGATGATGACATTTTTTTAAGTCCGAGTGAATGGCAGCGACTATTCGAGTGTCTTATATCAGACGAGGCGGTGCCTCACGGTATTACGGGTCAGATCTATCGCCCAGGGACACGGTCCTCAAACGGTAGTTCCTTTCATCATGTCACTGGCGTCGAGCAAGAAGTCGATGTGTTAATTGGCGCGTATGCGTTTACAAGCGAGCATCTTGACAGGGTCTTTGCTCTTGCTGGCGCGATTGGCATTCGTGATGTATCGCAGGTGAGAAATTACGACGATATTCTGCTATCTTTTGCGGGAGTAGGGCGTCCACGTATTCATGCGATCAAACCGGCGCTGCTTTGCGCCTCTGCGTCTCTTCCTGGAGTGGCTTTATGGAAAAGCGATGAACAATTCTGGGATGAGCGGGAACGAGTATTTGAGCGAGTCCGAGACGCACGGCTTGCAATGAGGAGCCCTTGGTCTGAGCGGCCAAAGCAACTTTCACACAAGGTGAGAGAGTCTTGAGCACGCCATTCAAATGTAGAGTTGTCTCGCAACAGTTCAAAGCTGACACATGGGATGACTTTCAACTGGACGCAATCTTGTATTCGCCGCGGATACTGCTTGAGACGGCCGATGCTCTGCTCGTGCTCTATGATCCCAGCGAGGAACTGCTCGCCTTTCGCGGCCCGAAGCTCTGGTTCACAATAGAACCTTCCTGGCACCACCATTTTCACAGACATCCTATAGGCAAGAGATTGATGCGGGTCTTAGATAATGCTGAGCATATTTTCTACGGAAACCCAGATCCAAGGTATCGAGTTCCTCATCCGACGCATAGTGGACCGCTGACCCTGCCCAGGGTCATGACTCCCAAACCGGCAGCGGTAGCGTGTGTGAGTAATTTTGGCGGCAGAGCCTGGTTTTTGAAGCGACATATTCGGCTCCGCAACCGAATGATTTTGTGTCCTCTGGTCGAATTGTTTGGCAAGCCAGAATCGTGGACACTATTCCGGCATTTTCCCCAGTTTTGGGTCCAACGTCCGCCATCAAATTTTCAAGGCCGAAGCTCGCCGGCGAAACATTACAGGAATGAAGAACATACTCGCTTCTTATCGAGCTACAAAGTGCACGTGTGCCTCGAGAATTCCGCAGAACCGCATTATTTCACGGAGAAATTTGTGAATGCAGCCCGCGCCGGTTGCATCCCGGTTTACCATGCTCATCCCACCGTTCGTGATGAGTTCCTTTGCGATGCAAAGTGGGTTGATCCGGCAGACTTCGGTTTTTCGCCTCGTCGCACGATCGAATACGCGCTGGCACAGGATCAGTCAGAATTCCGGCGTGCTAATGATAAATGGCTTAAATCCGGAGTGTTGGACGAGACGGATGACAGAAACGTCTTACCGATGCTGCACCGGATTATCAGATCAAAGATCGAGAACAATTCGAGAGCCAAACACTAGGACTTCATTCTCGAAATGACTGATTCCGAAATTCGACGAATTGAAATCGCGGCTTCCTGCCGGGATATCGATTCAATTCCCAAGGTTGACTTGGCTGGTTCCGTCGAGAAGAAGGCCGATGGCACCCTCCTGCAGACCATGCACAATGGGGTCAAGGTCTTGGCGGATACCTATTACAACCGATTCAATACGGAAATTGTGAAACGCTTGCGTGGACATCACGAACCGCAGCAGGAGAAAGCTTTTTATGAAGTGTTAAAGCGAATAGCGGATGGAGGCGTAATGATTGAATTGGGCGCTTATTGGGGCTACTATTCTCTTTGGTTTCACAAAACCATTGCGCTGGCTACCAACTATCTGATTGAGCCCGCTGCCGATAATCTCTTGGTTGGTCAACGAAACTTCCAATTAAACGGATTCAACGGACATTTTCAACGCGCTCTAATCGGCAAAGAAGAAAGTCTCGACGATGACCCTCCAACAGTGACTGTCGATGGATTTGTTCAGCGCGAAGGACTGGAACGAGTCGCGATATTGCATTCGGACATCCAAGGTCATGAATACGAGATGTTGCTTGGAGCAACGGATTCCTTGCAGAAACGGCGATTCGAATTTGTCTTCATCTCTACGCACGGCCATAGGGTCCATGCCCAGTGTCTTCGGTTTCTGCGTAAATGCGGCTATCTCGTCATTTGCGAGCACACGCCCGGCGAAAGCTACGCCGTCGATGGGTTGATAGTGGCGACAGTGGATAGAGAGATGGCTCCCGTGACAGTCAGCAGAAGATACGCGGGCCTTCGAGAATGGGTGAAGTCATCCGTTTGCAGGATGATGTCGCATATCCCTTCTAAATGCGGATGAGTGCTTCGGCGGAAACGCCTTCACACTTTGTTTCGATTGAAACTGAGAGGCAGATGACCTGCTCGGTCATGATCACGACGCGGAATCGTGCGGGAGGGTTGCGCCGGACCTGCCGGGCGTTGCGCGAGTTAAATCCGCCCCCACTCGAGATCCTGATCACCGCCGATGGATGCACGGACGACACCGTCGCAGTGGTTAACAGAGAATTGCCAAAGGCTAAGGTGATCGTGAATGAAATTGGACGCGGTTCAGTGGCCTCGCGTGACCGGATGATGCGCGAAGCCCGAGGAGATTTGGTGCTGGCTTTGGATGACGACAGTTATCCTGAGGAGTTCGATTGCATCGCTAAGTGTGTTCCTCTCTTTGAACAGCGGCCGAAGCT
>DATNNZ010000446.1:0-3399 GCA_035601575.1 Chthoniobacterales bacterium
TTGCGGGTTTCCAGCTGGCTGCCAGTGCCATCAAAAAGATGTTGTTCACCTGATAAGATGTTCAAAGGATCAGCGGCGAGCCGCCCTGCGTACCGGATTTGCGGGTAAATCGCATTGCTCGACGCGTTAAAGCCGAGCGCAATATTTCCTTGGTTATCCGACGCGATGCTGCCTATCCAGCGCCAGGCATTGTCGGGTTGATAGGTGCTTTCCTGCGAACGTATCCAGCGTCTCCCCAGGGTCCGTTGTAGCTCAAACCAACGTATGCCTGCCACCGAATTGGCGCTCACGGTAAAGTTGTTAAGCAGTGACTCGTGACCATCGGGAAATCGGCGATAAGCGTTGCGGAACATCAGCGTACCGGACAGCGTATCCAGTTGCGACGTTGTGCCCCTCTGGGGCACACACGTCTCGCACAAGCTGATAAAACCTGATCCAGAAATCCTGGCTTCTGGGGTAAACGTGGTGTTGGCCGGTTGATTCCAATCAACGTGAAAAGCCCACACTCGGTAAACAGGGGCCGGCGTTGCTGTTGGAGTTGGTCTTGGAGTTGCGCCGGATAGCGATTCCGCTTTTCGAGGCGGTGGAGTCTCCTCCTCAGGAAATGATATGAAATGGTTTGGGTCGTCCCGTGGTGGCGGAAGGATGCCATCAAGGTGGGAAGGCAGGAAGGGGTTGGCGTTCTCAGTGATGCCTCGAGTTTGAACCGTGGCATTGGGATCGCCTACCAGCATCTTCGCCCGATCGAATACAAAAGCCTGGGGCCCGAGCCACGTTGGTGGTGGCGGCGATGGCGTTGGCGACGTCGTGGGCGTCGGAGTTGGCGTAGGCGTAGCAAACATGTTTCCAGCCATGTAATAGCCATCGGGCCAGACGCCGAATTTCATATAATCGACGAAGCGGTTTGAGAGATGAAAACCGTATCGGTACCACCTACCGGTGGCATCACCAGTCTGCGAAACAGCGATGCACTCATCTTGCGGCAAATCTGCGCCGCTAGGCGTGGCGAACTGTGTAATGATCCAGCGGTCGGCGAGCTGATCATAGAGTACCACTGGATCACCGCTGGGCCCACTCTCGCAGGCGCCGCCAAAGCCAAACCATAATGAATGCATGGTAATCGGGCCTGGCCTCAGCAGTGGTCTGCCTGTAAGCTTATCAAACACCTGAAGGGCATCTATGCTCGCGAGCTCGACGTATTGAGTTTTCCCGACTGCACCACTGGTGTCTGGCGGATAGCTACACCCATCGCACGGCTTGCTAATACCTTGCCAATGCCGAATGGGAGTGGGAACACTCGGCGGCGCCAGCGGCTGCCAGAAGCTGCTTTGAATCACCGGATCCGGACGATCCAGGTGTCTAATGGGTACGCGTGGGTGAACGTGGGCTTCACGCTCCTCCCTTACCTGCAACCGTTCCACGGGCTGATCGCGAAGCGGGCGCGACAGATCGCTGTGTATTGGCCGTATGACCGTCGTTTGGCCTACTTGTTGGGCGGTGGCCTGTTGCTCCTGCTGCCTCGTCGACGCTGTGCTGCCGACATTTGCCTGGGCAGAGACGTCTGAAAACGTGCCAACGCCCAGCAACACGAGAAGGATACTCCCGAACACAATAATTAGTTCAAGTAAAACGTGCAGATTAAAAAAACCGGCTTCGCCGAACCTACCGACAATTACGAGTGTAGACGTGGACTTCTTTTTCATCGGGTAGAGGCTGCACCAAGCAGCGGTTCAGGGAGGTTTACCATTTGTTCCGGAGCTTTTCCAAGCTGTCACCAATGCTTTTAATTGAAGCTTTATAGCTGGGTCAAGCCTTCAAGGAGCTGTATTCTGCGCAGTTCCCTTGGCTTCATTAGGGGCTGGCAGTTGGTACACCGAGTTTGGTAAGATCCGGACAGTCAGTCAACGCTAGTCGGCAGTTCCTTTCCAGGACGTCAAGCAAAGTCAGCCACGAGGCGCAGATTCGATTTTCAGGAACCAGCCGAGTTCCTTCCGAATCGCGCAACAATCGCCTGGTGCCCTTTTGAAATTTTCCTCGCATTACTTCCCGGTTCCCAATATATGCGTCTCAGGTGATCCCAGATTTCATGGATCAGTGCCGCGGAATTTTGATTTCTTCGTTGCTCGCGCTGGGCTGGGTTCAAGGATCGGATCAATGGATGCAGCTCAATAACACCCACGGATGGAGCATCACTTACCCGGCCTCTTGGGAAGCATATGTCATGCAAGCGCCCGATTCCGGACCAGAATTGTCTGTTCGAGAAAGCGAGAACGTAAATTTCGATGGTCCTAAAGATTGTTATGAACGCAAAGCGCGTTGCGGTCATTTCCAACTCTATTCCGCCAGCACAACTCCGCAGACTGAGCTAAAGAAATATGTCGATGAGGAGACTCAGAATCAGAAGATTATTTCAAAAGAAGCCGGCCAACCCGACGGAATGCCGGCGTACTTCATTAGGCTTCCTGAAGATCAGCGTTTGGTAATCATGAAATCTAAAAGCTTGATATTTCGCATATCGTACGGTCCCAATGATCACAAGCCGACGGACAAAACGCTGGAAGAAATTTTTGATAGAATGATGTCGAGCTTGAAATTCAACAAGTAATTGGTTGCCGGTTTTAGGAGGTTGTTATGAGAAAGATGATTCGTTTAACAATGTTTATGTGTTTAGCGACTGCAGTGACAAATCTCTACGCTGGTCCATCGGAGAAGAAATTTGAGGGAGAATGGGTGTCGCACAAAGATGTGGATTTTGGAATTCACTTGCAGCAGAAAGGTGATCAATTGACGGGCTATCATTCGGCCGTAACAAAGGACGGAAGTCGTACGGACACGGCGGTCGATGGCGAAGGCCCCCCTTCCATTACAGGCACAATCACAGGCGACACCGCGATCGTTGACGTTCACAGCGCTTATTCGAATGCAGTGTTAAAGGTACGCTTGACGCTTCACGACCGCAGTTTGAATTGGAAGGTTCTACAAGTAAAACAGAGTGGAGAACACTACATTCCGGACAAGGCAACTCTATCTAAAGAACATTAGGATCAGAAGAAATGAAAACAAATGCAGTCCGAATACTCACATGTAGCTGGCTCGCTTTTGTCGCGAGCACCATGGCGGGCGAGTCTGCTGGCGTCGGGGCGGACGAGGCGCTGAGTCGGTTATTAAATGGCGATAAGCGATTTGTTGCTGGGAAATCAGAGGAGCCTACAGGTGCGGCGCTGGTTGAACGTCGCCACGCTCTGGCGAAGGACCAAAAACCATTTGCTGTAATCCTGGGTTGCTCGGATTCTCGCGTACCGCCTGAACTCATTTTTGATGTCACCTTGGGCGATATCTTTGTCGTTCGCACCGCCGGAGAAGTGGTGGATGCGATCGTTTTGGGCAGCATCGAATACG
>DATNNZ010000447.1:0-3167 GCA_035601575.1 Chthoniobacterales bacterium
GCCATTGGGATAGAGTAGTACTTTGCGACCGTCTTCAGTGGTAGCAGTGACCGGTTGTTGGGCGCTAGCAGCTAATGCGCTGGCTAGCATCGTAAGGATGATGAGCGTTGCTTTCATGGTGTGGTTTAAGGCCTAACGAGATCAAGCTCAGCCGCGCCTAGCGAGACCGCGACTGGCTATCTCTAAAAGTATTTTAATCATGTTAAACTTAGGAAACAAGCCGGCTAGGCGTCGGCTGCAGCGTCTGGTTAGGCGTCATCGGCGTTTAACTTACTTTTTGGTAAATCGAGATTGATAGTGGGGACAACGTGCGGTATCGCTCCCAATGGGTCGAGCATCGACGGCAAGCGATATTTAGTGACGCCTTCACTCTCATAGGTGGTAAAGTCGGCGAGCACGGTAGCAATTACGAAATCGAAAAACACGATGGGATTGCAGTAGAACTCATTCTGAGCTTGGTCGAAATATATGGCCCTAGAATCGTGCCCTGATATGGCGGCTCTTGGCAGCCCCTTCCATTCACTCGTTCTTCTCACCCACTTTGCTTGCGCAAAAGTGACGTGGTGCAACAAACCGTTTCGATAACAGCTCCAAAAATCCATCTCCCTTCCAGAAATCTCGGCGAAAAGTTTGCCGAGTTCCTTAAAGAACGCATCGGTGAGTTCCTGACCCTCGGGGCATTCACTCTTTCGCCTGAGATAGCGCTCAAGTATTGGGATTGCGACTAATAAGAAAATAAAACCTGAATCCCCGGTTGTTCGCAATGGAGCAAGGCTATCGACAAACCACTTTCGGAAATCGGATTCAGAATTCGTCATAGCTTCATCTTTCGCCTAACGAGAAAGAGATAAGCCACGGCAGGGTGTCGTGGCAAACACGCTGACGTTGCATCGCAATGGGGTCGTTGGCTTCATCGACTGGTTAGGTCTTTCCCTCGTGTTCGCGTTCAGTGTAGCGCTCGTATAGCATCGGCTTTCTTCCTTCGGCGATGATGCGGTCAATGAGCGCTCGGAATTTTGCTGTGTGCCAGTGCTTACGCGTGGCCCACCAATCCTGAGCGCCAGGATACGCAATTAGGTCAGCAGTCGTTTGCTGAAATGTCTTCCATAGCTCTGGAGCAAGTGCTCCATCCAAGTAGAACAGATAAAGACCTTCACTGAGAACGAAAATGCGACCCAATGCCGAGCCAAATCTCAGCTTCTCAACCCGATCAAGATCTTGAAAGGACTCAAGACCGCGCAGGTGGATTGCAGCAAGTTCGGCGTTATCAGAAATCGACTTCCGAAAGTCGGTCCAATGTGCAATGAGCACGCTCGCGGCGGCACGTTGGCTCTCTTTGCTTTGGTTTTTGATCTGGATGGCGAGATAAATGAGCGTGGGAATTCCAATCAGCACGGCTGCCAGTTGCCCAGTTGCGGACAGCATTTCCCAGCTCATACGCGCTCTACAGGTCTAACGAGATATATACGAAAGGTCGTATTTAATTACGAACATTTTTGCGTCTATTTCTGATGCAACGTTTGCGAGGGACGGAATGTTCATCAAAGTCCAAAGGGCTGCGGATGCCAAGACCTGGCCGGTTGAGGACATGAGTGTCCGCGTAAAAAGCTGCGCTTACGCGGTTATTTGAGCTGAGTTCTTCTTAAGGTAGGAAGAGAGCTGCGATTTCAGGAAGCGTCTTCCGCTTCCACTTTTAAGATAACGCTCTCGGCCGAGAGCATCTTCCCGCTCGAGGTACGCTTCGTAATAAATCAGCTTCCAAGGTCCTCGGTAGGAGGTGGCAAGGGCAGCGCCGTTCTCGTGATCTCTCAGTCTCTTCGTTAGATTGCTTGAGAAGCCAATGTAGAAGCCCGCGTCAGTCTCGGACCGAAGGACGTAAACATAAAACACGGCGTTCTTTATATCTGGTTCGGGCACGTGAGCGAGGCTTTTACGTGCCTGTAGCGTTTGACGCGCAGGTGCCAGCGGACGCGATCGAGGAATTTGGGCGGCGGAGTGCCAGTTGAGGAAGGAGGATTTTCCGCGACACGAAGGGAATCATTCGACTTGGGAGCAATGGAAAAGGCAACCCGGGCAGGCTGCCGCCCGTGGTCAGTTCGCTCTTTTCGATAAAGGCCGCGCACTGGCGCGATGCTATCATACGCACGGAGCTGGGAGCAAGGGGCAAGGAGCGGACGGCGCGACAGCGACGTGTTATCCGCGTAAAAGGCTTCGCCTCACGCGGTGGGGCATGAGCATGAGGGGTGCAGGCGACACGCCCGCCTCAACAGGCACCCAGCTATCATCGATCGGCAGAATTCCAACAAGAAGAGGAATTGAGGTTAGAGATCCTTCGACTTCGCTCCCGCCTCCGCGCAAGGTATGGCGCGGCAAGCAGGATGACAAGAAAGGAGAATCGAGCCGCGTAAAAGGCTCCGCCTCACGCGGCGGGGCATGAGCGGACGGCGCGAGGCGCCGCGTTATCTGTTATCTGTTCTTAGTTTGTTGGAGGATGCAGGCGACATGCCTGCCTCTACGGATTTCAGATCAAACCTCGAACTAAGGCGCTTGGCACAAGCGCCTCTACAACTCTAATTGTCCAGAAGTCGGCGGACCCGCCTTCGTCGCCGCGGCGATCTACGGCGCGACAAGGAGGATTATTCTACTACTCGAATGGTCCAAAAATCTGCCGATAGATCAGCATCGGTCAGGTAAGCGAAGGGAATGGTGAAGTAGCCGCGCATGCCCCAGCTTGTTCCCCAACTATTCCGGCAAATGAACCAGCGGCGCTTGATATCGTAGCCGACAGCGCAGACGGCGTGACCACCGAGGACGTGCTCGCCTGAGGCAGGCATCGGAACATGGCCGGTGCTGGCTACCGTGTTAGTTTCGAAGCTTTCGTAAACAGTGAAGCCAAAGACGAAAGGATAACCCGAAGCCAGGCAGCCTTGCATCTGTGAGAGCGATTGAACCAATCGTTGATAGCTCACGGCGGTATGCTTCGCCCCTTCCGCGTAACAGGCAGCGGACGGTTTGGTTTTGAACTTGGCAATAAGATACGGCCACATTGGCTCGGGACAGGCACCTTGTTTGGCCACGGTCTTGATCCCGTCGCGGAGCATGGCGCCGGCGTCGGTGTTGACGGTGCCTTCGATGACGCGCTCGTTGTAATAGATGAAGAGACGCGA
>DATNNZ010000448.1:0-3193 GCA_035601575.1 Chthoniobacterales bacterium
TCCGGTGCCCGGTGCGGCCATAGGATGAGGAGCGGTAATTATACGAATATGGATAGTAGTGAACGTACGGGCGTCGATAGTACCCGTAGGGATAATAATTAAGGTACGACGGATAAGCGGAGTAGCCGCCGGGGAATCCAAAACTAAGTCCCCCGGGTGTGGAAACCAAGACAGTGGGCTGAGCGTCGGAACGTTGTGCGGGAACAATTACCAATCCACTCACCGCCACTGCAATTAAGAGAAGTTTTTTCATAAAATTCCCTTTCTTATTGTTTGTTTTGGAGGGCCGCAACCTTCCGCCAGGGATCTCCTGGGCGTCGAGGCGTTCCTCCATCACAAGTTCGGATAAAGCCGGTTCCGCGGTTGCCGCTTGCGCGACTTATTCTTTTCGAGAGACCAGCATTGGCGATCGCTACGCGGCGAACAGCGCCTGCAAAGCAGCATGTTTGAGCTTTGGAAAACGCAAGGTCTAAGGAGCGTTCTACCCAATTATGTGGGAATTAAAAAGCTGAATTACCAAAGACCCAACATGACAGGTTTCTTGCATTCGTAAGATGCTTCTGGCGTTTCGACTTAATTCGCCAAAAAAAGAGCTGGCTCGAAACGATGTCCGAGCCAGCTCAGTCGATCTTAATCCTACGCTAACTTAGTAGCGATAGTTATGATGATATCGATGGTGGCGGTAGTTGCGGTGCCCGTTGTAGTATGAGCGACCCCCATAGCCGTAGTACCGATAAGGCCGGTAATATCCGTATGGGTAATAGCCGTATCCATAAGAAGGATAGTAGCGATACCCATAGCTCGGATAACCAACTCCGATTCCGACTGAAACCTGCGCGTCAGAACGCTGCGCGGGAACGAAAGCCAATCCGCCTGCCATCAATGCAATTAACAGAAGCCTTTTCATTGTAGTATTCCCTTCTTTGTTTGTTGTTTCGAGAGGGGCGAAAGCCCTTGGATTCCTTGGACGCTTAAGAATATGCGTCGCCCTCTATAATATGAATCGGATGCGGACGGCTTGGCGGTTCCCTGAAACGCTTAAAACGCGCCCGGTTTTTGATGCGACAAGGCAGACAAGAACGGGGTGCATTCCGTCACCAGAGCAACCAGCTGCGGATGGGACGCTTCAAAATTATCCACGGAGTGTTTGAGTTCGCGCAAAAGATTCCTGATCGACTCCGCCTTTTGCTTGCAGCGAGTGGCTTCGTGCGCCGGAGCTTTGACCAGACAGGCAATACTTCTCCTACATTGAATCACGATTGACTCGAATTTTTCTCGGCCCTATTCTTTTCCTCAAAGCTGTTCGATGCAGAGAATCCGAGACCGGGAGGAACTATGCGCAAGATCAAAAGTTTCAAATGGCTGCTCTTTTCAATCCCAATCCTTGCGATCAGTATCGTGATCGTCTCGCTGTCCGCGCAGGATTCGCAACGAACGCCTGCGCCGGCGCAAAAATCGAGCTATCTGCCGGTCGTAGATAAAGAAAGCTTTTCCGCTGTCCGTAACCGCATGAGCGGAGCAAAGCCCGGAATAATGAAACGACAGACGGACTTACTGGCAGAACGTTATGACCTAAGTAACCGCCCGGCCAAGGGAGCGGTGATGGATCGGAGCAAACCGCTTCAGGAAGGTGTGCGAGTGAAATTGCCGCCGGCAGCGACTTGGGCGCAACTCGCTGACATGACCCCGGACCAAATCCGTGACAAGAATCTGTTTCCGCAAGGTTTTTTGCCTTTGCCCCATGCTAACCACCCCGAGGGCGGCATGGTCTTCCCGAAGTTTGAGATTCAGGAACTGATAAAACAAGAGCAGCGCGACCTCACTCGCTTCGACCTGGACTTCGATCTTCCAGAACACCTTCTTCCGGAGTTCCCACCTCCTATCTATCTGACGTCCCGTCCCGATCTGGGCGACGTTTCAAAAGGAAAGTTAGTTACGATTGATAACTTCTACGATCTCTTCAACGGCATTCTTAATCCCAAACAACTCGAGGGGCTGAGACTGCTGCTCACGCCTTTCCCGCAACAACAATTCAATCAAACAGACGACCGGCGTTCGGAAAAAGCGAGCCGTGGTGTGGGCTGCTTTGATTGTCATGCCAACGGTGCCACAAACGGGGCGTTCCATCTCGTTGGCGACATTCGGCCGCAAGAGTTCCGTCATCGTATCGAAACGCCTGCGTTACGCGGCGTTAACATTCAAAGGTTGTTTGGCTCGCAACGAGCGTTGAAAACAGTCGAGGATTTCACGGAGTTCGAGCAGCGGGCCGCATATTTCGATGGCGACCCGGTCATCGCGACGAAGAAAGGGGTGAACGTACTGGAACGCGGCAGCCAGGTTCATTTCATGGCGGAATTTCAGGAACTACTCGACTTTCCTCCAGCCCCGAAATTGGCCTGGGATGGGAAACTTGACCCGAAGAAAGCCAGCCCTCAAGAATTGCACGGACAGGAAATTTTCTTCGGCAAGGGGCAGTGTGCTTCTTGTCACCAACCTCCGTATTACACGGACAACACTATGCACAACCTGCAGGCCGACCGTTTCTACAAGCAGCACCTGGTTAACGGAATGATGATGGCGTCGGACGGGCCAATAAAGACTTTTCCGCTTCGAGGGATTAAAGACACGCCTCCCTACTTGCATGACGGCAGACTCCTCACGCTGGAGGACACGGTGGAATATTTTAATCTCGTGCTCGATCGGAAGTTGACCGAGCAGGAGAAGACGGATGTAGTGGCCTTTCTCCGAACCTTGTAAGATTGGGCGCGCTTTCTCAGCGTTGCTTACAACGGACGAACGGCTCGCTGGTCATCCATCGACGCGAGCTTAGAGGTTTGTTCTGAACCCCTGTTACCTCGCATCGGGATTGGAGATCAGAGATTAGCGTCCGAGAATCGATTCCAGGGGAAGGTCCGGATCCAGATGGTTGGAAGCCAGCCAGTCGCGATTGAAGAGCGTTGATTGATATTTGTGGCCCGAGTCACAAAGAACCGTGACGATGGTTTGGCCGGGGCCAGATTCCTTGGCGAAACGCAGCGCACCGGCAATGTTGATGCCGCTTGACAAGCCGAGGAACAAGCCTTCTTCACGCAGGAGTTGGTAAACGATCGTTAGGCCACTCTGATCCCGAACGCGATAAGCGCGGTCGACCTTGATGCCTTCGATATTCTTTGTGACACGGCCCTGACCGATC
>DATNNZ010000449.1:0-56771 GCA_035601575.1 Chthoniobacterales bacterium
TATGCACTTGATCAACGGACTCTACGACTGCCACCGCAGCCGCGTGCCGGTGCTGGCCCTTGCGGCGCAGATTCCGAGCCAGGAGATCGGTAGCAACTACTTTCAGGAAACCCATCCCGACCAGCTTTTTCGCGATTGTAGTCATTACTGCGAATTGATTTCACAGACGACTCAAGTGCCGCGGGTGGTCGAGATCGCCATCCAAAGTGCATTAACAAATAAGGGCGTGGCCGTTGTGGCGATTCCGGGCGATATCGCTCTCAAAGAGGCAAAGTACCGCAAACCGAGCGCCTCCATCAAGGCGTGCCATCCCGAGGTGAGCCCTTCGGAGGACGAGGTCAAGCAGCTGGCCGCACTACTGAGCTTAGGTAAGGCGGTTACGATCCTGGGCGGTGCTGGGTGTGCCGGAGCCCACGCCGAACTGATGCAATTGGCCGGCAAACTCAAGTCACCCATCGTCTCGGCCTTACGCGGTCGGGAACACATCCAGTACGACAATCCCTACGATGTGGGATTGACCGGCCTGATCGGTTTTGCCTCCGGCTACCACGCGATTATGCAGGCCGACACGCTGCTGATGCTCGGCACGGATTTTCCTTACACCCAGTTTTATCCTGAGAAGGCAACCATCATTCAAGTCGACCGCCGCGGTGAGAACCTCGGACGCCGCACCCGGCTCGACCTCGGGATAATCGGCGATGTGAAGGCGACACTCGGGGCGCTGGTGCCGCTTCTCGATGAGAAGAAAGATGACACGCACCTGAAACGGTTCATCCGCCACTATCAGGACACACGAAAGGGGCTGGATGAGCTCGCAGTCGGGCATCCTGGCCGCAAACCAATGCACCCGCAGTACGTCGCGAAAATTGTCGACGAAGTTGCGGCCGACGATGCGATCTTTACCTGTGATGTCGGCACCCCCACAGTCTGGGCCGCGCGTTATCTCACCATGAACGGCAAGCGACGCCTACTGGGTTCCTTTAATCACGGATCTATGGCTAACGCCATGCCCCAGGCCATCGGCGCGCAGCTTACGTTCCCCGGCCGCCAAGTTGTCACCTTTTCCGGTGACGGCGGACTGTCCATGCTGATGGGTGACCTGCTGTCGCTCCATCAGCACAAGCTGCCGGTGAAGATTATTGTTTTTAGTAATAGCGCGTTGGCCTTTGTCGAATTGGAAATGTTAGCTGCGGGTATTCTCGGGCAGGGAACCGAGCTGGTGAATCCAGACTTTGTCGCGCTGGCCCGTTCGGTTGGCATGTTCGGGGTGCGGGTGGAAGATCCAGCCGATTTGAAGAAAGCTGTGACCGAGGCGTTTCAGCACGACGGACCGGCGCTGATCGACGCAGTGGTCAACCGGACAGAGCTTTCCATGCCGCCGACCATTAAGGTCGATCAGGCGGTAGGGTTCAACCTTTGGGCGCTCAAAGCGGTGCTCAATGGCCGTGGCGACGAGCTAATCGATCTAGCGGTAAGCAATCTGATTCGATAAACAGCGAATCGGGTCTCATCAAGACCAACAACGTCAAACTAAAATGAATGAGTATACCGCTTTCCAAGTCAGAAATTAATTGGCGCGCGATCAATAATAAGGGCAGATGCCAGCCGCCGCCGCGGCGCTGGAAAATGGCCGTGCTCAGGATGGCGGTATGGCCGGTCAGCATGCTTATGCGGACTATTTTAAAGCCGGTGCTCGGACCAAACTTTCCTCAAATCCTCGCCGAAGACTCATTGCCGCCAGCATCGTCGTCATCCTCTACTGGGTCGCCATGCCTTTACTAGTCAAGGTCGCGCACAACTGCTTTACCCAAAAAAATAGTGTCTAGAGACTTCCGCCCCATTTTGTGCGAGTGAGCATTATGAACCATAAGGTACGAAACGATCGGATGGACTTTGATTGTCAGACCGATTATTGTATTGACTGGTATGAAACGGATGCGATCTCGCGGGTTGCTGGGCCGCCCGCGGGCCTTTGATATCGAAAAAGCTTTGGAACGAGCACTCCAGGTATTTTGGGAAAAAGGCTATGAAGGAACCTCATTGTCGGATTTGACCGAAGCCATGGGCATCAACCGCCCCAGCCTTTATGCCGCTTACGGGAACAAGGAAGCTTTGTTCCGGAAAGCACTTGATCGGTATGTCCAAAGGACGATGGCCTTCGTGCGCGACGCAATCAACGAGCCGACGGCACGCGGTGTCGCTGAACGCCTCCTGCGTTCGGCCGCCGATATGGTGACTCACCGGCGCAATCCGCGCGGATGTCTGACGGTGCGCGGCGCGCTTTCCTCGGGAGAGGAGGCCGATCCGATCCGGCTGGAATTAGCTTTGCGCCGTTCGGAGGGCGAAGCGGCAATCCGCGAGCGGCTTGAGCGGGCGAAGGGGGAGGGCGAGTTGCCAACAAGCACCAATCCAGCCGATCTGGCCCGTTATCTCGCGACCGTGTACCAAGGAATGTCAGTGCAGGCAGCCGGCGGCGCCACCCGCGAGCAATTACGAAGAGTTGCCGAGACAGCATTAAGAGCTTGGCCCAAGTAAAAATCAGCCGCAGTTCGGACGACGATTACGGCAACTGGGACAAAAAGAAGCCCCGTCTCACCTCTGTGCTGTTCATTACTTCTGGATGGTGGACAAAGAATAGCGTGGCTGATATGGGAGAACCAACACATCGGTTCGTCGAAACAAACGGCATTCGAATGCATGTGGCTGAGCAGGGGCAAGGTCCGCCGGTGCTCCTTTGCCACGGGTTCCCAGAGTTATGGTACTCCTGGCGCCATCAGCTTTCGGCGTTGGCGGCAGCAGGTTTCCATGCCGTGGCTCCCGACATGCGCGGCTACGGTCAGACGGATCGGCCGGAGGTCATTGACCAATACACCCTGCTTCATTTGGTCGGTGATATGGTTGGGTTACTTGATGCCTTGGGCCACGAGACGGCGGTGATCGCTGGCCATGATTGGGGGGCTCCAGTCGCGTGGCATGCCGCGCTGCTTCGTCCCGATCGTTTCCGTGCGGTAATCGGCTTGAGTGTTCCTTTTATTCCCCGGGGTCCGGATTACCCGAGCAAAAGCTATCCGGAGACCGATGACACAGTATTCTATCAAAGCTACTTCCAGTCTCCAGGAGTGGCGGAAGCGGATCTCGAACACGACGTGCGGTTTTCTATGCGGGCGTTTCTTTACGACGCCTCCGGAAATGCTCCCCAACCGGTGATCAATGCGCCGGGCCACGTTTTCATGGTATCCCGGAAAGGTGGCATGATGGCAAACCGGGTAAATCCAACTTCGCTACCCCCATGGCTCACTGAAGCCGATGTTGAGGTCTATGTAGAGCAATTCGAGCGAACCGGCTATCGAGGCGGTTTGAACTGGTACCGTAATATAGATCGGAACTGGGAATTGATGGCTCCCTTTGCGGGACTGAAGATCACAGTCCCTGCGCTCCTGATTGCCGGCGATCGGGATCTTGTGCTGGCGTTCCGCGGAATGGATCAGGTAATTTTCAACTTGCCGAGGAGCGTGCTCAAACTGCAAAAGACCCTCATTCTGCCGGGATGCGGCCATTGGACTCAGCAAGAGCGACCGCAGGAGGTAAACGACGCGATGATTGACTTTCTGCAGGGGCTATAACAATCCGTTTAACGGCAGACAGTGCGACGCTGGGAGTCGAACTGTTATTCTCGTCGGTTAGTCGATCCTCTGGCGCGTAGCCAAAAATCAAGAGGTATTAGTTTACAACTGTTTTTCGCCATTAGATGCGATTCGTCGACGGATGATGGCGATACCTGCATACCAACAGTAGCCGATAGTTGAGCCAGGCAAAGCTATGCTCTGGATTGTCGTCCAAAAGTTTTCGTCGACTCTTTTGGCCACAGATTCCGGCAATTGAGACAAACAAAGCAGATCCCTAAAGGATCGATGTTAATTAGTTTAACTCCCGATTCAGGGAAGCAAAAGCTAGTTGATGAAATTATCCGGAAAACCAAATACATGAAACGAGCAGTAGCTTCTAAAAGTTCTTATCTGGGCAAGCGCGCCATTGTAGTTGGTGCAGGATTAGCTGGTTTATCGGCCGCTCGTGTGTTGTCAGATTATTTCGAGGAAGTAATGATTCTGGATCGCGACAAGCTACCAGATAACGGTATCCCGCGACCTGGCGTTCCTCAAAGTAAACATCCCCACGCCCTGCTGGCAGGCGGACTAAAAGCACTAGAGAATCTTCTCCCCGGGTTCGGAAATGAGCTCATGCGAGCTGGAGCTGAACGGATTGATCCTGGTTTCGACGTTCTCAATGAGATTCCTGGTCAGGATCTTTGTCCGAAAACTAAATTCGGCTGGTCGACTTACACGATGTCCCGGCCGTTGATTGAGTGCACGCTGCGACGGCAAGTCGAGCACATGGGTAACATAACAGTGCGAGGTGGATGCCGAGTCCTTAATATTGTAAGCGAATCGAATATCCAAGCCGCCACGGGAATTCAGTGCCAAATGCTTGATGGCAGCCGCGAAACACTCAAATCAGATCTTATCGTGGATGCATCCGGGAACGGATCCTTAACTGTGGAATTCCTGAAGTCTACTGGCCGAAGGCCGCCTGAGGAGACGAGCATAAGTGTAAATACCCGTTACGCTAGCGCTCTTTTCGAGCGTTCCCACATTTGGAATGACTACAAGGTTGTTCTGACTTTTCCAAATGCACCGGAACAGGTCCGGGGAGGCCTTATCCTTCCGGCAGAAAATAATACTAACCAAGTCATATTAGCTGGGAAGGATAAAGATATTCCACCCATCGATGGCAATCAATTCCTAGACTACGCACGACAACTCCCGACACTGACCGTTTATAACGCAATCAAGAATGCGAAACGTCTAACCGATATAACGCCGATTTCCTTTCCCGAAAGCAGATGGCGGCATTTCGCGCAGGTCCCTGACTTTCCTCGCGGTCTGCTTCCGATGGGGGACGCAATTTGTCGCTTTAATCCAATTTACGGCCAAGGAATGACCGTGGCCGCGCAGGAAGGCAAGATGCTTTCTGATGTGCTTCAGACATTGGACGGAGATCCGCTCGCTACGCTGGCGCCAACTTTTCTAACCAAAGCTGAAACCATACTTGCTGATCCGTGGGCTATGTCGGCAATTCCTGATTTTATTTACCCGGAAACAGTTGGTGAACGCCCACCAGATTTGGAGGATCGCCTCAATTTTCAGAGCGCGTTGAGTCGATTGACCGCTCGTGATGTGGAACTCTATGAATTGTTTATAGAGATCAGGCACCTTCTCAAACCACTTACTCTATTAGACGATCCTTCTATCGTAACGAGAGTAAAAGAAGAAATCGCGGATGCTTCACAGGGTAACGAATCGCTAGGGGCCCATTCTAACTAATACCACCTAAACAGCGGGCACCGCAGTCTGCTTAGATCGTGGACTCATCCAGCTTGAGCTTCATTGATCGACGCGGCGGTCTGTACGGGCAAATCTTCTTTGGCGGATGTAGCCGCAAAGGCAACAACCACGCGAAGTTGTTCCTCGAAAAGGGATGGAAAGTCCTGAAGAATTTCGTCAAAGGAGTAGCCTTCAGCTAGGCGGGCCAAAACGGTACGCAGGGGAACACGTGTGCCCTTCAAGACCGTCTCGCCACCACAAATTTGTGGGTCCCGCTGAAAATAGTTCGTAAAATTCATGGTATTGCCCGGCGCCATCATATCACCGAATGGAGTTTCTGCCCCGGAAATCGAGCGTTGACCGTCTGAATCTCGCTGGCGATCACTGAACTTGAGCTCAGTTGCCGCTGATGATTCGAGCATGGAACTGGGCAATTTGTTGGCCGATGTTTTCAGGTTCGTCTTCGGGTAAGAAGTGTTTTCCTTTGCCGATCGGCTCGATGCGCATTTGGTCGATCTGTGCGCGGGCAACAACGATGGCGCGCTGGCGAACGATCATCCCGGGCGTTCCGTAAAGCAGCAGTTTGGGGATTCGTGATTTCGGAAGCGCGGCCGCATATTGGTTGATGAGATCGACCGTGTCGCCGGCCCGATGTGACCGTGGCCCGAGCTGAGTTGGCCCGACTCCTTGCCGCCACACCTTTCTGCGAACTGCAGGGTTGGTAAAGGGCACACGGTATGCCTCTAACTCAACATCCGAAAGGTTCCGAACAGTGCCTAACTTAAGCATGCTCGTAACTGCGCTATCGTTTTTGACGATCAGCAACTCGGCGATTTGACTCACGTGCAGCATTCTGAGGTTAAGTTGCGCGTGCCGCGGCAGATTGTAGAAGGCGAAATCCATCGGCTGAAAGAAGCCCTCAAACATCACCAGACCTTTTACGTTTGCCTCGTGCTGCATGGCATAGTGGAGGCCTACGATCAGTCCGAGATCCATTGCGACGATGATTGGATTCTTCAGCTCAAGCGCGTCGATTACCCCTTCGAGATAGCGCGCGTAGGTTGGTAGATCGTAGTCGATATCGAGCGGTTTATCCGAGTGGCCGAAACCAATCAAGTCGATGGCCACGGTTCGCGCGATCGGGGCGATGTGGGGAATGACGTTCCGCCATATATAAGAATGAGTTGGTATCCCATGAAGCAAGAGGACCGGAGGGTCTTGGTTGCCGGCTTCAATGTAGTGAATCCGTGAGCCGTGGACGGCTACGTATTGGGAGGAGGGGAGTGGAGGGGAGGCGGTTGCCATCGCGGGACCGATCAAAGAAACTATAAGCGCGAATCACGAAGTTCGAAGGGGGAATATGGAGAGAGGAGTCAGGATTCTGGAGTCAGGAATGGTAGCGGCGACTGTCCAGCTAGCCCGCTGGCTCGATGCGAACTCAAGACGTCCCGGGGGCAGTGGGCGTTAAACCGCCAGAAACCGCAGTCGCCTACGCTACGTTCGCGACTAAACGATGGCGGTTTATCGATTGACGGAGAATCTCCCGAAATCTGAATTGTTCGGCCTGATCTCCAAAATGAGACGAGCCGCCGCTACCGGTCCCGCTGGCTGACTCGACCGAGGTATGTGGACTTTTCGCTGCGGAATGATCGATCATCGTTTAGTCGCGAAGGTAGCGATGGCGACTGCGGTTTCTGGTGGTTTAACGCATAGAACCGCGGGGATGTCTTCAGCTCGCATCGAGCCAGCGAGCTAACTGGACAGTCGCCGCTACCAGTCCCGCGGGGACGTCTCGAGCTCGCATCGAGCCAGCGAGCTAACTGGAGAGTCGCCGCTACCAGTCCCGCCTCCCGGCCTCAGTACGCTTTCCCAAAGACCACTCGCCCATTGCTTGGCTTGCCGGAAAACGGGCACTTGCCTGGTTCTCCGCGGAGTTCGCCCGCGAAGGGAATGCAGCGAATAGTGACTTTGAGATCCTCTTTGATTTTCGCTTCGACCTCCGGTTCGCCCGACCAATGGGCCAGCGCAAATCCGCCATGAATCTCGGGTTTCTCCGCGTTCTTTGCAGTAAAGAAGTCGTAAAAGTCTGTTTTGGAATCGATCCGCATCGTGTGTTGGTCGCGGAACGTTTTCGCGCGCGTGAATAAATGGTTCTGGATCTCTTCAAGTGTTGCCGACAGCGTATGGACGACCTCTGAAGTCGGCAAAAACGCCTTTTCTTTCACCGGCCGGTCGCGTCGCGAAAATGCAACGGTACCTTTCTCCAGGTCACGTGGTCCCAGCTCAATGCGAATGGGGATACCGCGTTTAATCCATTCCCAATTCTTGACCCCACCACCGAGATCGCGCCGATCCACCTCGACGAGAATTGGTTCTCCGGCGTAGCGCTGTTGCTGAAGTTCCGCCGCCAACTTGTCAGCGGCTTCCCAAACGGCAGCGCGATGTTCCGGCTTTGGTACGACGGGGAGTATAACGGCATGGCTCGGCGCGATTCTCGGCGGAAGAACGGCGCCATCGTCGTCGGCGTGCACCATGATGATCTCGCCCACCAAACGAGTGCTCGCACCCCAACTGGTGGTCCAACCGAACTCTTGGGTGCCGTTCCGAGTAAGAAAACGGATGTCGGAAGCTTTGGCAAAGTTCTGGCCAAGGAAATGGGAGGTGCCCGATTGCACGGCCTTGCGGTCCTGCATCATTGCTTCGATGCAAAGCGTGGTAACTGCACCAGGAAAACGTTCGCTCTCGGTCTTTTCGCCTTCGTAGTTCGGAATAGCCAAAAATTCTTCCGCAAATTGCTGATAGATTTTTAGCATCTGTAGCATCTCGGCCTCGGCTTCCTCTTTGGTCTCGTGGACGGTGTGTCCTTCCTGCCAAAGGAATTCCGTCGTTCGCAAAAAGACGCGGGGACGCATCTCCCAACGGACGACGTTGGCCCATTGGTTAATCAAGAGTGGAAGATCGCGATACGATTGAATCCACTTCGAAAACGTAGCACCGATGATGGTCTCCGAAGTCGGCCGGATCACCAATGGTTCGGTCAGCTGCGCCGAAGGCGCTGGCCGCATCTTACCATCGGGCCCGACCTCCAGGCGATGATGCGTTACGACCGCACATTCCTTGGCAAAACCTTCCACGTGCTCGGCCTCTTTTTCCATGTAGCTGAGCGGAATGAAGAGCGGGAAATAGGCATTGCGATGTCCGGTTGCTTTGAACATTGCATTGAGTTGCTTCTGGATATTTTCCCAAATGCCGAAGCCCCATGGCTTGATCACCATGCAGCCACGTACTTCGGAGTTCTCTGCGAGATCAGCGGCCCGAACAACCTGCTGATACCACTCGGGAAAATCTTCGGCTCGCTTGGGCGAGATCGCTGATTTGGTTACGGCTTCACTCATTGGCGAAAAGAAAGGAGAAAGTTGCGAAAGAACTGAACACCGCGCTCGAGTTCGGCGACCTCAATGAACTCATCACTGGTATGCGCCTGTTTGATCGAACCCGGTCCGAGGGCGACGGCCGGTATTCCTTGATCGGCGAAATGCGCTGCGTCGCAAAACCAGGAGGCGCCGGCGAGCGGTGCACCGTTCGATACCAGTTTTTGGATCAACGGATGGCTCGGGTCGGTATGCATCGGATTCGAGACTTTCAGTGGCCGAACAGTGATCGCTGGATGCCGGTCACGTAAAAAATCTTGCACTGCAGTGACCATTTTTTCCTGGCCCGGAACCGTTCGGATATCGACTTCCGCAACGCAATGGTCAGGTACCACATTGATCTTCGTTCCGGCACGTATGGTTCCCAGGCTGATCGTGGGCGGGCCAAGCAACGAATTTTCAGGAGCAGCACAGAGCTGGGGAAACGCGCGCTTCAAATCGGCATATCCTTTCGTCAACAGCTCGATGGCGTTCACGCCAGCTTCCGGCATAGAGGCATGGACCGACTTTCCGCGAGCTTCCCATTCGGTCCAAGCGGTTCCTTTGTGGGTGTAAACCACCGTAAGATCAGTTGGCTCGCCGACGATCACGAGATCGGTTTTTACATTTTTCGCGCAGGTCTTCGCTCCAATCTGGTCTGCCTCTTCGTCCGCCAGGCCGGCGAAACCGACCGTGACATTCAATTGGGACAGATCGACGGTGGCGAGCGCCCATAACATGGCCGCCATCGATCCTTTAGTGTCACTGGCACCGCGACCGTAGATCCGGCCGTCGCGACATGCGCCCACAAACGGATCGACGGTCATGCCTCTCCCCGGAACGGTGTCGAGATGAGGTGCGAATAAGATGCGGTATTGAGAGTTCGCCGGAGTGGGAAACCAGCCGTAGACGTTCGGACGTCCGGGCGCGATCGATTCAAACTGTACCGTTGCACCTCGATTAGTCAGAAAATCGGCGACAAACTGTGCCATTGCGGCTTCGCCTTTGCTTTCCGGTGCGCCGGAAGGATTTTCACTTGGGATCTGGACGAGCGCCCGACAGAGTTGCTCGGCATTTTCGATTTGTGTCGATTTCATCGGTTCGCGTGCTTTTCTCGGTACCATTGGACGAACTTCGGAATCCCTACCTTTATCGATGTCGTCGGCCGGTAATTCAGCATTTTCCTAGCTTTGGTAATATCGGCGCAGGTACGCGGCATATCGCCTGGAACGGGGGCGCGAAAATCGATGGTTGCTCCGCGTCCAAGCGCCTTCTCGATTTCGCCGATCATCGAGAGCAAATCGATCGTGTGGCTCTCGCCCAGATTAAAGACATCGAACGGTGAGCCTTGGAAATCGATCGAGCCAAGGACACCCTGAACTATATCGTCGACATAAGTGAAATCACGTGCGGCAGAACCATCGCCATACACTTCGATTGGTTTGCCGTGCGCGATCAGATGGGTGAATCGATGAATCGAAAGGTCCGGACGTTGGCGGGGACCATAGACGGTAAAAAACCGGAGGCAGACGACCTGGAATCCGTAAAGGTACGAATAATTTGAACAAAGATGCTCGCCGGCCAATTTAGTACTGGCATAGGGACTGAGCGTTTGCCGGAGAGGTTGGTCCTCTCGGAAAGGAAGTTCGCGGATTGCTCCGTATACTGAAGAGCTGGAAGCAAAAATGAACCGTGAAATATCATTTTTTCGAGCTGCTTCGAGAAGATTAAACGTACCGAAAATATTGGTCCGCAGATAGAGCTCCGGCGATAGTACCGAGGGGCGGACACCAGCACGCGCTGCGAGATGGATGATCGCGTCTGGTTTTTGTTCCGCCAACGCGTCCACCACGGCGGCCTGATCGCAAAGATCAATCTCATGAACCCGCACGGAACTGGGAAAGTTGCTGACGTTGGAGCGCTTGATGGCTGGATCGTAAAAATCATTGAAATTATCGATCACGGAAACGGAGTCGCCTCGGGAGACGAGCGCTTCGACAAGGTGGGAGCCGATAAAGCCGGCGCCTCCGGTGACCAGTAGCTTCATAAGTGCAGAATTCAGGAGGCAGGAGTCAGTAGCCAGGAGTTCGGCGGGACCACCCAGAAATCCAGACTTAGAAGCCTGCGTCGCGAACCGTGAACGGTGAACCCCTAGCGGTCAAACGGAAACAGTTCAGGAGCCTGCATGTTCACAAGTCCTGAGAGATTTGGGAAACGTGCGGACTACCCCCTTGACAAGCGACCTGGGACCGCCGGTAATGAGAAGAGAGTCCAATGCCGGAAGAGAAAAAGAAATTGGCACGTATTCCGCTTCCACCGAAGCCAGCGGGAGAGATTCATAGCGACGTGTCGACGCTCGAGGCAGGCGTGAACACCAGTGAGAGATTGATGGCGAAGGTACCTCCCTCGCGGCGGGATCCTTGGATCGTGCCGCTGGCTGCGTTGGTACTCGCTTTTTCGGCGATATCGCTTATCGTAGAATGTTTGGTAGCTTTTAGTTGATGGCCTTTTTTGGCCGCCCAAGCACCTCAAAAACCTATGTCTACTGCTTCTTCTATGTCTACAGCATCGGTAATACACTTGAACGAATCCAATTTTGATCAGGCAATCAGCGAATCTCCGGTACCGATTTTGGTCGATTTTTGGGCCTCCTGGTGTGGGCCTTGCCGTATGATTGCCCCGGTATTGGATGAGATCGCGAAAGAACAGGGTGAGAATGTGAAAATCGCGAAGGTGGATGTCGACAACAGTCCAACTCTTTCCAGCCGGTTTGGGATCCGCAACATCCCAACTCTCCTTTTCTTTAAGGGTGGCGAAGTAAAAGATCAAGTGGTCGGTCTCACCAGTAAAGCCGATTTAATTTCTCGCCTCAAAACCCTTAAATGATCGCGGCGTAATTTCTGGTAGCGGCGTCACGTCTCAATCCCTGAAAGAATTAATATAATGAATATGCTCGCGTTTGGAGCTCCGGGACCGTCAGAATGGGTACTAATTCTGGTAATAGTATTGGTCTTGTTTGGTGCCAAGAAACTTCCCGAATTGGCGCGGAGCCTGGGGCAAAGCATGAACGAATTTCGCAAGGCGCGAGAAGACTTCGACAAGGAACTACATTCGGCCGGGAGTGAGATAAAGGGAACGGCCCAGCAGCCATATCAGCCGGCTCCGAACCAACAGCCGTATCAGCCTCCGCAAAGTCCGGCAGCACCCAGCCAGCCGGTAGCGCAGCAAAATCCGCCTTCTCAGCAACCGACGCAACCGTCCTGATCCTAGTGGTAGGGACGCGCTCGCGACTTCGTCCAGGGCTTGGCCTGGCCTATGCGCGCCAACTTAAGGGCTTGGGATTGTACGGTGAGAACTTCTCCCGGAGGGACTCAGTGAAAGCAGCCCAGTACGAAATGCTGGGTCAGCGCTTTTGAAGAGCTATCCGTCCCGGCTTGTCCGCCATAGTCAGGACGACGAAGGACGAACGGGACGATCGAGGGGCTCTGGCAATCACTGAGCCGAGTGCGGGACCGAAAGCCGAGCGTTTCTATAGCCCGTCACGGGGCTTGTCGGACTTTGCTGGGCGAAAATGCGCAGGGTTTTTAGCGGCGAAGCTGCGACTCAGGAAAGCCTAGGGCTCGCCCTAGGAATTCAGCCCCCAGAAGAGCATAGCGCTGAAAGTCATCGGTCTTCGGATAGCTTTTGCTCGGGTAATCCGGACTGTTCGTAGCAGGCTCAGCTCGGTCTCCAACCCAAAATAGTAATCTTCCGTCCTCCAGCTTTCGAGCGTTTCAATCCGGCCGGAGAAACACCATATGGTTCAGGTCTTGTCACGCGCTTTCAGCACAGAACGCTATTTATTTTAGTTCCTGGGCTCCGCCCAGGCTTTCCTGAGTCACGGCTTCCGACTTCGCCAACTCGATCCGCTATAGTTAGACTATCCCACAGGCTTCGTCGGACGGGTCGCCGCTGTGATTGCCGATCATTCCCCATCGCATCTGCCGGCTATTGGGCTACTTTCACCGATTCACTCCCTCCTTCGCGCCTTCGTCGCTTCGCTAGGGCGCGGCCTTCGTATTGCGGGCACCGCAGCTCGAAGAGCGAAGGCGGCCTCCGGGCGACGGCGGACAAGCCGGCAAAGTTCTCGCCGCAGCTCCGGTTTCTGCGGCGATGCTATAACGGGACTAACGCTTCGGGACCAATAATAACAACGTGTAAAAAAAGAGTTGTTATAATGTTGCTCCTGGCTTATGGTTCTGGCGTGCCTCGGGAAAGAAACGGCCAACGAGAGATTCGACGTTTAGAGCGCGCCTGGCTCGCGATGCTCCTATTCCTGCTCGGCGTCGCGTTAGTTTCCGTGGTTCGCGGCGAGCAGTCGGCGGTCTTCGCCCACTACAACTTAGAAAATTACATTGTCATGGACCGGCGAGAAAACGGACAATTCGTTCACTCGCCGAAACCGGAGAAAGAGATAGGGCCTCTTCTGCGGATCATTCGCGAGATTCATCCCGATCTTCTCGGTGTGGCGGAGATGGGCTCACCAGGTCAGTTCGAAAGCTTCAGGCAGCGATTGGCTCAAGAAGGGATAACCTTTGTTGACGTGGAATATGTGAGTGGTCCCGATCCGGATCGGCATATCGCTCTTTTGAGTCGATTTCCGATTATATCTCGCCATTCAGAAGCCAACGTTCCAATCCACCTACCGAATGTAACTGAATCGGTTCGGCGGGGTATTCTCGACGTGACCGTCCGCATTTCAACGGACTTCGACCTGAGATTGATCGGAGCGCATTTGAAATCGAAGTTGCCCATTCCGGAAGGGGAGGAGTTAGTGAGACGCCAGGAGGCGCAGGAACTTCGGAACCACATCGATCGTGTCATGAAAGAGGCGCCCGAGGTGCCGCTGCTGGTTTACGGTGATTTGAACGACACCAAAGAGCAACCGGCGATTCAAGAGGTATTGGGCGATCGTCAGAGTCCGACTCACCTTACGGACCTGTGGTTATCTGATTACACGGGCGATCATTGGACCTACTACCAGAAGTTCACCGACACCTACGCACGGATCGATTACATTCTGACCAACCGATCGTTGCTCCCTGCGATAGATCGGAAGCATTGTTATGTCTTTCGTTCAGTCGATTGGAACCAGGCAAGCGACCATCGACCGATCGTGGCGACGATCCGGGTGCCTGAGCAACCCGTCGGACTTGAGATTGGAGAGCGTGGTAGATGACAAGTTGAAATAAGACCCAAACCGAACCGTTGGCGGAAATGATCCAGTATTATTGCAAGGCCCGAGAGTCCTATAAGACTTGCACTTCGATGCTGATGTAGTGATAAAAGGCAAAAAGAAGCGGTTCATGGTGACCCTTCTTACGGTCGGGAGTTTGTGCCCTTGGCGTTCGCAATCGGATTCGTATTGGGAGTGCATATCGCAATTCAGTTGTGTGGGTAAAGTTCAGATAGATTCATTTCCACCGCAGCTTGACTCCTACCGGTCGAGTATGAGCGTTTTGCTACCTGGCGACTAGGTACCTCTTGACCGTTGTGAGATTAAGCGTCCGACGAATAGGCCGGCCGATTAAGCATCCTCGGCCCTCCCGATATCTTCTGTCCCCTCGACAGCAGAGAGGAGTATGAGGCGCTTCGCTGCTAGGAGCCCACTGTCCGAGTAAAATAATGCCTAAACCACCGACACGCTTAGCCGATTAGATAAGACGGCGCGGTCTGTAAGTCTGGGAGGCCGCCGCATTCAGAATTGAGTTGCCATCCAAGTCCGCCGAGAGAGAAGACTCGGCGGGCTTTTTTTTGAAGGTCGCGACTTGGCGAAAACCACGTTTCTAGCTGAGGCAGGTTTTCGAAGCACCCGGAGCTCTCCTAAGCTAAATCTTGAAGTCCTGGGGACGAAATTGCTAATCTCAAGTCCAACCGTTCCGATTGGTTCTAACTAGAGTTTCTTGCTTTCTGCGCAAGCATGTCCTTATCAGTAGAATCAATCCGACCGGCAAAAACGATGAACCAGGGAGACAGTCCCGGCGCAGGACAGCTGGAATCGTCAAAATTGCCGCACGCGGTTTTTATTTCACATTCGAGCGAGGACAGCTCGGCGGCCGAAGGCGTATGCGTAGCCCTCGAAGCTGCCGGGATACATTGCTGGATTGCCCCCCGGGATGTACTCGCCGGGCGACCTTACAGCGGACAGATCACCGAGGCCATCCGCCGGACAGAGATACTGCTGGTGGTGTTGAGCCAAGCTTCAAACCGCTCGAAGCAGGTGCTACGCGAAGTGGAGCGAGCGGCTCATTTCAAGGTGGCTCTCTTAGCCTTCAAGATCGAATCAGTAGAGCCGCTGGATGACCTCGTCTATTTTCTCGGGGTCGAGCACTGGCTTGATGGTTGCAAGCCCGGCCCTCTCGAACAACATTTTCCGTCCCTGGTGCGCAACGCGATAGAACTCTTGAGCGCCAGGAAGAGGCAAAGCACCGCGCAAGAGCAATCGAGCAGGTTGGAGGAGCCAGAGGCCGAAAGGTTCGCTCATTTCAAGATTCTTCGCCGTCCTGACGGTTCACTGTTCCGGTTAGGCAAAGGAGGAATGGGGGTCACTTATAAGGCAATCGACACCAGGCTGGATAAGCCAGTGGCACTCAAGGTCATCGGAGCCGAATTGCTCAACAGTCCTCAGGCGCGACGCCGATTTCTTCGAGAAGCACAGACGGCAGGGAAAATCGATCACCCTCACGTCGCCACGGTTTTATATTTCGGCGAAGAGGGCGACACCTATTTCTATGCCATGCAGTTTGTCAACGGCGAGGATCTGGAGCGGTACGTGGAACGACTCGGGCCGCTCTCGCCAGCAATCGCACTGCGGGTGACAATGCAGGTTGCGCAAGCCCTTGAAGCGGCTAATGACCAGGAGCTAATTCACCGGGACATCAAACCTGGCAACATCATGGCGACCGTAAACCGGTCCGGTAGCCTGGATGTGAAGCTGATCGATTTCGGACTGGCTCGGGCGGCAAAAGCCGCCAGCCTGGATGTGACCCAGTTAACCGGGACCCACGATTTCGTCGGTAGCCCGGCGTTTGCCAGCCCAGAACAAGCCGAGATGAGCGAGCTCGATACCCGCTCCGACATTTATTCACTGGGAGTCACGCTTTGGTATCTGCTGTCAGCTAAAAGGCCATTCTCAGGCACGGTAGGTCAGGTGATAATCGCTCATGCGGTGAAGCCCCCGCCGTTCGAGCAACTGGCTGGCGTACCGCTGCCAGTCATCGACTTGCTGCGCCGGATGCTGGCGAAGAGCAGGGAGGATCGCCCGCAAAACCCACGACAGTTACAGGAGGAGATCGAAACGGTCATTACCAAATTAGCGGCCAAATTCAGCCCTTCACCCGGACAGATCGCACCCGCTTCGGCTCCGGTGGCACCGGAGGCTGCTCCTCCTGCCGATGACAATCTGGAGCTGGCGACGCTACTTCCAGCGGTCGCCTCTCCATCGTTTGACCACTACTTTGGTATTCAGATTGGGAGCCTGCTGGGGGATCGGTACCGGCTGATTGAAGAAGAGCGCGAAGGAACCGGCGGGCGATTGTTTCGGGCAACCGAAGAAAAGGCCCTCTCCGGAACGCCAGCGGAAGTTGCTTTGAAGCTGTTGCACCCTGGAATCAGTACCGATCCCATTTTAATCGATCTCCTGGACAATGAGCTAGGGGTGATCCGAAACGTATCTCATCCCAACTTGCTGCAATACCGAAAATTGGAAAAGAGCGAAGCACCATTCCTGGTAAGGGAATGGATTCATGGATTTCCGCTGTCCGATTTGCTCCGGTGGAGGCGTTCGCTCAGCTCGAGCGATCTGCTTATGCTCTTAGAGCCGTTGGCTGCAACGTTGGATTTCGTCTCCGGGCAAGGATTCGGCTTGGTCAACGTCAGCGCCCAAAAGATTCTGGTCTGCTGCCCGGCAGAGATCTCTCGGGAGATCTTTCCTGGCCTGGCTCGTGGAAATGCCGGGCAGTGGTCGAACTGCTCTCTGAAGCTCAATCCCCTTTGTATTGCTCCGCTCTTGTTACGCAACCGGCCCGAGTGGGGCAGGCAAACGTTGGTTCCCGCCAGCCGGGTGTTGTCGATGACCCAGGCCGAGGCAGGAATTCGTGGCACGAAATCCGTCTGGCTTTTCGGCCGCCTCATTTACGAATTGCTTAGCGGGCACGACTTACCATCACACACCGGCCCGAACGAGCCCTATAAGTACAGCCCTCTGCCGGAGCTTAGTGAGGAGGGCAACCAGACACTCCAGCGCGCCTGCGTCGGAGCCCAATCAACTGGAGGATTCCCTAATTGCGCCGAGTTTTGGCGGGCACTCAAGGAGAACATCGCAGGTGCGGGCCGTCCAGCTAATGTACCCATGTCATCACCGGTAACTCCTACTCCGCCTGCGCTTCCTCCTCCGCCGCCCGCACCACCCCGCAAACGAAGGCTGATGGTCGGGGCGATCTTGGGTGGAGTCTTGATTATCGCTTTGGCGATTTTCGGTCCGATTCGCTTTGGCGGATCCGGGTCGACCTCAGTGGTGCCCACTCCCACACCCTCCGTCGCGGCGGTAACCCCTGTGACCACGCCGAGTCCTGCCACATCAGTGGCTCCCGTCGTCGCTACACCGACGCCGAGCCAGTTTGGGCTGGCCTCGGCGACTCCAGCCACGACCGTGGCTCTTGCAACACCGGCTCCGAGTCCAAACCCGGCTCCAACCACTTCGGCCCCCGCCGATCTGATTCTCCGGATTCTAAAGGCGATGGAGACCCACGACTACCGCACGTTATTAATCTACACGTTGGATAAAGAAACCGATTATTTCGGACACAAAAATTCATCCAGTGCCTTCATCCAACAAGATATGACGCAAGACGCTAGATCTTATAAATGGTGCAGGTTCGTTCCCGATTTATCCACTTTTGAGACTTCACTCGGGCATGATTCAATTGAATACGATTCGGATGCACTCGATGTTCGAGGCAAAGAGCATAAGGCGCGATGTCGTCTTGACATTTATTACTCGGCTACAACTTCACCCCGACTGCAGGCGCTGTCGTTAAAGGTCTTGCGCAATTGACTTATCGCCATGTTCCCGCTTGCAGCAAATCCTAGCCCGCCTAATGTCGCGGGGCATCCCGTGATCTGGCATCAGAATGGGACGTTTGGTGTCTGAGTTATATGGCCAATACAGTTTTAGTGGGCGCACAATGGGGGGACGAAGGGAAAGGCAAGGTCATCGACTATTTGACGGAACAGGTTGATGTGGTCGTACGAAGCCAGGGCGGTAACAATGCGGGTCACACGGTAGTGGTTGGCGGGAAGACGTACATCCTGCGGCTTATTCCTTCAGGAATCCTGCGTTCGGACAAGATCTGTATTATCGGCAATGGGGTTGTGATCGACCCGATCTCCTTGTGCGAAGAGATCGCGGAGCTGGAGGGGCAAGGGATTCAGGTCAGCGAACGGAATTTACTGATTAGTGAATCGGCTCATTTGGTGTTTCCGTACCATCGTCTGATCGATGAGCAGCGTGAGATTGCGCACGGAAAGAATAAGATTGGAACGACGAAACGTGGAATTGGCCCGGCCTACGGCGATAAGGTAGCCAGGGTCGGAATCCGCGCGGGTGATTTGCTGCAACCCGAACTTTTTGAGGAGCGTTTGTTCAGGCGTGTGCAGGAAGCAAACTGGTTGCTGGAACATTTCGGCGGACAACCGGTTGATCCAAAGAAATTACTTTCGGATTATTTGGCGGCCGGAAAGCGGTTGCGTTTGATGTTGACGAATACGGTACTCGAAATCCATCGACTGATGGACCAGGGGAAACAGATACTTTTTGAAGGGGCACAAGGAACCTTTTTAGATATCGATCACGGCACCTATCCGTACGTCACATCGTCGAACACTACCGCGGGAGGCGCTTGCACAGGAGCCGGCGTGCCTCCGAACCGAATCGATCGGGTCGTTGGCGCGATGAAAGCATATACAACGCGCGTGGGCGAGGGACCTTTTCCGACCGAAGACGAAAGTCTTTCGGAATTATTGCACGGGATGGGCCGCGAATTCGGCGCCGTGACCGGAAGGGCTCGGCGCTGCGGTTGGTTCGATGCGGTTGCTACTCGGTTTGCGACAATTGTAAATGGAATCGACGAACTGGCGGTCACAAATCTGGATGGCTTGGATGGATTGGAAACGCTCAAGATTTGTGTCGGCTACGAATCGGATGGTAAGCAAATCGAATTCCCGCCCGCCTGTGTTCGGCAGTTCAATCGTTGCCAGCCGATCTACATCGAAATGCCGGGTTGGAAGCGGTCTACTGCCGAAGCGCGTACTGTTTCCGACTTGCCGATCAGTGCACAAAATTATCTGCACAAAATCTGCGAATTGTCGGGAGCGAAACTCATGCTGGTTGGTGTGGGACAGAAGCGGGAAGAAACGATTCTGGTGGAGAGTCGGTAATCAGTAATCGGTAGTCAGTGATTGGTAATCAGTAATCGGTGATTAGTGATTGGTGATTGGTTTTGTCTGCGTATCTGCGGCTGAGTTCCGACAGACCCATGGGCATTAATAAGGCGTTGGGAGTCCCAATGTGCGCGCGAGGCCCGTAGCGGTAGGGCGAAAACCTCGGCGCATTCGGTAGCTGCGCCAGGTCGTTCTGCATCCCCAGGCGCCGGGTTTGAGCCGTGTCCCAACATTGGTCTTGGCATGAAAATGTTTGAATTCCGAGATTGGGTCTGTCGCGGAGAATTGAAAGACTGAGAGTTTGAATTCTTGAGGTGCGGACGAGCATGAATGGCTCAAACCCGGCGCATGGGGATGCAAAACGAAAGACGCAGCTACCGAATGCGCCGAGGTTTTCGCCCTACCATTTGGGGGTCTCGCGCACACGTCGCGGACGCTTTATCTTAAAATGTTTATGGGCAGCTGCCGGGTGTTGGCTTCACGATCTGGCCGAATGGAGACAAGCGAATTAATGGATTACGGAAATGACCTCGCTCGCGCGCATACCCTGTCTCGCCGGTATCGCCGCACTAGCAGTTGCTCCGCTGCCCGCACCCGGCGCACCTTACCTGAGACTCCCGGTCAAAGGCTATCTGGCAGGTGAACCGATATCGACCACCGTTGATTCCGAGCTAGCCAAATACTATTTGGAAAACTCGCTTTCGTCGAGCGCTGCGAATTCAGAATTGAACCACCGCATCGCTGACATTGAGCAACGTTTCGGTGGGCGTCCGCTGGATCGGCGGACGTTAGGAGAAATTTCTGCGGAAACGTCGCCAGATTTTGCGACTCTATTTTTCATCAAGCAAAGCTTGTCGGATGGCCGGAACGCCAAGCTGCAGAAGGCGTATCGACAAGAGCTAAACAGGATCAACATCGGCATTCGCCATGCCAGTCGAGCTGTAGCCGCCCGAAAGGAGCTCCAGCAATATGATCTTATCTTTATACCGGGGTTTCATTATTTGAGCGATCGATCGTCCGGAGCCGATTTTTACAACCAAAGGCAGCTGTTTCGTCAGCTCGGTCTTCGTGTTGAGCTAGCTGCCACCCAAGAGGATGGTACGATTGAAGAAAATGCCGCAATTCTCGCCGGCATAGTGCGCGCCGAGAGTCAATTAGGTAGACGTCTGATATTGATCAGTGCAAGCAAGGGTGGACCGGAAACCGCTTTGGCACTGGGGAAGGTTCTGGAGCCCATTGAAACTAGTTCGGTCAAAGCTTGGTTAAGCGTAGGGGGACTGATCGAGGGAACCTTGTTGGCTGATCACGTGAGCGGCTGGCCCAAGTCATGGTTGGCAAGGATCATATTACGCTATTCGCGAATCGACCCGCGGGGCTTGGCCGGAATGACAACGACCGCGAGCAGAGAAAGAATGAAGGAGATCACGTTGCCGTGCCATATTTTCGTGCTCCAATTCGTTGGCGCACCGCTTTCGGGAGATATCGCTAACGATGTCAGGCATCGATATATTGAACTGCGCAAGAATGGACCCAACGACGGGCTGACTCTTTTGGCGGATGAATTAGTGCCTCATGGCGTTACCATTATTGAGCCAGGGCTCGATCATTTTTATCGAGATCCTGAGATTGATCTGAAGTCGTTGGCGCTTGCGAATATCGTGGCCGACGAGCTGGGGGAGGCGGGAGGTAGTGATTGGTGAGAGGTGATTGGTGATTAGTGATTCCACCAATCACTAAGCCCTCAGACTCCTCCGTATCTGCGTTGGCGACGGTTAAACTCGGCAATCGCTTCGAGAAGATCTGCTCGCTTAAAATCAGGCCAGAGCGTCTGGGTCACGTACATCTCGGTGTAGCTCAACTGCCAAAGTAGGAAATTGGAAATCCGCATTTCGCCTGAGGTACGGATCAGCAAATCAGGATCAGGCCATTGGTGCGTGTAAAGATACTGACTGAACTTTTCAGCAGTGAGTTCGTCGGGATCGAGCCGATCTGCTTTGACGTCTCGGGCGACTCTCTTGATTCCGTCAACAATTTCTGCGCGTCCGCTGTAGTTGACCGCAAGAATGGTTGTGAGCTTGTGATTGTTTGCGGTTTGAGCAATGGCTTCTCGAAGTTGTTCCTGACAGTCCTCCGGGAGTTCGGTCAATCGGCCAATGGCTTGCAACTGAATCCCCTGGCCGGCCAGATCTCTGGTGTAATCGCGTAAGAATTTACGGAGCAAACCCATCAATGTATCCACTTCCTCTTTCGGCCGCTGCCAATTCTCAGTGGAGAACGCGTAAAGCGTGAGATAAAGAACTCCCAGCTCGAGGCAGGCTTCCACGCATGCCTTGACCGCTTTGGCTCCCTCAAGGTGCCCACGACTGCGTGGCCAACCGCGTTGTCGAGCCCATCGTCCGTTGCCATCCATAATGATAGCGACGTGTTTGGGAATCTGGTTGACCATTTCTCGAACGACAAGGAGCGATATCCCGACCGAAAAAGCAAATGCGGAAACAACATATGGGCGAGTGAGTTCGGGCACGGCTGCTGAAGTAGCCTGAAGCATCCGCTTTGGTTCTGCTGCCAGCCGCGACCTCGACGGACAAGCTACTGGGCCGAGACGTTGCCACATCGAAGAACGCGGAGTTGGAACGACTTAACCGAGCTTTGTAAAACAAATGGCGGATTGCCGGTTGATGGAGACGGGAAGGAGATGCATTAGGCGACGGGCACTGAGACAAGTTCCCGGCGATGACGGCGTTATTCCTGGCGCGGTCTTGGGAACTGTACGATCATAAGGGCAAGCGGGATCCGACGTCGCCGCGCTCGAGCGTGTGGCGGCAAGGGTACCAAGAGGGCGGGTAGGAGAGGCGATTGCGCTATTGATGTTTGAAGTTGATCCCGGGCAAAATTTTTTTCATTCAGCGCCGAATTTTGATTCGACAGGTCCACGTTTTTCCGATGGCCCGCAGCTCTTATGCACGACCAAAACAGGCGAAACCGCTCCAAACTGTCCATTTTTCTGCAGAATTTATAGCAAAAGCGGCATATCGATCCTTGCAGATTCAAAATGATGCGCAAAATATAACACCCTGAAATGAGACTCGTGGCGAGCTGTGACCAGATAAGGATCCGGCTATTTCCCGCGAGCAGTGCCTTTTAATGCAGACAATCTTGCTTGTTGATCCTGAGACTGACTTTCTTGAGTGGGCGCAAAACCAGCTCGAAACGCCGACAACGCGAGTATTCGCTACGACCACGTCCGACGAAGCGTACAAAATTTACATTTCTGAGAATCCGGACCTCCTGATTTGCGAGACCCATCTCATGCCGTTTAGCGGTCTGGAGTTGCTCGCTCGGATCCGGCAGCGAGATTCGAATGCGCTGGTGATCCTGATGAGCGCGTTTGGTACGACGCAATCGGTGATCGAGTCGATGAAACTTGGTGCGTTCGATTACCTGCGCAAAGAGTCGTTACCATTCAATCTCAAACCGGTGGTAGATGCCGCACTGAATACGCAAGCCGAGATGCGATCCGCCACGGCATTCAAACCGCAGCTTACCGTTGAACAGTATCAAGATAGCTTGGTTGGACAGTCGCAGCCGATGCAACAGGTGTTCAAGATGATCGGTCGCGTCTCGCATAGCGATGCGCCGGTGATGATCACGGGTGAGAGCGGATCAGGGAAAGAATTGGTGGCCCGTGCGATTCATCACTACGGCAATCGGAGCACGCAGCCGTTTATTGCGATCAACTGCGCCGCAATCCCAGAGAACCTGCTTGAAAGCGAACTGTTTGGCCACGAGAAGGGAGCGTTCACCGGCGCCGCAGCGATGCGGATTGGAAGGTTTGAGCAAAGCAATGGTGGCACGCTGTTCCTGGATGAAATCGGCGAGATGCCACTCCCGGTGCAAAGCAAGATTCTCCGGGTATTACAAGAAGGAGAATTTTCGCGAGTTGGTGGCAATGCTGTGATCAAGACCGATGTGCGGATCATTGCGGCCACCAATAAGACATTGGAACAGGAGGTCGCGAAAAAGCAGTTCCGAGAGGACCTGTTTTATCGCTTAAACGTGGTGCGAATTCATCTTCCGCCACTCCGGCTGCGAAGAGAAGATATTCGTCTTTTGGCCGAGTATTTTTTAAAGAAGATCGCTACGCATAAGCATCTGCCACAGCTCACGTTGTCGGCGGAGGCGATCAAGGTATTAGAAGAGTATCCCTGGCCGGGTAACGTCCGCGAACTAGAGAACACGATCCAACGCGCGTGTGTGTTAGCCAGCAGTGACGTGCTTCTGCCAAAAGACATTCCGCTGGGGTTTGCCAATCAGCCTGAAGATTCGGTTGAGAGCGCGCCTCAAGTATCCGGGGCGGTGGGAGGCAAGCCGACGCTAGAGGCTGCGGTGGAAGCGTTGCTGGATGCCGCCTCAGCGGATTCTCGATTGCAGCTACTGCCTTGGCTGGAACGAGAATTCACGGTATTTGCGATGAAGCGGACCAAAGGGAATCAGGTAAAAGCAGCCAAGCTTCTGGGAGTGACGCGGGCGACGTTGCGTAAACGGATCGAACGGTACGGAATTACCAAGGAGCTTAATTTTCAGTAAATTTAGGAGCACCGAAGGTGTGTCTCAAAATAGCCTAGCGAAATTACGTAGCAGCAGCTTCTCACGCGGCTTTCAGCGCTGAGTCCACGTTATATTCTTATTCCTAGGGCCTCGCCTGGGCTATCTTGAGATGCGCCTTCGGCGCTTGTCCGAAGCGGCAAAGCGTTGGTGGTTCCGAAGCGCGGGCCAACATGGATGGCTCAAACCCGGCGCGTGGGAATACAAGACGAAAGGGGCAGCGACCTAAAGCGCCGAGGCCACCTTCGCAAGCTTCGGCGCGCCCTAGTCTTGAGGTTATGCATTGTCCGAAAGCGTGGCCGCGACGTCGGCTTCCGCCTTCGCCAAGCGGCGCGACAAGTTGGGCGGAGTCGGGTTTTCGCCTACCGATCTACGTCGCAGCCGCACCTGGAGGCGGCCCCACCGTCCCGCATTGATCACGCCCGAATAGCAGGCGATGTTGGACGTCTTTTAATAAGCTATCGCGCTTCCCGGCGTTTGATCGCGAATTCGAACGGTATGGAAAAAAGCAAACAGCGCCGATTGACCAACGTTGTGGAAGAGGTGCGCCAGTCTCCTGAGTTTCGTCAGAAATTCGAAGAAAAACCGCCCATATGCTTTGAGCATGTTGTGGAAGCCGCTCAATCGTTCGTCGCAGCTTGCGTGGTGCGCCAGCATGCATCGCGAAGTTGTTGGTTGATCTGTCCGGACGCACGCCGTCAGGAGGAGATCTGCAACGACTTACTAAACTGGGAGATCGGCGCTCAATTTTTCCCGGAGCTTGAGTTGCCGGCAATCGAAGGAGCGGTGCTTGACCCGGAGCTGATGGCAGAACGGCTGGCTTTGCTGCAACAGATCGTGACCGGAAAGAGAATGGCGGTGGTGGTGACTCGGTCGGTTTTGGAGAGTCCCGTTGTGCCCGGTGATCGAGTGTTGAATCAGACGCTCGTTCTGCAGCGCGGAGATTCTCTCGATAGCAGGCAACTGATTGAGAAACTCATTCAAGCTGGCTATGAAAAAGTGTCGCAAGTGAGCGGACGTGGAGAATTCGCGCATCGCGGTGGGATCATCGACATTTTCTCGGCGCAACATGCGGTGCCGGTACGCGTGGAGCTTTTTGGCGACACCGTTGAATCGTTGCGCGAGTTTGATCTGGACGAGCAGACGGCGATCCAAGTGGTTGAGCGCTCAGAGATATTTCTCGGCGATATCCAAGGCGAGACCATCCCCTTACGCAATTACATTCGGCCAGGCGATCTCTTGATCGATGTCGAAGCGGAACAGACGGACGCAGAGGTACGAATTACCGCGGGCGCGTTTCCCGCCGGCCAGCCCGAGGATTACAGCACCGCCTTTTATCCCTCGGTTTTCCATGATTTCGAAGCGGGAGATTTTCTGGTTGAGGAACACAAGCGGCAACGCGCCTTGACTCAAATTGAAGAGTGGCTGGGTCAAGCTTGGCGGATATTGGTGGTTTGCCATAACGAGGGAGAAATTGAGCGGTTGAGAGATGTCTTGTCCGATAATCACATCGACGTGGATTCGGTTGATTTCGGGATTGGCAGTCTGAACCATGGATTCGTTTATCCGGCCGCTCGGCTAGCAGTCCTTTGTGATGCCGAAATCTTTGGGCGTTACCAAAGCCCGAGTGCTCGTCGGCTAGCGGTTAGAAGGGCGCGGCTCCGCGGTGGACGGGCTCCAGTTGATTTCAGCGAATTGGCTGAAGGAGACCTGGTGGTTCACGTGGAGCATGGAATTGGGAAGTACCTGGGAATTCAGGAATTGGAGCAAGGAGGAGTAAAGAGCGAATGCGTCCTTCTGGAGTTCGCAGAGGATGCGCGGCTCTATGTACCATTTGAACAGGCGTTTCTGATCTCGCGCTACGTCGGAATAGGGAAGCGATTTCCTCCGCTGAGCAATTTAGGAGACGCCAAATGGAGTAGAACGAAAAAGGCAGCCGAAAAAGCGGTCTTTGACTATGCGGCTCGTTTGTTGGACCTGCAGGCGCGACGCAACACGTTGCCGGGGTACGCTTTTCCGCCCGATTCCAAATGGCAGCGAGAATTCGAAGCCTCTTTTTTGTACATGGAGACTCCAGATCAGCTGGGGGCGATCGAGGAAACCAAACAGGACATGGAAACGGAGCAGCCGATGGATCGTTTGATCTGCGGCGATGTTGGTTTTGGCAAGACGGAAGTGGCGATTCGCGCGGCGTTCAAGGCCGTTATGAGTGGGAAACAAGCGGCAATGTTAGTGCCCACTACCGTGCTGGCGCAACAGCATTTCGAAACATTCCGGCAACGGATGTCTGACTACCCGATTCGAGTCGGGATGCTAAGCCGATTTCTTTCTGCCGGGGAACAGCGAAAGACGGTTGCGGCGGTCCGGGACGGCTCGATCGACATTATCATCGGTACACATCGGCTGATTTCGTCGGACATCCAATTCAAGGATCTGGGGCTAGTGGTGATCGATGAAGAACAGCGCTTCGGAGTACGTCACAAGGAACTGCTGAAAGAGCGATTCAAGTTAGTAGACGTTCTGACGCTTTCGGCCACGCCCATTCCACGCACACTTTATCTGTCGTTGGTCGGCGCCAAAGATATGTCGTCGATTGAAACACCGCCACCCAATCGGCTGCCGGTGGAAACGGTGGTTTGCGGTTATGATGAACGGATCATTCGTGATGCTATTCAACGCGAGCTGCGCCGCCGCGGTCAGGTCTATTTTCTACATAATCGGGTGCACTCGATCGAGCGAATGCGAAACCGAGTGCAAGAGCTTTGCCCCACGGCTCGCGTCGATATTGGGCATGGCCAGATGGAGGAAGAGGCGCTGGAAAGGGTCATGCAACGATTCGTGCAAGGGGAGATCGACGTTCTGATTTCCACAACGATCATCGAAAGCGGATTGGATATCCCAAATGCGAACACGATTATCATCGATCGAGCCGACCGTTTCGGATTAGCCGATCTCTACCAGCTCCGCGGGCGGGTGGGACGAGCCCAGCACAAAGCGTACGCTTACTTGTTGTTGCCGCGAGACTTGATGGCGGTTGGTGCAGCGCGTCGCCGAATCAATGCGATTAAACAATATTCCGGTTTAGGGGCAGGCTTCAAGATCGCGATGCGGGACCTGGAAATTCGGGGAGCGGGCAACATTCTTGGCACCGCCCAGAGTGGCCACATCATCAATATCGGGTTTGACCTTTATTGCCAATTGCTGCAACAAGCGGTAGAAAAGCTGAAAGGTAAAAAGGGAGTTAAACGTTCCGACACCTTTCTACGACTCGACTTCGTCGTTACGAACGAATCGGAATTTGTTACCGCTCGGAAGGAGTTGGCCCCGGCATTTGTGCCCTCCGATTACATCGCTCAACCGCAGACGAGAATTGAAGCCTATAAGAAACTTGCCGCGATCGCCTCGATTGACCAGCTCCACCGGCTCAGATCGGAATGGCGAGATCGTTTCGGACCTCTACCCACGGCGGTGCAGAATCTGCTGATTCTGAACGAGATCCGCCTCGTGTCGGGACGAGAAAAAATAGTTCGAATCGAAGTAAAAGACTCCAAAGTGATGATGACACGTGGTGGCGATTATCTGCTCATTGGCGACCGGTTTCCCCGCTTGACTTCGACCAACCCGCAATCTAGCCTCGCGGAATTGTTATCGCTCTTAACCCAAATCTCGTGATAAGGCATGTTTTCTAAGCTGTTTTGTAGCTACGTTGTGGCGCTTTCCCTGCTGATTCCCACGGTGATGCGCGCGGCGGATCCGCAAGTCATCGACGGTATCGCTGCTGTCGTTAACGGTGACGTAATCACCTTCTCCCAGGTCCAAGAGGTGGCTGCGCCGGAAGAGCAGACGCTTCGGCAACAATACCAGGGACAGGAACTTATCGATAAGATAAAGGAGACCCGGTTGGCGGTGTTGAACGATCTGGTAAACCGTCAGCTGATCCTCCAGGAATTCAAGAAGAAGGAATACAAGCTTCCCGATTACGTAATCGAGCAGCAGCTCGCTGGAATCATCAAAGACGAGTTCGGTGGCGATCGGCAAGCATTTATGCGAACGCTGAGTGCACAGGGTTATACGATGAATCGATTTCGCGACATGGAAAAGGACAAGATCACGGTCCAAGTCATGCGCCAAAACAACGTGAAAGGCACTTTCACGCCTACTCCAACGGAGATCGAGGCCTATTACAACGCCAACAAAAAAGAATTTGCGACACCGGAACAGGTAAAGCTGCGCATGATCGTGCTTAATTCGGATCCGCTGGTGTCCGATTCCGCGGCTAGCACCAAGCAGATGGCGGAGGAGATCCGCCAGAAAGCGAAAGAGGGCGCCGAGTTTGCGACTCTGGCCAAGACTTATTCGATGGATGGGACCGCCGAAAATGGAGGAGATTGGGGCTGGGTCGACGAAAAGACTCTGAACCAGGACTTAACGAAAGCGGCGTTTGCGCTTGCGGCCAAGGAGGTGAGCCCCTGCATTCAGATCGGCGATTCGTTTTACATTCTGTATTGCGAGGAAAAGAAGACGGCGAATTTTATTCCTTTGACGGAAGTCAGAGACGGAATTACGAAGAAGCTGGAGCAAGTTCAGCGTCAAAAAGCGACGCAGCGCTGGCTCGATGGACTGCGCGAAAAGGCGTACATCAAGGTTTACTAGCAGTCTGGCGAGGCGCAGGTAGGGGGTGTCTCTCCGAGACCGCCGGATCGCGGACGTAGCTGCACCCGTAAGGCCGAGAGCCGTTGCTGGAGGCAAAAGTATTGGGCCTAACGGGCGATGGTTTGCCGGCCAATTATGAAACTTTCTTCGACGGCTAAAGTCTATCTCCGGGTCTTCGATGTCGGGCTGCAGAACACTTTTGTCTACCGCTGGAATTTCTTTTTCCGATCGATTTTCGGCATTCTGCCGTTACTCGGTACGGTCTTTATCTGGGGAGCGATCTTTGAGGCAAAAGGGCAGGGGATCAACAACTTCGACTACGGATCGGTCGTATTCTATTTTTTGCTGGTGCTTTTTCTCCAAGGCCTGGTTACGCCGACCGACGACGAATGGGAAGTGGCGAATGATATCAGAGAAGGCCAGATCGGCACATTTATCGTTAAGCCGATCGACTACGTTCTGTATCGGTTCAGTCTCTTCTGCAGTAATCGGCTTCTTTATGCCGCAGTGACGTTGCCGGTGGTAGTCGTTCTTTTCGTCTATTACCGGCAATACGTAGTTTGGCCAACGGATTGGGTCGTTTGGCTCGTCGCGATTTGGAGCACATTGATGGCGGCGGTGCTCCAGTTTTTCATTTCCCTCAGCATCGCGTTGCTCGCATTCTGGATGCTCGAAATCTCGACGGTGGTTTTCATCATCTATTCGTTCGAATATTTCTTGAGCGGCCAGATGTTTCCGATCGCCTTTATGCCGGCGGTGGTTAGAGACGTGTTGGTATGGCTACCGTTTCCTTACGAGCTTTCGTTCCCGGTCGTTGTGTTCATGCAACGAGTCCACGGGGCAGAGGTTTGGTCCGGAGTCGCAATTCAAGCATTTTGGGTCTTAATCACCGGCCTTATGGCAAAAACCATGTGGAGGATCGGATTGAACTACTACGAGACGGTCGGAGGCTAGCGACTCCTGCTACGCAGGAATGACAGATGACAAATAACAAAGACTCGTGGAGTAATTTTAGGGACACGACAGCAATCAGCCCGATGGGGTAGGTTTGCTCGCTCGATTCTGATCGAAATCCGAATCAAAATTTGTCATCTGTTATCTGTCATTAGTCTTACGACGTCGGCGACCGCCGATGTCGCTCACCGAATATAGGCTTCGGCGTAGCTTACGGTGCGAGCTTGGCGAACCGGCTGAGTTTGCCGATGGACCCAGATACTTTCGAGTATCCCGAGGGCAAAAAGGATGAGAACGAGAAATGAGCCGCCGTAACTGATCATCGGCAATGGTACACCGGTAATTGGCGTGATCGAGATGGTCATCCCGATATTCATGAACGCGTGCGTGAATATGAGCGTTACCACGCCTATAGCGATCAGGCGTCCGAGCTCGTCCGAGGCCGACGCGGCGATAAGGAGACCGGTAAGAAGTAGTGCAGCGAAAGCAGCCACGACCGTCACAGCCCCCACAAAACCGAGCTGCTCAGAAATCGCCGCAAAAATGAAATCGGTGTGGACGATGGTTTGCGGAAGGAAGCCAAGGTCCACCTGCGTATTGGGTGCGGTGAACCCCTTACCGTAGAACCCTCCTGAGCCGATCGCGATCAACGACTGGTTGATGGTCCATGCTGCCCCTTGGGTGTCGTAGTCGGGATTTATGAAGGTGGTCAAGCGCTCTCGCTGGTACGGTTTGAGACCGAAATTCGCAATTACCGGCACCACCGCGAGTCCGCAAACAATCATAACGAGCAAATAGCGTTTTGGGATGCGGCCGACGAAGAGCAGCGCCAAGATCATCGGGAGCTGAACCAGGCATTCGCCAAGATCTGGTTGGATCAAAACCAACAGCCACGGTGGGGCGACGATAGCGGCGCAACTCAAAATGCGCCCGACCGACGGCCAAAATCCCACCCAATTGCCGGTATTGGCAAGCAGCCAAGATAAAAGTAGCAACGTCGATACGATTGCAAGTTGAGCCGGCTGAAAGCTAATCGGGCCGAGGTCGAGCCAGCTTTTTGCGCCGAATGTGGTTCGGCCAAAAAAATGGGTGAGAACGAGGAATCCAAGTCCGGCCAGGTAAAGCAAAAGCGGGAAAATAACGCTGGAGAGCCAGTAACGGTAGTTAATCAGCGCGGCCGCGAAAAAGACGGCTGCGCCGAGCACGAGGAAAACGATCTGGCGGCGCCACATGTCTTTGAGGTAGGCCTCTTCCCGCATGTAGGTAGCGCTGTAAATTGCGATTACGCCGAATATCGATAGGCCGATCGCTAAGCCGACCAGCAGCCAATTCATCCCGAGCAACTTCCTGAGAAATGAATTCATGAACGAGCAAGCAGATTAATCTAGAGTGGGTACACTGGCCAATAACTTTCTCGTGTAGTCGTGCTGCGGGGAACGATATATGTCTGCGGCCGAGGCTCTTTCGACGATCTCTCCGCGAAACATCACGGCTACCTCATCGCTGACATGTTCCACAATGGCCAGATCGTGAGAAATGAATAGATAAGCGACCCCTAATTCGTCCCGAAGATCGAGTAGCAAATTCACGATCTGAGCTTGAACGCTGACATCCAAAGCGCTAACGGCTTCGTCGCAAACGATCAGTTCCGGTTCGACTGCCAGCGCCCGAGCGATGCCGATTCTTTGGCGTTGGCCCCCGCTGAATTCATGGGGGTAGCGCAACATCAGGTCGGGTTGCAGTCTGACCTTTTCCAGCAGAGAAGCCACCCGGTCCCGCCGGTCGCGTCTTGTCATGTTTGGAAAATGGATTTGCAACGGTTCACCAATGCTGCGGAGGATTGGCCAGCGCGGGTTAAGTGAACCAAATGGGTCTTGGAAAATCATTTGGATTTTGCGACGCCACGGGCGGAATCGTGCCTCGGGCAAATTCGAAATCTCGTGATTGGCGAAGCGGACCGACCCACTCGTACTAGGCACTAGATTCAGGATCGCCTTACCCAAAGTCGTTTTGCCGCTGCCGCTTTCGCCGACCAGGCCTAACGTCTGACCAGCTCTGACGGTTAACGAAACGTCGGTCACTGCACGGATAAGACCCTGACGCCGGCGGGCAGGGAACCACACGGACAGGTGCTCTATTTCGAGGAGATCAGCCATCCTTTCGGAAGAAGGCGTCGAGCGGACTAGTGGCGGATGCCATTTCGCGGCTGGAGGCGATCCCGATCTCGAAAGCAGTACGACCCGCTTCCACGGCCTGCCGGAACGCGAAAGCCATCCGAACTGGATCTTCGGCGATGGCGATAGCCGTGTTGACCAGGACGGCGTCCGCTCCCAGTTCCAGCGCCTCAGCGGCGTGACTTGGCGCTCCCAAGCCCGCGTCCACAACCACTGGAACGGTAGCTTGATCCAAAATGATCCGTAATTGGTCACGAGTCCTAATCCCTTGATTGCTGCCAATCGGTGAACCGAGTGGCATAACCGTAGCCGTACCGACCTCCTGCAAACGTTTGGCCAAAACCGGATCCGCGTTGATATAGGGCAAAACGGTAAATCCTTCCTTCACCAGCTGCTCCGCTGCCCGTAGAGTTTCGATCGGGTCAGGCAGCAAATAATGAGGGTCTGGGTGGATTTCCAGCTTTACCCACTTGGGAAGGCCGGCGGAAGCAGCTAATCGTGCCAATCGCACCGCTTCCTCGGCGTTCATTGCGCCAGAGGTGTTGGGCAAGAGCAGATATTGTTTCGGGTCAATATAGTCCAGGATGTTGGCAAAAGGATCATGGTTCCCAGAGAGATTTGCCCGTCGCAAGGCGACGGTGACGATCTCGGTGCCGCTGGCACGCAATGCGTCCCGCATAACGGTATTGCTCGCGAATTTTCCTGTGCCCACCAGCAAGCGTGACTGAAATTCTCGATCGGCGATAACGAGAGGAGAAGAAAACTGCATCATTAGTGAAACCGCATTGTCCTTGTCATTCGATAATTAAGCGAGTGATCTCTTGAACAGCAAGTGATTGATTCCTAAGCTGGAGACCGTGAGACCGTCCGATAGTTCCCATGAATTTAGTCTGACTGGTAAGTTGTTGCTCTCCCATCCGGCACTTCGTGATCCGAGCTTTCGTCGCACCATCGTATTTTTGCCTAATCACGATGTGGAGGGAGGAGCATTTGGGTTGATTATCAATCGACCTACTTCCGAAGTATTAGCCGACTTTTTGGTTGAGCCGCCCGCTTCGGCGGTACTTTCAGAGGTGCCGGTGTTTACGGGTGGGCCGGTGGGAACCGACGAATTGACACTGGCCGCGTTTTCTTTTGCCGCCGGCACCGATATGGTCAGCTGCCAAACTCATCTATCGCTCGACGAAGCGGAAGCAATGAAGAGCGGAGGCGAATCGATCGTGAGGGCATTTCGCGGATATGCAGGATGGACCTCCGGTCAGCTCGAAGGCGAGATTAATCAGCACGCTTGGCTGGTGAAAGAGGCGGAAGCAAAATTGATTGCCGGCGAGCTGAACGAGCAGACTTGGGTGGGTCTGGTCAGCGCGATGGGCCCAGCCTATCGTTTGCTGGCGCTTGCGCCGGACGATCCGTCGCTGAATTAAAAATGCGGATTGCGGAATGCGGATCGCGTAATGGGCAATCCGCAATCCGCATTTTCAATTGAATGGCGCTTTGCGATGAGTTCGTTCGCCCTTAGGGATTGCTGGATCGGCCGTCAGCGGATATATGGCGGCAATGAAAATAGGTGTTCCGAAAGAGATTAAACAACAAGAGCACCGAGTCGCGTTGCTACCTTCCGTCGTCTATCAGCTCGTCCGTATGGGTCACGAAGTTTTTGTCGAACATGATGCAGGTGCGGGCGCCGGTTTTCCAGACGAGGAATATGCTCAAGCGGGCGCCCAATTATTAGACGACCACAGCGCTGTGTTCGAACAGGGAGATCTCATTGTGAAGGTCAAGGAACCGTTGCCATCCGAATACCGGTTGTTACGGTCCGGCCAGATTCTGTTCACCTATTTGCATTTAGCTGCCAACAAGGAGCTGACCCTGGCGCTGATCGAGTCGGGAGTGACGGCGATTGCCTACGAGACGGTCGAAGTCAATCGGCGATTGCCGTTGCTGGAACCGATGAGCGAGATCGCGGGACGGATGTCGATCATAGTCGGTGGATTTTTTCTGACTAAACATTGTGGGGGAAAAGGTGTGCTTTTGGGCGGTGTTCCGGGAGTGTTGCCCGGCAACGTCATTGTCATTGGAGGCGGGACCTCTGGCATAAACTCTGCCCGCATGGCCACCGGTCTCGGTGCGAATGTGACGATCCTGGAAGTGGATATTGAGCGGATGCGTTTTCTGGACATTACGATGCATACGGCGCACACGCTCTATTCCAGCGAGGCGCACCTGATGGAAATTCTTCCGCGGACCGATCTATTGATTGGTGCGGTACTGGTCCCTGGCGCCCGTGCCCCCCGATTGATCTCTCGCGAAATGCTCCGATCGATGAAACCGGGAAGCGTTCTCGTCGACATCGCTATTGATCAAGGAGGCTGTTGTGAAACTTCACGTCCGACTACTCATGAGGAACCGACCTACGTGGAAGAGGATATCATCCATTACTGTGTCGCGAATATGCCGGGTGCTTACGCCCGAACCGCTACTCAAGCTCTGACTAACGTCACTGCACAGTATGTAGAATTTCTGGCCGAAGCGGGACCGGACGGAATCCTCAAAAAACAGCCGGCATTGGCCGGTGGTATTAATGTGATGCACGGGAAGATCAGAAATAAGGCGGTCGCCGAAGCGCACCAATTGACCTACGTACCCCTCGAGATCTGATAGCGACGCGCAGGTAGGGCCGCGCGAAGCAATGGATGCGGTGGCATCATAGCCCTCAAGTTGACGCGCATGGGCAGCCGCCGGACGAAGTTGGGAGCGCATCCCTACCGGATCAGGCTACACCAAGCGCTCGGCTATTGGCTATTGGCTATTGGCTATTTCCCGCTGGCCACTAACTGCCTGATACCCGGACTACTTTCGCGCTTTTGATGGCCGAGTTAGAAAGGAGGGCGTGGAGAATATCTTCGGACGGAGCCGAATCCAGATTCAGAACGGTGAGGGCTTTGCCACCGAGTTTGTCACGACTAAGCGACATATCGGCGATATTGACCTGGTGCTCGCCGAGAACTGTACCGACTTGCCCAACGATACCCGGTACATCGTCATTCTCTAACACCAGCAGGACGCCAACCAGTAGCGCTTCGACATAACGGTCGTTGATCCGGACAATACGACCCGAGGATCCGACGAACGTGCCGGCGACGGAAGATTCTTCATCGCCGAAGTATGCGCGCAGCTCGACCAAGTCGTTGAATTCGCCGGTCGCACTTTCTCTGGTTTCAACGATTTTAAGACCCAACGTCTGCGCCAGGGAGGTGACATTCACTTGGTTCACTTCCTGGCCTCCGACTTCTTCTAAGAAGCCTTTCAGCACATAGCGGGAGATCGGTGAGGTTTCGGTTTGATTGACCTTGCCGCTGTAATTGATGTGCAACTTCTCACAACGACGTGGGCTTACCTGACGGAGGAATCGACCGAGCTTTTCCCCAAGACCCAAATAAGGACCAATGATGGCTAAGGTCTTGGCGTCAAGATTGGGGACGTTAACCGCGTTGCGGATCACGCCTTCGATGAGAACCGAGCGAATGGCTTCAGCAATTTCGATCCCGACGCTTTCCTGTGCTTCGAGCGTCGAAGCGCCCAGATGTGGAGTAAAGACGACATTTTTCAGCTGACGGAGCGGGAAGTCATTCGGTGGGGGTTCGACTTCGAAAACGTCAAGAGCAGCCGCCGCAATGTGGCCGGTTTGAAGAGCATCGTATAGGGCAGCCTCATCGACCAAGCCGCCACGCGCACAATTGACGATCCGCGCACCTTTTTTCATTCGAGCTAGACGATCACGATTGAGAAGATGCTTGGTCTCGCTGGTGATCGGCATGTGCAAGGTGACGAAATCCGCTCGCTCAAGTACGTCGTCCAGATCTTCGAATAGCTCCACCTGGAGAGATCGAGCGCGGGAAGGGGAGAGATAGGGATCGTAGGCAATGGGGCGCATACCGAAAGCGATTCCGCGGCGGGCGATTTCCGTTCCAATGCGGCCCATGCCAAGAATACCGAGCGTCTTTCCGTTGAGCTCGACTCCCTCAAAGCTTTTTCGATCCCATTTTCCGGCTTTCACGCTGGCGTCAGCTTGAGGAATGTTTCGAGCGATCGAGACCAGCAAAGAAAACGCGTGCTCTGCAGTGGAAACGGTGTTTCCCCCGGGCGTATTCATGACGATGATCCCACGCCGGGTGGCTGCTTCGACGTCGACATTGTCGACTCCCACTCCGGCCCGGCCAACCGCCTTCAGCGCGCGGGCAGCTTCGATGACTTTCGCTGTCACTTTGGTCTGCGAGCGAACCACCAAGCCGGCATATTCCGAAATAACCTCTAGAAGCTCCGGTTCTTTCAGACCGGTCCGAACATCAACAATGAGATCGCCGCCTGCCTCCAGCGCCTCCACTCCCCGACGAGAAATTGCATCAGCTACTAATACTTTTTTGTTACCCATGGTTGAGCTTAGTCAGAATTTCTCTGAGTAACTCGATGCCGGGGAGGGAACTAAAACCAGAGGCCAGGTTGGCGAAAGCTGGCTCAAGCGCCGATCTCTGGACGTCGCGCTGCTCATTTAATACCGCTTCGTTTTCTGGAGCCATGGTGCTAGCCATGTTCTTTGCATATAAAGACAAGGCTAGCAGCGGCCAATTGTTTCGGTACATGTCGTATTTAAGATAGAACACGCGCGGAAATCCGGTACCGGTAATTAAGTGTTCCTCCCAGGATCCATCGGAATTCTGGTGAGAGAGTAAATACTCCACGCCGCGCCGGATACTCGGGCGATCTGCCTCGGCGAAGGAAAGCAAGCCCATCAACGCCCAGGCGGTTTGAGATGGAGTGCTCTTACCGCGTCCGCGAAGGGTCGGATCTTCGTACGACCCGCAGCTCTCGCCCCATCCGCCGTCCGGATTTTGGTGATGTTCGAGCCAAACCCGCCCGCGTTGGATCCAAGGTTCCCGCATATTCACGCCGATTGCGCGGAGACCCTTCAAAACTTGCCACGTTCCATACACGTAGTTTACGCCCCAGCGACCATACCAAGCGCCATCAAATTCTTGTCGCTTACGAAGAAAACGGATAGCCCGTGAAACGATCGGGTGCTTTGGCGTGAACCCGTAAGTGGCCAAAACTTCCAGCACTCGAGCGGTGATGTTGCAACAAGTTGGATCCAAGATGGCGTTATGATCAGCAAAGGGCACCTGCTCCAGCAGGGGATTGGTAACATCCTTGTCGAAGGCGGCCCACCCGCCATCCTTGCATTGAAAACTGAGCAACCAATTCAGACCGCGCTCGTAGAGGCCCGGATCTTCTGGGACATAGCCGGCGGTTCGGAGCGCTAGCAGCACCATCGCGCTGTCGTCAATGTCCGGGTTATACGGGTTGTTGAATTCGAAGCACCAACCCGACGGTTCCGGCTCCGGGTTACGAACGACCCAGTCTCCGGCGATGCGGACTTCTTGATTTGCCAGCCAATCCGTCGCCCTTTTGATCGGTTCTTCGGTGGCACCTAAACCTGAGCGCGCCAGAACGAGTGTCGTAATAGCCGTATCCCAGACCGGAGAAAAGCAAGGTTGGATGCGAAATCCTTTTTCGTCCTCGACAAACAGCTCCTCAAAATCTGCTTCCGCCTTTCTATAAAGCGGATGATCGGGGGAGTAGCCCAGGCACCGAAGCGCGATCATAGAATTGAGCATGGCGGGAAAGATTGCTGCCAAACCGTCGTTGCCGTCGCCAATTCTCTCAATCATCCAACGCTCAGCTTCCTGTAAAGCCAGCCGTCTGAATGGGTAGAATTTGTGCTTTTCGCAGAACTTCAAAATCCGGTCGACGAAGATAAAAAGCTTCTTCAGCCCGGACGCGTGCAACCGAGGAGCTTTGTCGGGCTCCAGATAGAGCTCTTTGATCCCGAGATGTTCCGGAACTTGATGAGTGATTTTATAATGATTGATGATCGCAAGCGGGACCACCATCGAACGCGTCCAAGATGAGACGGTGTATAAATGAATGGGTGACCAATGCGGAACGATCAAAAACTCAACTGGGATAGTCGGCACCGCTTCCCATGGAACCTGTCCGAGTAAGGCAAGGTAAAGGCGAGCGTAGGTGTTCGTCTTTTCCACTCCACCCAACGCGCGAGCGCGCTTACGCGCCTTGACCAGGCGAGGGTCATCCGGCGAAAAGCCAGCCAGCTTCAGTGAAAAATACGCTTTAACGGTGGCGTTAACTTCTGCCGGACCTTCCGGATAGATGTTCCAGCCGCCATCCGGGAGCTGGCTCTCCAGGATATGGTCAATGCATTTCCGCTCGAGTTCGACATCGACCTCACCCGCCCAATGCATGAAAGCGATATAATCTGAGCACAGTGTCGAATCGACGACCAGCTCGCCCACCCAGAAGCCTTCTGGCGACTGCAGGTCGAGCAGGTGTTCCTGTGCTTTCGAGATTGCCGAATTAACTGCGGACAAATCCGAGGTGTTCACCATTTTCCCATCCTGAATTTGAATAGACCTATCGCTTAGCCAGTTCCGCTTTCTCGACTGGTTTGGCAGTCTTCGCTGACACCCCATTGAAGACTTTGGTCAATTCAACATCTCCCTTCGGTTTCGGACGTGGTCCAAAATTAAAGGCTATGTTCTTCCAGAGATCGCCCGGCTTACTCTGTTTACCAAGCGCAGCCGTCGGCTCGTAGCCGCAATGCGTCATGCAGTTCTCGCACCGCGGATCCTTGGCAACTCCATCCACCACTCCGTACTTTTCCCAAGTTACCTTCTCCAGGAGTTCCTGATAGGACGAGTAGTGGCCTTGACCATCAGTAAGGAAATAGCAAGGTGCTTTCCAGCCCATCACATTACGCGTTGGAATCGCCCAGGCTGAGCAGGTAAGATCGCGCGCACCAGTCAAGAAATCCCAATAAACCGGAGTGCCCAGCAATGGGTACTTTTTACCCCAGGACTTCGCGGTGGAGAATTTTTCCATCGTGCTGCGGCGAGTGAGGAAAAAGGCGGATGGATCAATACCGAGACGATCGGCCATATCCTTCTTCGCAGCATCGTAATCGTAGCCCGGAGTAATCGTGTGGCCATCGACGCCCAGTGTGCCAAGGAAAGCCAGCATGGTCTCGATTTCGTCCATTTCTGTCTCCCGATAAACCGTTGTATTCGTGGCGACTTGGAAGCCAAGGAATTTCGCCATCCGAATTGCAAGGATGCACTCACGGAATACGCCTTCCCGCTCAACAATAATGTCATGCACCTTTTCCAGTCCGTCCAGGTGCACATTCCAATACATCCATTTGGATGGAGAAATTACCGGCTTTTTCGAGTCTTTAGGGCCCTGCTTAACCTGTTCCGCCTCGGCCGGTGTCATGAGCCGTTCGTCCAATAGTCGCTGGAGAAGGGGCTCGGTTTCATTGGGGCGAAGATAAAATTCGACTGCGAGATAATCCCGCATTTTCCGCCTCATGAACATGGCGTTGGTGCAAATGTAGACGATGCGTCCTTGCTCGCGGAGACCCTTTACCAAACTCTCGATATGAGGATAGATCAGCGGTTCGCCACCGCAGATCGAGACCATGGGTGCATCGCACTCGGCCGCCGCGGATAAGCAGTCCTCCAGAGCCATCACGTTCTTCAGGGATGTCGAGTACTCGCGAATCCGTCCGCAGCCCGTGCAAGTCAAGTTGCAGGTATGCAAAGGTTCAAGTTGAAGCACCGTAGCGAATTTTCGCGTGCCTCGCAGTTTGTGCCGAATAATGTGGCCGGCGACCTTTAATGTAAGAGCCAATGGAAACCGCATAGTCAGAATTTAAAGCGCGGCATAGTAACAGGCACCACCCCACTTTCAAGGGCCAGCGCGGGCTGCAACGGCTAAGATAAGGGCGCACAGCGCTACAATATTCGACGAGGAACGGCGGTCGGATCTTGCAGAAATCCGCTAACGGAATAGCCCGGCTTTTAGTTAAGACACCTGAAATACAGGAGTGGAGTCGATCTGACTTCCAACTATTTGTATTGAGTTATTATCCTCTGAGTGAGCAACTTACGTATGAGATGATGAATGACACGACATTGGCATAGCAGTTATCAGCTAACGTTGGCGGGATAATTTGGGAAAAGCTCGCTTAAGAATATTAAACTAGTAGACATTAGCTTATCTTCGCCATAGATTCACTGAATTACCCCGACCAAAAATTTCAAAGCTGTCATCTCTAACAGGAGGGTTTGCCGATGTTTTCGTCTCAAGCTTTTGCAACCACCACAGGACTGGATCCGTCAATAAACCTTCTGTCCGAGTCCAAAAATATCTGGGCGCTTCCGACTTCGACTCGGAATGAAGAGCATGTACCAGGGTTGGTCTTTGTCGGGCAGCGGCAGGAGCAAGTTCCTGTTCGTCTGGTGATTTTTGCCGGAAGCGAAGAGGCAGACTCGGTCGGGAGCTTGGCTTTATTGAAGCTCTTGGTGGACCTCGATCTGGCGCCGCTTCTTGCGCATGACTATGCTCTATTCTGTTATTTGAGCTTATCGCAGAGAGCAAAAACCTATTTCGACCGTCAACGTTGGAATGTCCATTGGGGCAAGACTCCGCTGCCAGACGAACTGCTGGAATTTGATGCCGATGGGTTCATTTCGATTCGAGCCAATGATTCGGTCAGCGGCCTGCAAATTGAAGCCTCCGATCGAACGATCGCAAACGAGGTAGCTTGGCCGGCTGTCGTGCGGGCGAGCAGAATCCAGCCGTTAGATGCCGAGCCGGTCCGGTGGGTTCAAGCTAACGAAGTGTCTCGGGCAAATATTTCTGATTTGCCCTCCAATGCATTCAGGTTAGCTGTACGGACGCCTTGGGCGGCAGAGACCGAGAATCAGATCGCGGCGATCGGAATCGCACTAAAAGAAATTCTTCTTCAATATCGCTCGCTGCGAAACTTTGCGAAGGCGTTGTGAGTTTTTCGGATCGGATGCGGCCGTAGTCGAGTGTCGGTGGGGGTCGCGCATAATCTTCGGTAGCGGCGACTCTCCCATTGGTTCTGAATTTCTGCGTGATCTGAAAAATCAGCCGGAGCTGCTCGCGTTAAATTACCGCAAACCGCAGTCGCCATCACCACTGTTCGCTATTGCGCGTTGTCTTTCCAATATCCCCGTTGCCACGGGATCCCATTAGAACGCGTGGATGTGAACAGTCGATTGCTTGCGTAGAAGCGATTGATTTATCGAAAGCGAATGGCGACTGCGGTTTCTGGTTAGGCGAATCAATTCCTTCGTTAGCTGTTTCAACTGTGTGGCACAACAAGGGTATAGCGGGACAGTCGCCGCTACCGGTCCGGTGTCCGTGTTCTTCAGTCTCGTCGGACGCGCCGGACGCTACCGGAGACCTTGCGGGGCCAGCCCGACGCGTGCATGTTCTGCGCCCCATTAGAAAGACTAATAGTTGCACAAGACACCGGTTTGAGGTTTGTTTGCAATCCGCCGAAAGTTCGGCGTCGAACAATAAAGCGAGCTGAGCGTCTAATGAAGATACAATCAGCCTGCATGGAAGAATAACCTGAGTATGAAGACAAAAACGCTATCGGATTATCCGTTATTGATCGGTGAAGTGATCAGACGTTCCGAAATCCGTCGCCAGAAGAAGGAACGCTGGAAGCAGTTTTGGCATAAGACGGTTCGATTGACGAAGTAGTTTCGACGGCGCACTGAGTTCTGCATACCGAGAGTTGCGAAGCCAGCGCCAGGGCCGCCTGCGAGGCGGTGCATTTTTGTATAAAGAGCTGGGTGTGAGCGCCCGGCTCTTTTGCTTTTGGGAATTGCCGGCGGTTAAGGCCACCTTGGCCACGGACCAAGGCCGAAAATGCCGGCATCGGCGGTAGCGGACGCCCTTCTTGCCCCCGATTAGACGCCTAAATTGCTCTGTTACTGCTTATGATCCGGGAAAACGCGGTGCAGGGACCTGACCAGAGCTGTGATCTGTTCGGACGAATGCCGGGCTGAAAGAGTCAACCGAAGCCGCGCCGATCCTCTGCTTACGCTGGGGAAGCGAATTGCTGGAACAAGGAAACCGTCTTGCTGAAGCTGGTTTGCGGTCTCTAGAGCTGCGTTCTCCTCTCCCACAATCAATGGGATAATCGGACTGGGAAGCCTTTCGGCGGTCTCAAGATGAGGATTTCTTTCGAGCGATTTAAGATTACGGTCTGAGGAGAGACGAAGGTGCAAATGGTCAATGTTTCGGCGAAGATCGCCGCGCATCCGCTCGCCTTCTGCTGACTGGACGACTTCCAGGGCCGCGCACGCGCCGGCAACAGCCGCCGGCGGCGGCGCCGTAGAGAAAATAAAGCTTCGGGCGCGATTGATCAGAAGTTCGATCAGCGCACTGGAGCCGGCGATAAAGCCGCCACTGCCTCCGAGCGCTTTGCTGAGAGTACCCATCTGAACTTCAATCCGCTGAATGAGTCCCAGATGAGCAGCCAATCCTTTTCCTTCTGGCCCAATCACACCGGTGGCATGAGCTTCGTCGAGGAAAAGATTCGCTCCATGTTCGTCCTTGAGTTCGACCAGTTCACGCAACGGGGAGTAATCGCCGTCCATGCTGAATAACGATTCTGTAATGATCCAAATTTTCGCGTTTGGGTGGTGCAGATGGGCCCAATCCAGGATTTCGCTGAGTCTGGACAAATCGTTGTGTGGAAAAACTCGCAACTGAGCTCCGGAGAGCCGAGCGCCGTCGATAAGGCAGGCGTGGGCTAACTTATCGAGAAGCACGACGTCCTGTCGACTCGCGACCGCGGTGATTGCACCGAGCGCGGCGGCATATCCGCTGCTAAAGGAGATCGCCGCTTCGCTACCTTTAAAGGCAGCAAGCTGCTCCTCCAAAACGGTGTGAGGGGCGAGCGTTCCCGTGATTAGACGGGAGGCAGCCGCGCCCAGACCGAACTGCTGGATTGCTTCGATTGCAGCCTCCCGCACGGCGGTGTGCTGAGACAGTCCCAAATAATCATTGGAGGCGAAATTGATGAGGCTCGTATTCTCAAGTTCCAACCGAGTTCCATCGACCACATCGACCGATCGTAAACGGCGGAGAAGCGACCTATTCTCCAACTCTTGCAGAATCGTTTCGTACGACATCGCGATAGCTATTTTTTTGCCGGTGAGCGTTTGAGCAGTTTTTCGAGATCGGGATCGGCAGCGGCGCCAAGCGCCAAAGCACGATAATAATGCCGGCGTGCCAATTCGAGAGCTGGAGGAGTCCGCTCGGTATAGATTATCGCGAGGTTGAATTGCGCTTCGGCGTAAGTCGCATCCAATTCCACCGCCTTACGCAGCTCATCTTCGGCGGCATCCAACCAGCCACGTTTTCGCATCAATACGCCGAGATACATGTGCGCGCGCGCATTGCTGGAGTCGAGATAGACTGCTTGACTAAGGGCTGCCAACGCCGCTTCCGGTTCATTCTTGTTGTAGCTGACAATCCCGAGCGTTAACCAGGTTTGAGCAACCTCAGGATCGAGGTGGACCGCCTTACGGAGGCTCTTCTCGGCTTCGTCCAGTTTGCCGAGCCGATATTCTACTGAGCCGAGATTGATCCAGCCCATCGGATGATTCGGAACCATCTCAGTTACCTTCTGAAAGGTCTTCTCCGCTTCATCAAACTTATTGCCTCGAAATTGGGCGAGCCCCTGTTCGATGGCGTCACGTGCTTCCGGCGTGAGCATCGGTAGAGTATTGGTGTCCTCGGCTTGAAGCGAACATGGCGGCAGAAGCAAATCCAACGCAGTCGACAAGGCGAGAACCACGCAGAACCGGTTTACCACGTGCATGGGAACGATTCGGGTTCGGTTGAAAGAGTTTGCATAACAACTTGCACAATCTTTTGCCCTTCCTCGGCATCTTATCCAACTAACCACGGCCGAGCTGTTGCGCTCGCTCAGAAGCGGCGCGAACCGCGGACATCACGGTATAACGGAACCCCCTGGCCTCAAGTATCTCCAATGCCGCCATCGTCGTACCCCCTGGGCTTGCCACCATTTCTCGGAGCTCGGCGGGATGGCGGTTCGTTTGCCGGATCATCTGGGCCGATCCACAAACCGTTTGCACCGCGAGATCCAAAGCCACGTCTCTGGGTAAGCCCATCATCACTCCGCCATCTGCCAATGCCTCCACAAAAGTAAAGACATACGCTGGCCCGCTTCCACTGAGACCAGTCACTGCGTCCAGCGCTCCCTCGCGCACTTTATAAACGATACCGACTGACGAGAAAATCTTTTCGGCGACTTGTGCATCTTGAGGAGTAGCATGATCGCCGGTCGCATAGGCGGTGGCTCCCTGGCCAATGAGCGACGGGGTGTTTGGCATGGCACGGATGAGCCGGGTTCGATGACCAGCCGCGTCTTGCAGATGGTCGAGATCGATTCCTGCGGCCACTGAAATTAAGAGTTTACCGTCGAGCGCCGGTCGCACCTCCCGCAGAAGTTGCAGGGAATCGGCCGGTTTGGTGCCCAGGACGATGACGTCCGACCGCTCGACCATGACCTGCGTGGTTGGTGCGAGCTGAATACCTAACTTGACGATCTCTTGTTGCACTGTCTCGGGATGGCGATTGATCACCAAGATTTCCTCTGATTTACAAGAGCCTGCTTTCAACATGCCCTCAACCAGGGCCGATGCCATCTTCCCAAAGCCTAAGAATCCGAATATCATGTGGGTGCTCGGATTCAACTAATCGGTGCGTAGACCAGATGCAAGCCGCGGGATCGGGAGGGTGCGCGTCCGCGGGCGCCGTCAACCGATTCACGGGGATCCGATGTCGCCCATGCGGGGAAAGTCGAGCAGAATGGACGGAAGGCTAGTTCGGTCCGGCACCGGTACCTCCCGCCCTGGTCTGCTTCGCGCTGCTTGCTTCGAACAATTCCTCCTCGTCCTGCGCGCCAAAATAGACTACCAATGAATTGTACCGCGTTGCGGCCGTCTGGAAAAATTGAAACCTTTCGCGGAGTCAAAGTGTTCTCCTCGCGTATTTCACCTCCAGAATCGGTCGAAATAATGGGCGGCGAATGAAAGCATTGGAAGAGACCACGCAAATGCATAAGCAGGTTTCAACGCCCCCGAAAGTCGTCGCTCGTCCCAAGCGGCGTAAGTGGAAGCGCTGGGTTCTTCTAGCTATAATCGTTCTGGCGATTGCCTGGTTCGCCATCCAATCCGTACAGGGTCCTGCTCCAATTTCCATTACGGCCGATAGAGCCGCAGTGAGAATCATTACGCAAACGGTATCGGCGACCGGCAAAATCCGGCCGGACTCTGAGATCAAGATTTCGCCAGAGGTTGCCGGTGAGATCATTGAGTTGCCAGTCGTTGACGGACAAGCCATCAAGCGGGGCGACGTTTTGGTAAAAATAAAGCCGGATAACTACATTGCTAACGTCCAACAAGCGGAAGCGTCCCTCAGCGCAGCCGAAGCCGATTGCCTGCAACGAAAATCGCAGATGTTGAATGATGAGCTCGATCTGCGGCGTGCTCAGGATATTTACCAAAAGAAGTTGTTGTCAGAAACTGATTTCAAGGCGGCGCAAACCAAGAGCGAGGTCTCGGCGGCTTCTTACCAATCGACCGTGCATCGAGTCGATCAGGCCCGCTTTGTTCTCGATCAGGCCAAAGTACTTTTAGCTAAATGCGAGATTTATTCACCGATTGCTGGGACGGTCAGCGTTTTAAACAGCGAGTTGGGTGAGCGTGTAGTGGCGACGGGAGATTTCGCCGGTACTGAGGTGATGCGGGTAGCAAACCTGGACGTACTCGAGGCACGGGTGGACGTGAATGAAAACGATATAGTGAACGTCAAGGTTGGTGACCCGGTCCGGATTCGAATTGATGCCTATCCTGGGCATGAATTTCACGGTGAGGTAAAACGGATCGCCAGTACGGCCACCGTGCAGAACCAGGGCACGCAGCAGGAGGTCACAAATTTTGAGGTACGTGTTCAAACCTTGCATCCGGATCGAAAGATTCGACCGGGTATGAGTGCGAGCGTTGAGATCGAGACCCAGACGGTGCACAACGTCGTGTCAGTCCCGATCCAGTCAGTGACGGTTCGGAGCAAGGATAATGGGAAGACTGCGGAACAGCTGAAGAATGATCGACTGAAGGATCAAGGTGGAGTTTCGACCGTCGATGCAGAGCGTCTGAACAAGAAACGGTTGGGGAGAGTCGTGTTTATCAAGGAGGGCGACAAGGTCAAGATGGTTCCGGTTGAATCGGGAATCGCGGACGACAATTACATTGAGATCCAATCGGGAGTTAAACCTGGCGATGAAGTGATCTCAGGATCGTACACTGCCATAAGCCGCGATCTGAAAGACGGCTCCAAGGTCAAGATCGAACCACCCAAGGACGCTAAGTAATCTAGATTATAGGAATCTGGCATGCGCCTGCAAAATCCATCGCGACCTCGCTCTCGCCCGGGAGGAAGGCAGCTGTGCACCCTCCTCTGGAGGAAAAGTTGATGCGGCCGAACGGTAAGGCGGTTATCGAGATCGCCCGCATCACTAAGGAGTATCGGATGGGTCACATGCTGATTCAGGCACTGCGAGGTGTCGATGTGGTGATCCATGGCAATGAGTATTTGGCGATCATGGGTCCGTCCGGTAGCGGCAAATCGACCCTGATGAACATGATCGGTTGTCTCGACACTCCCACCTCCGGCCAATATCATTTCAACGGGAAAGATGTGGCTGCGATGGAAGACGATGAATTGGCCGAGATTCGAAATCGCGAGATCGGTTTCGTCTTTCAGACGTTTAATCTGCTGCCGCGCTCGACAAGTTTGCAGAATGTGGAACTTCCGCTGATTTACGCAGGTATTAGTTCGGAAGAGAGACTCCGGCGAGCCGCAAAGGCGCTGGAGTCGGTTGGCCTGAGCGATCGCATGGATCACAAACCAAGCGAGCTATCCGGCGGACAGAGGCAGCGAGTTGCGATTGCCCGCGCCCTTGTGAACAATCCCTCAATTATCTTGGCTGATGAACCGACTGGGAACCTGGACTCGCGAACCGGGAAAGAGATTATGGCGCTTTTCGAAATATTGTATGAAGCCGGCCACACGATCGTTGTTGTCACACATGAAGAGGAGATCGCTGACCATGCGCGTCGCATCCTTCGGTTACGGGACGGGCTAATCGAAAGCGATTTGGAAACCGTTTAAATATTTGCAGGTTTTATGCGCCGCATCTGGTTTGAGTTTGCGGAAAGCTTCCGAATTGCTGGGCAACAACTGGCAGCAAACCGGACTCGCTCTTTTTTGACTACGCTCGGCGTGATCATTGGCATTATCGCGGTCACATTGATGGGCACAGCTATACGCGGCATCGACACTGGTTTTGACAAGAGTATGGCGATGCTGGGAGACGATGTTCTCTATGTTGAGCAATGGCCCTGGACACCGGGAGAAAATGATTTCTGGATCTATCGAAATCGGCCCGACATCAAATTAGCCATGACCGATGAGCTGAATCGGCTGATTGAAGGCACGCCCAACTCGTTGCTGGGAAAAGCGATCGCGGCTCCAAGTACGCTGGAGGCAGTTACATTTGGCAAACACCAGGTGAGCGATGTTTATGTAATGGGGACAACCAACGACTATTCGACGATTGGTAATACTGATTGTAAGGCGGGCCGTTTTCTCAACGAGTGGGAAAGCCGCGGGGGACGCAATGTCTGTGTGATCGGGCTGGATATAGCGAACTCGCTTTTTCCCGGACAAGATCCGTTGGATAAGGTAGTGCGCGTCGGTAACCAGGAATTTCGAGTCATTGGGGTGTTCGAGCGGCAAGGTTCTTTCCTGGGACTATTCAGTTTTGACACTCAGGTCGTTATCCCGCTTACTGCCTATGCCAAATATTTCAAAGCCAATGCGGAACACGCGTCGATCCGGGTAAAAGTCAAAGATCGCACCAGGTTGGCTGAGGCTCGCGAAGAATTGCGGGGTTCCTTTCGACGAGTCCGCTCCCTATTGCCGGAACAAGCAGACAACTTTGAGATTAACGAGCAACAGGCGTTCAGATCAGTACTGGGTCCGGTCAAAGCGGGTCTCGCGATTGCCGGGTTATTTATTACTGGATTGGCGCTTTTTGTTGGCGCGATCGGAATCATGAACATTACCTTTGTTAGCGTTAAAGAGCGGACACGAGAGATCGGAACACGCAAAGCATTGGGTGCGCGCCGCCGCACGATCTTGCTACAGTTTCTAATTGAAGCAGTTTCGATCTGTCTGGTCGGCGGTGTAATCGGGTTGGGACTGGCCGTCTCGCTATTTGTCATTGTGGCGAGAGCATTTCCCTCGTTTCCGATAGCATTCGCGCCTGAGTTGGTGGTGATCGCCCTGATTGTTTCGGTAATGACTGGCGTGCTGTCCGGCTTTGCCCCGGCCTGGCAAGCATCACACCTGAGCCCGGTTGAGGCGCTGCGGTATGAGTGACTCGGTAATCAGTAATCGGTAATCAGTAATCAGTAAGTCGGAGGAACAAGATGGAAAATTTCATTTATGCGCGCAGCTTGAACGAATTGGTCGGCTACTGCAAGGCATGATGGACAAGGCAGAGTCATTTTGCTCTGGATCAAGAATTGCTGAGGATACTCCTGCGGCGGAGAGCATGGCTGCTGAGGATCCCCCGACGCCCGATTGGTGACCACTGATTACCGATTACTGACTACCGATTACTGACTACTGATCATTCGCTGCCGGTGTTATGCTCATATTCGAAATCGTGGGAATGGCTTGGCGCGCGTTAGGAACGAACAAACTGCGATCGGCTCTGACGACGTCAGGTATCACCATCGGCATCTTCTCTGTCATCAGTGTGATGACCACCATTTCCGCGCTGCAAAGTTCGATTGAGACCGGCCTGACCTTTCTTGGCTCTAACATCTTTCAGTTTTCGAAGTGGCCAGCTGGAAGTTTCAATACTTTTGGCGACGACCGGTTCAAAAATCGGCGGAACATTGATTACCCAACTTATCTGGAGTTCGCCCGGTTGATGAAAGATACGGTAGACCTCACCGTACCAAAGGTTTTCGATCAGGGCGTTCAAGCGGTCTACGAAAATAAGAAGACGAATCCGAACCTGACTCTGGCCGGAACTAACCAGGGATTTATTACGTCAAACGACTTCAAGATCGCTAACGGCCGCAATCTCGCGCCGGACGACGTAGAATTTTCTCGTAGCGTTTGCGTGATCGGTGACGAGGTAGTGAAACGGCTGTTTGCGGAAGGTGGCGCCGTTGGCAGAACCATACGCCTCGATAACCGAACCTATGAGGTGATCGGAACTTTTGCGCCCAAGGGCGGTTCCTTTGGTGGAAGCGACGACGACATGGTGATCATTCCGATCACGAAGTTTTTTGAAAACTACGGTTCGCATAATCGTTCAATCAACATTGCCGTGCAGTCACGAAACCAACTCGTCTATGAACGAACCATGGGATTTGCGACTGGAGCGTTTCGGAAGGCCAGAGGGCTTAATCCCGAAGATTCCAATGATTTTGAGACCTACGGCAACGATTCTTTGGCTTCGGCATTCCGAAATATCGCAGGAGTGGTGCGGGTGGGCGCTTTTGTGATCAGCACGATCGCATTGGTCGCTGCGGGAATTGGCATCATGAATATCATGTTGGTCAGTGTGACCGAGCGAACCAAAGAGATCGGTATCCGGAAATCGCTGGGTGCGCGTCAACGCGACATTCGTTGGCAGTTTCTGCTGGAGGCGCTTTTTCTTTCGCTTCTTGGAGCAATTGCCGGAATTGTTTTGGGAGTTCTTGCTGGCAACGCGTTGGCCGTCTTCTTGCAAGCCAAGGTCGTCGTCCCATGGGAGTGGGCTTTGGCTGGGGTGCTGGTTTGCTCAGCGATTGGGATTGTGTTCGGCCTCTATCCGGCGCACAAGGCGGCATCGCTCGATCCGATCGAAGCGCTGAGATTTGAGTAGAGGAAATGCGGAGTGCGGAGTGAAAACGTTGTTGCGCCCAAAGGGGCAAAAGGACTTAGTCAAAGAACCTGCCGGATTTGATGATGGCTTTCTTACTGAACGCGGAGCGCAGACTAGATTCAAGCCTGGGCTGTTTAGGCCCAGGGGACGTTAAATTAAAGCGAGTAGCGCTGAAAGTGCGGAGGATGATTGAGAAACTGCAACCAAAATTGGCCAAGGTTCGTAACCTGCCTGAGCCGCATAAGGGACGACCACTAATGGACCTGAATGAGACAGTCATGACCAGCAGTTTGTCCATTCATCATAGACCGGCAACCGCTGTAACCGCCAACTGCTAACCGCTAACCTCCTCCGGACACGGAGCGTTGCTCCAGCCAGAGCGAAATGGCTCGATCTCGCCCTTTTCCGGATCAAATTTCTGTCGTACAACGCACCCAGTATCATTGGCCAGTAAATGAAGGCTGATCGATGGAACGGAGGAAATAGTTCTTACGCGGTGGACGTCGTTGCAAGGAGGAATAAGTTCGTAGAATTCGCTCTGTTTCAGAATCCGCCGGGCACGGAGTTTGATCGCAATTGGGTGAGAACCTAATTGATGATGGTCATGATCCTCCGGAACGTCGAATTCCTCTTCTTGTTGCTCGCCTTGATATAGACCGACTAAGCCCCAAGCGAGGTGATTGTGAACGGGGGTCGCAGCTCCAACTGGAACGACCAGGCTGAACAGCGACAAGTCTTTGGCCTCTGATCGATAGAGTAGCCAGGACGCGATTCCGCCTCCCATTGCGCTGTTGAAGTTTGGTTGGCGAAATTCCTCAGGTAACCAGGTAGAATCGTTCAGCAGCTCAGCATACGGTTGACGTAAGTGCCAGAGCCGATCGGTAACTTCAATTTGCTCTTTCAGAATTGCCTCGGTGGTCGCTACGAAACGACGCAAAATCGGATGGTCAACGAAAAATTCGCCGGCGCTCATGGCGACAATGAACGGCCGGGAGCATGGAGTTGCAATCGAAAGAGAATAGCCGCGAGAGAATATAAGGCGGTGAAGCTATTCAGCGGCGACTGTCCCCTTTGTCCTTATTGTGATATAGACTCGAGATCCAAACGCAGGAACGGACAATTAACCAGAAACCGCAGTCGCCATCCGCTTCCAATCAACCAAGCGGTTTGGAGCGCTGAACAATTTACAAAAAAACTGTCCGATGAAGAAAAAAGTGCAATGGGGAGTATTGAGCGTCGCTGCGATCGCGGTCAAGAAAGTGATTCCAGCAATGCAGCGCGGGGAATGGTCTGAAGTAACAGCCATTGCTTCAAGGGATTCGAAGAGGGCTCAACAGGCGGCTAAACAACTTGGAATTCCCAAGGCTTACGGATCGTATGAAGAACTTTTGGCCGATCCAGAAATCGAAGCGATTTACAATCCACTCCCTAACCATCTGCATGTCCCCTGGTCGATCAAGGCAGCAGAAGCCGGAAAACATGTCCTTTGCGAAAAGCCGATCAGTATGACGGTGGAAGAAGCCCGGTTGCTGTTAAACGTTCGTGATCGCACCGGCGTGAAGATTGAGGAGGCCTTCATGGTTCGTACCCATCCGCAATGGCGTGGCGTCGTCGAGCAGATTCAAGCAGGCAAAATTGGAAAGGTCCGATCGATCTCGGGATGTTTCAGCTACAACAACCGAGATCCGAAAAACATTCGCAACATCCGAGAATTCGGTGGTGGTGGAATGATGGATATTGGCTGTTATCTGATTTTTACCTCCCGCTTCATTTTCGGAGAAGAACCCACGAAAGTGTTTGGAGTGATCGAAGAGGATCCGGATTTGCATACCGATGTGCTCGCCTCCGGGGTACTTTATTTCCCTTCCGGGCACTCTGTTTTCACCTGTAGTACGCAGGTTGTACCTTATCAGAAGGTACAGATCTTCGGAACCAAGGGCCGGATCGAGGTCGAGATACCGTTCAATGCGCCGCCCGATCGTCCATGCCGTATATATATAGACGATGGAGCCGATCCCGCGGGCCGAAGCGCTGAAGCGGTGGAGTACCAGACTGCTGACCAGTACACGATCCAAGGTGATTTGTTCTCGGAAAGCATACGCGAAGGCAGGGAGTTACCGGTTCCGTTAGAAGGCTCGATCAAGAATATGGCGATAATCGAGGCAGTGTTCCGCTCCGCTCAGTCGGGTAAATGGGAAGAACCGGCTCGGACATAAAAGATAGCCGATAGCCGATAGCCGATAGGGGAGCGCAGTCAGATCGTGGCGAGGCCATCCCCATCGCTCGGAGGGTGCGTCGCTTGCGACGCCCGGAAACGACCGATCGCGCAGCGAGGAATCGAGCCCACGATGGTCCGCCGCAGAATTTCCCACTTCACGGTTTCCGCTTATGAATAGTGATCGTGTTTCCATCCGGATCAAGAACCGCAGCCATATGGCAACCCGGGAACTCTGTCGGTTCGATGACGAACCGGCTTCCACCCTCCTTCAATTCCTTGGTCGCCGCTTCAAAATCCTCGACCTCCAGCGCGACCGAGCCGCCATTAGCGGACGGTTTGAATTGTTCGGATCCGGCTCCGATGGCCAAAACGCTTGGGCCGATCTCGTACTCCACCCAACCCGTTCCGTTGCCCTCGTAGGCCGCAGCGGCCTTCAGGCCGAGAGTCCCTTCGTAAAAAGCGCGCGCCCGTTTCAAGTCAGTTACTGGATAAACGCTGAATGCAATTTCGACGACGTTCATTGCTAGTCTCCTTCGTTGCTAGTTTTTGAGTGATTGCGTGACAGCAGCCGGGATTTGTTTGCTTGGCCACAGAAGCACTGGGTGTCCGTTAGGCTGTTCAGACGAACACATATCCTGCGCGAGTCCCTTGTCAAGATAAGATAGTGATTGTCTCGGATTGGCTTTGCTAGCCGAGATATCTTACCAATAAACTAGATTAGAGAGAGAACTATGGCCGCATATGTGATTTCCGAAATCTCCGCGATCCTTGACCCCGCGCTAATGGAGCAATACCGAACGTTAGCCCAGACTACGATCAAGCAATATGACGGCCATTATGTCGTTCGTGGTGGCGCTGTCGAGAAAGTAGAGGGTGAGCCCGCACCCCAAGCCATAGTGATCGCTGAATTTCCAACCATGGCGAGGGCGCGAGAGTGGTATCGATCGCCGGAGTACGCTGAAGCGCTCGCTATCCGTCCCAAGGCACTGACCAGAAGATTGCTCTTCGTCGAAGGGGTCCAGATGTGAGCCTATTGGCTATCGGCTATTTGTTCGTGTTCACCAAAGGCGAGAATTCTTACTGGCGAGAGCCTTGGACAAGAAATTTTTTTTGAATCTTGCAAAAGAGCGAGAAACACTATTCGAGCGTCTACCGGAATGCGCCGATGCCTTACCTGCACCGCCTCACTCGGCAAGGTTCTCTCGCATGAAGACAATCTCCCAGGATATCCACCAATGCATGGTTGCGTGCGACTAAGACTGAGTTAGAGGTTTGTGATGCGCGCCCGTATCGTCACGGTTCCCGTCGTTTTGGCCGGAGTGAAAGAATTGCCGGCTCTTGAAGTTGAGCCCGATTCGGATCCGGACGTTCCCGTTCTTCTGTTTCTCCACGGTATGGGTGAAGCCGGTTCCTCACTTAATGAACTTCCCAAGGTGTGTATTCATCAGACGCCTCCCTTTCAGGCGATCCTTGGGTGTCTTCCGGGAGCACTCGTCATTGCTCCCCAAGCACCGCCGCTCCCGAACATCGATAGTTGGAACTGGCGAGTATACGTGAACGACCTCGCCGAGTTTTTAACCCAGCGATATGCGAAGCGGCGGATCGTGGCAACGGGCTTTAGCCGAGGTGGGCTGGGCGTACTCCAGTTGATTTCAGCTTATCCGGATTTGGTGCAAGCATGGGCCGTCGTCGATCCGCAGCCGGCTCGAGATCAGGCGGAGACGCGTACTATTTTTCAAAGGTCGTTCATTGGCGCAAAGGGCTGGGCTCGATACGGTATTTATCGCGACCGAAATGAAGACTGGAAGGCATTCAGTTCTCTGCTTTTCGATCAGCTTCCGGATAGGAACCGCGACGCGGTCGAACTGTCGCACGTCGAAATAGCGGTGGAAGCGTATCACGGCGCTCCCTTGTCTGGAGATGGCAGCAAGAAGTGTCTCTATGATCACTTAGGCTTGAAGTTCGAGATTGCCCCTACCACGTGAGTTCAAGCGACGCCGCTGAATATTCGATGGAGGCCCGGCGGCTGCCGGATCCAAACCTGGTGACAAACGACGTCAGACCCATACGCGCGGTCATTCTACCGCCCGAACCGTATAGCCCCCCGACTTCTCGTCGGCCTCCAATTTCAACAGCCCGCTTTTCTCGGCTTCCAGGAGCAGATCGTTAAACGAGCGAAATCCATAGGCGCGCTCGTTGAATCCAGGGTTCCGGCGTTTGATGGCCTGCTTGATCATCGAACCCCAGATGTTCTCATCCTCTCCTCGCTCCTGAGTGATCGCTTCCACCGTCTCCACCAAGAGGTCTAGCGCGTCAGTAACCGGCGGTCGTTTGCTCGCGTCGACGATAGCTTTGGAGGCGGAAGCAGTCGCTGCGCTCCGTTTGCGCGTTTTCGATGTCTCAGTTCGAACCAAGTCGTCGTAGTACAGGAACTCGTCGCAATTGCTAATGAACAGGTCGGACGTTGAGTTCTTGACGCCGACGCCGATAACCGTTTTCGCATTCTCCCGGAGCTTGCTCACCAACGGTGAGAAATCGGAGTCGCCGCTGATAATGACAAAAGTGTCCACGTGTCCTTTCGTGTAACAAAGGTCCAGTGCGTCCACCACCATCCGGATATCGGCGGAGTTCTTGCCCGACTGGCGCAAGTGGGGGATCTCGATGAGCTCAAAGGCAGCTTCATGCAGGCTGCGTTTGAAGTCCTTGTATCGGTCAAAATCGCAATAGGCCTTCTTGACGACGATCTGTCCCTTAAGCAGGAGGCGTTCGAGCACTTTCCGGACGTCGAATGCAGGGTAATGGGCATCACGAGCTCCGAGTGCGATGTTCTCCAGGTCGAGGAACACCGCCATCGTCGCAGTGGAATCTTGGGTGCTCATAGTTTCACTAATATCAGTCCGAACCGAGAAAAGCCACCAGCGCATACTCTCCTTAAAAACCAAGGCTCAAAATGGCCGGCTTACGTCATAAGTATTTTTATACGTGATCCAAAATCTTCCATTTAGACTTATAAATGAAATTGGCGCTTGGTTGGAATATGAAAATTCAGGAATCAATTCATACCAATTCCATCCGTCAATTACTCGTGATGGTCTCGGCTATCTGCTTAGTGGGATTTATCGGATGCAACAGCATTGATACCGGAGCGGGAAAAGGATTCCGCAATGCATACGTCGGAAAGACGGATACGCAGCCCCATGAGGACGTTGTGGCGGCGAACCGCGATTGGTACCAACTGAGGGATTGAAACGGCCAGTACCCAAAAGAGTTCAGAGAAATTAACTAAAACTCCCATGCAACAGAGCAGCATAAGAGGATCGAATAGCAAGTGGTGACTCGGTACGGATCGAGTCATTAAAATGGACTGAACCATGATGTACGAAGTCAATTGGTGCGGCATCTACATGCCCATTTGGTTAGTCTGCCTCGTTGTAGGCGGACTGCTGAGTGTCGTCTTGGGAAAGCTGATTCAGCTGATGTCTCGGCGGACAAAGCTGCTTACGGTCGACTATGCGAGCTTGGCGGTGATCTTTGCGTTTGTGTTGTGGTCGGCCTTTTTTAAAAGGCGTTAGGAAACTCCAAATGAATCCCACCATGGAAGGTGCAGAAGCGTTGAATCCGGTTGTCCAAAAACGGAATCGAGCTCTTTCGCAGCACAAGATGTGGCAATTAGATTTTCGTTATTTACGCCTGCTTCTCATCGGAGGAGCGATCGGCTGTAGTTTGTCCTATTGGCACGAACGTTTTGAGCATCCGATGACCGACGATGCCTATATCCAGGCGGATGTAATCAGAGTCGCGGCTCAAGTGAACGGGCCCTTGAAGAAAATCGAAGTCGCCGATAACCAGAAGGTCCGGCAGGGACAAGAGTTACTCCAAATCGATCCTGAACCGTTTCAGCTAGCAGTTGATAAAGCTAAGGCGGACCATCTTCATGCGTTGCAGGACCTGGAGTCCTTGCGAGACGAAGTCGAAAACGCCCGACCTACTCTTGCTCTGGCTGAGGCGAACGCTCAAAGAGCAGAAAAGCTGTTTCAGACTAGGGTTATCTCGATTCAGGAACTCCAGGACTCGACAACAAAGCGTGATCAGGCAAAAGCGAGCTTTCTGAGGGCGCAGCATAATTTACAACTTCAAGGCAGCGATAACGCCGGTGTCTTGGCCGCCAAGGCTGCTCTGGATAATGCTCAGCTGAATCTGAGTTACACCCGAGTCATGGCGGAAAAGGCAGGAATGGTAACAAACCTGGACCTTCCTCCCGGCAACTATATTAAGGTAGGAGAACCGCTCTTCACCATGGTCACTGACGATTCATGGAGAGCCATCGCCTATTTCAAGGAAACGGTACTGCACAAGATTAGGACTGGACAAAAGGCCAAAGTCGAACTGGTTGCTTACCCAGGTCACGTTTTCCACGGGATCGTGCAGGGTGTGGGATGGGGCATAACCCAGCAGGATGTGGTCCTGTCGGATTCGCTTCCAACGGTGGCTCCGACCGTTAACTGGGTCCGTTTGCCTCAAAGATTCCCCGTCCGAGTAGATATCATGGATCCAGATCCAGCCTTCCCGCTGCGCATGGGTCAAACTGCAGTGGTCTCTATCGATACCACAAACTAACGGTGCTGTGAGCGCAGACGCAAAGACCTCCATGGAGTTTTCCGCGGCAAACCAGGCGATGAAAACTGCTCTCGCTTGCTCGCTCGCCATCTGGATTAGCTACACCTACGCGTGGCCGGAGCCTTATTGGAGTTGTATGGCTATTGTGATCAGCCGTCACTCAGATAAACACGCATGCTGGTTGCTTTTCAGTAAACAATCATGCGGTGTCGCGCTCGGGACATTCGTCGGAATCGCCACGCTAACGGTTTCTCAGAATGCTTTTCTTTTCTGTCTGCTGTATGCGGTCTGGACCGGCGCTCTTGCCTATCATTGCGCATTCGATCCACCTTCGTCTTTTTGCCG
>DATNNZ010000450.1:0-26834 GCA_035601575.1 Chthoniobacterales bacterium
TTTGAAATGCGGTAGAGAACCTCGGGATTCTCCGGATCGCTCTGTTCCGCGGACTTCAACACTTCGAGTGCTTCGCTCAGACGATCGGAATCTTCCAGTTGATCAGCCTTTTGCAGCAGGGCCCGAATATCGGCGACACCCTACGAAAGTTGCGCAAAAGCGAACAATGCCAGTCCGTAGAGCACAGCTAAGAGTCGACGGCGCATCATTTGTTCCGGATAACACCGTTCCCGGCTGGAATCTAGTGCGTCGTCCCATATGCCAGCTACATATGAGACGATGCACTAGTGCCCGGTCTACGATTAAGGACCATCCGCGGTTAGGGTCTGATCGGTAGGGAGCAGTAGCCGTTAGTTGGGCGGCACGGCTGAAAACAAAGAAATTGACAGGCGCGGTAGAGGACAATAGCTTTCGTGCTCTTTTTTACCGGACCAGAAATGAAGACTTTTTCAGCCAAAGCGAGCGATGTGGATCGAAAATGGTATATCGTCGACGCAAAAAACCAGCCTCTGGGGCGTGTTGCTGTTAAAGTGGCCAATCTGTTGCGTGGCAAAGGGAAGGTGATCTTCACGCCGCACGTTGATACCGGAGATTTTGTAGTAGTGATCAACGCGGAAAGGGTCCTTCTTACCGGCAAAAAGGAGCTACAGAAAGAGTACACGAGCTTCTCCGGCTACGTGGGAGGGCACAAATCGGAGAACGTCCAACGGCGCCGTGCCCGTCGTCCGGAGCTATTGATCGAACGCGCGGTAAAGGGCATGATCCCTCACAACCGGCTGGGCCGTTCGGTATTTACTAAGCTCAAGGTTTATCGCGGCGACCAGCATCCGCACGAAGCCCAACAACCGATTCCCGTCGTTTAATCCAACAGCGTCAGAAACAAGCATTTATGGCAGAGACATTTTCCGCTACCGGCCGTCGCAAGACCTCGGTTGCCCAGGTGCGTATCTCCCGTGGCTCAGGAAAGATCGAAGTTAACGGCCGCCCATTTGAAGAATATTTCCCGACCGCTCCTCTACAATTGACCGTGCTCAAGCCATTTGAAGTAACCAAAACGACGAATGCATTCGACGTGCAGGTTAGAGCTTCTGGCGGCGGTCCAACCGGCCAGGCTGGTGCAGTTCGTCTCGGTATCGCGCGCGCACTGCTCGAAGTAGATGTGGCGCTGCGGCCGGCATTAAAGGAAGAGGGTTTGCTTACCCGTGATCCGCGGATGAAGGAACGAAAGAAGGCGGGCCAGCCAGGTGCACGTAAGCGCTTTCAGTTCTCGAAACGCTAACAGCAGCAGACGCACCTTCCAGGTGCGAAAAGTCGCAGCTGGAAGCTGCGCCTACTCGTGGGTGACCGGTTGCTTTTGAGCAACCCCCTCGCTAGCTTGATCACTAACGATGTCTTCGAAGATTGATCCGACGCTCCATCAACCTAAGAAACCGGACTGGATTAAAGTTCGGTTACCCTCAAATCCAGTCTTTTTCTCGACGAAGTCGCTGATTTCGGATCTAAGGCTGCACACCGTTTGCGAATCCGCGCAGTGCCCAAATCGTTGGGAATGCTGGAGCCAGGGAACAGCCACCGTAATGATTGCCGGAGAGCGCTGTACCCGGGCGTGCGGATTCTGCGCCGTGTCGACCGCGAAACCGTTCGCGCTGGAGCCTGACGAACCGGACCGGGTGGCAGAAGCAGTGCGTCGGCTTGGATTGAAACATGTGGTGGTGACCGCGGTGGCGAGAGACGATTTAGCGGACGGCGGCGCTGCTCATTTTGCGAACACGATTCTGGCAATTCGGAACGTTCAAAAAGGGATTATCATCGAGGTGTTAGTCCCGGACTTCAACGGTAAGGATGCTTCAATTGAGACGGTGCTCTCAGCTGAGCCTGATATTTTCAATCATAACCTCGAGACCGTGGAACGGTTGACGCCGGCCGTCCGATCCCGTGCAAAATATCGTCTTTCGCTGCAGGTTCTAAAACGAGGGAAGCGAATCGACCCGGCAGTTGTGACCAAGAGCGGTGTTATGCTCGGACTGGGAGAGACTGAGAACGAGCTGTTCCAGGCTTTGGACGATCTGCGGGAAGCCGGCGTGCAAGTTTTGACCATGGGACAATATCTGCGTCCCAGTCCGAACCATTTGCCGGTGGTCGAATATGTGACCCCGGAAAGTTTTGAACTATACCGCGAGGTCGCCCTGAGAAAGGGTTTCGACTACGTGGCTTCCGGTCCGCTGGTCCGAAGTTCCTACCACGCGGCAGATTACCATCCCGTTGCCCGGAGAGGTACCGGATAGCTGCATTGCTTCATGCTTCAAGCCTCCAGGGAAACCGTTTGCGCAATCATTCCTGCTTTCGGTGAGGAGCGGTTTATCGGAACGGTGGTACGCGCCGTTCTCGAGCATCTCAATCACGTCGTCGTGGTTGATGACTGCTCACCTGATCAAACCTCGCAGGTCGCACGCGAGGCTGGGGCTGAAGTCATTCGTCACCGCGAGAATTTGGGCAAGGGAGCAGCAATTAAGACGGGGTTGCGCAAGGCGGCCGATAGTTTTGGATTGTTTCTCTTTATGGATGGCGACGGTCAGCATGATCCGGCCGAAATTCCAAAATTCTTAGCGAAAGCTACTGCGACGCAGGCGCACCTTATTGTCGGCGACCGAATGCGGAATGTCGCGACGATGCCGGTTATTCGCCGGTGGGCGAATAAATTTATGTCGTGGCAGATCAGCAAATTGTGCCATCGAGAACTGCCGGATAGTCAATGCGGCTATCGAATGGCCCGTTACGAATTGCTTCCCATCTTGCATGAAGCCAGCGACGGATTTGCTTTCGAGACCGAGAGCCTGTTACTGGCCGCCCGAAATGGATTTCGCGTCGAATTCGTACCGGTTCGGACGATTTATCGCAGTGAGCGCAGCAAGATCAAACCGATGCGAGACACGTTTCGGTATGTCCGCATTTTAGCAAAGTATCGGATCTGAGATGATCTTGGAGGCGCTAGCGCTGGGTGCTGGTAGCCGAAGCGTTTGGCGAATTCGCGAGCTCTTTCTTCAATTTCTCAACGATCGTCGCGTCTCCCTTTTGGCGCTTCTCCTGGGTGTCTTTCGCGAGCTGTTCTTCCAACTTCCTGCGCTCCTGCAGATAGAGCTTACGAAATATTTCACGTCCTTCTTCGTTTAAGCGGAGCCCCGATTTTTGGTAGGCTTCGGTCACCGATTCTTCTTCCTTCTGCTGTCGCACTCGTTGTCTTTGCCGGAGTACATCCCGTTCGTCCGGGCTCAAGGCCAACCAACGATGGAGGTTTTGCAGGACCTTTTGCTGTTGTTCTGGCGTCAATTGTTCGATTGACCGGCGTAAATCTTCCAGTTTGACGGAAGCAGATGGTTGCGCGGTGGCGACAGGAGTCTTTACGGCAGCTGCGGGCTGGGGGGTAGGAGTAGGAGTCGGAGTTGGAGTTTGTCCGTATCCGCTTGCGGCTACTGCGATGAGAAGGATCAGTGGGCCGAAGAATCGAGCCATACTGAGGATTCTTCTGACGACATTACTACGTCTAGATCGGCGATAACCTCGAGATCACCCGGCTCGGTTTGAGCGACCACCACCGGCGGAAGATCAGCCGGATGATGTGAAGAGACCGAAAAATGAGCGAGAAAAACGGCCATCGCACCGGCCAGTGCCCCGGGGAGCCCGTAACGCAGCCAGTTACGCCAGAGCGATCTTCGCTTCTCGTCGGCCCGTCGAGCTGCGGCTACCACCTTTGCTACGAAGAAGGGAGAAGGTGCTGATCTCTTTGCTTTCCCCAGCAATTCCCACAGATCGTCATTTTCTTGATCCTTCATCTTCCAACATTGAACCCAGCTTGGAGAGGAAAGTTTCGTCGCCGCTCATTCCAAGCGCCAAGTTTCTAGACAATTGGATAAGAGAACGCTATTTCGGCTCTTAGTAAACAAAAAGCTCTACTCGCCAGCCTCGAGAAAACCCTCGAGTTGCCGAATTCGAGTCGGATGCCGCATCTTGCGGAGCGCTTTGGCCTCGATTTGGCGGATTCGCTCGCGCGTGACCTTAAACTGGCGACCTACCTCTTCCAGCGTGCGGCTATAGCCATCCACCAAGCCAAAGCGCTGCTCTAGAACCTGTCGCTCTCGTTCGGTAAGTGTATCGAGCACATCACGTATCTTCTCGCGAAGCAAAACGATCGCGGTCATGTCGCTCGGATTGTCGGCCCCTTTATCTTCGATAAAGTCCCCGAAGCTGGTGTCGTCACTATCGCCAACGGGTGACTGTAATGAGATCGGCTGCTGGGCCATTTTTAGCACAGCCCTTACCCGCTCGACCGGAAGTTGGATCTCTTCCGATACTTCTTCCGGAGTCGGTTCCCGCCCGTATTCCTGGACAAGCTGCTTTTGCACTCGCATCAGCTTGTTGATAGTCTCGATCATATGGACCGGGATCCGAATTGTTCGAGCCTGGTCAGCGATCGAACGAGTAATCGCTTGGCGAATCCACCAGGTCGCATAGGTAGAAAACTTATAGCCCCGGCGGTATTCAAATTTTTCGACCGCCTTCATGAGGCCCATATTGCCTTCTTGAATCAGATCGAGAAAGGAAAGCCCGCGGTTGGTGTATTTCTTTGCAATGGAAATGACCAACCGGAGATTGGCCTCAACCATTTCGGTTTTTGCCTTTAGCGCCTTTCGCAGCCAGCTTTTAAGCTCGCGGTACTGCTCGAGAAATTCTTCCGAACGCTGCCAAGCGTTGCATTCCATTTCGCGCAGCCGATTCTTGTACTGTGCCAGTCTCTCTCGCGCCGTGGCTCCAGCATTTTCGGCCCGGGCAATTTCGGTATGGAGATTAGAAAAGAGGCGCTGCTGGTCGTCAGCCAACTGGACAAATTCCTCGGTAACTTTCTGTTTGAAATAAAACCGGGGATAGAGCTTCATCAGCGCGGTATGCGATCGCTGGAACTCAGTGCGGGCCACGCTCTCTTTATTGGTTCCGCGGGTCGAGACCCAATTCCGATAACGCACTTGTGCGTCCTCGCCCGCACGTTCCACTTGGGCGCAGAGCTTAGGCAAAGCCTTCATGTAGCGCTCCCGGCTCTCGATCTTTTTGTCGAGGATCACCCGATCGAATCGTTCTCGCCCTTCAATTAACTTCTGAGCGAGGTCCAGATGCGCCCGCGCGATAAATCCAAATCGGGTGATGAATTTCTGGACCATCAACTCTGCATTTTCGATGCGCTTGGAGATTTCGACCTCTTGTTCCCGAGTCAACAGCGGCACTTGGCCCATCTGTTTGAGGTACATCCGGACTGGATCATCGAGGATATCGAGTTTCTGGTCCTTTTCGTCGTCCTCATCGTCGAGGTCCTTCTTGCCGTCTTTGAAACGGTCGACCTCGGATGCATCGATAATCTCAACTTCCATCGAGCGGAGCCGTCCCAGGATCTGCTCCATCTCGTCCGGATCGGCCATACCTTCCGGAAGCGCTTCGTTGATATCGTCGTAAGTGAGATAGCCTTGTTCTTTGGCCAGCTTGACCAGTTCGCGCAGTCGCTCTTGCAAGTCAAAACCTGAATCCGACTGTAGCAATCGCCCGTTGACTGGGTGGGACCCGTTCACACTGGTCTCTGCGATCGCTCGTTCTGGCAAAGGCGGAATTGCAGGTTTTTCCGCTTTGTTCTTACTCGAAGGGACGTTTGTTTTGTTCACCTTGGGTGATCTGGGGGTGGCTGCCTTGCGTCGGTGAGCGCGGATTGGTTTCCTCGATTTTGTGGACCGAGCTTTCTTTGCTTTTGAGGAAGTCACCTTTGCCATATCCAAGCTCGATCAGACTTTGATCCTATCCGTCGGTAAGTGACTGTCTATGAGACGAAGGATTAACACAACTCAAGACGCCCGGCTCGAAAGTCGCGAAATATGAGTGATCAGACTTTCGAGGTCAAGGACTTCTTTGGTTTGAGCCAATCCCCAGGAACCCTCACTGACTGATGGCTCGCTCAGTCCGAGCGGATTTCCAGGCCAGCTCCGCCTGATTGATGAGACTTTCGAGATCATCTACTTCCTTCATTTCGGCAGATCCCGCAGAATCTTTATTTTCGGAGTCCTCGCTTAGCCAAATTGCACTTACCAGACGCTGTTTGCGAGACCGCAACTCGCCGAGCGCGCGCTTGGTCCAATATTCGGCGCAAACGGATTCCGCGCTGGGTCTTCGCTTCAAGATTTGAGAAATGGCGGCAACCTCTGCCTTTTCCAAGCCGGCCAGAAACGTGGCCACGGAATTGGGAACCTCCGGCTGAACTTGCGAGCCAAGGATCTTTTGGAGCAACTCAGTTCCACCGATCGGTGCTAAAATCGCAAGCCAAGGCTGCCCGCGAATCCATTGCAGTAATTTTTGGCTGGTTAACACGCCATGGCAGAGCACCGCGATCGCCCCGATCGGAGCGGCGACCTTGTTCGCCTCGAGATCAAAATGGGAGTCGCGAGCAGATTGGTATCGCCGGCGTTGTGATGCAACTTGATCCAGCGATTCACGGGGTAAAGCCAGGCGGGAAGCAAGCCGGTTCATCATTGTATCGCGGACGACTGGATCCGGTACCAATCCTGCAAATTGCGCGACACGCCGAGCGAGAGCCACGCGGCGAGCAACCGATTGGCTTCCTGCACCTCCAAGACCTCGCTCGATCTCAAAATCAAAAAAGTCTTTCGCGTCGGTAATGAGAACGCGAAAAGTTTCCACGCCCCCTTTGCGAATCAGCGAATCAGGGTCTTCGCCAGCCGGCAGCACGCCGATTCGGACTTGTAGCCCGGCACCATAAAGGATCTCCAACGCTCGCTCTGCCGCCCGTTCACCAGCCGCGTCGGCATCGAAGAACAGCACAACTTCTTCCGCGAAACGTTTTAGCAGGACGGCGTGGCGTTCGGTGAGCGCTGTTCCTTGGGGTGCAACCACGTTCTCCACTCCGGCCTCGAAGCTGGTGATTAAATCAATTTGTCCCTCTAACACGATAGCTTGGCGAGACTGCGCAATGGCGCGCTTTGATTTGGAAAGGCCGAATAAAATATTTCCTTTCGAAAAAAGCGGTGATTCGGGAGAATTGACGTATTTGCCTCCAGTTGCATTTGGGTCGATCTGCCGGCCGCTGAAGGCAATAACTTCGCCTAGATCGTTTGTGATCGGAAACATCAAGCGATGCCGAAACCGGTCATAGCATCTCGAACGCGGATTGTTTTCCTCTTTGGGCTTTACCAGTCCGCCGAGAATGAGCTCTTCCCGGGAAAAGCCGCTGCTTTGTGCCCACTCGGTGAGTGCTGTCCACGAATTGGGCGCATAGCCAATTTGCCAATGCTTGGCCGTCTCGATATTCAGTCCGCGCTGGCTGAGATAACTGCGGGCCGGCTCAGCGGCTCGCGTTCTCAGAAGGTTACGATGAAACCAGTCGGCGGCCTCGAAATGTAAGCGTAGCAAGCGCTTTCGTAGAGTCTGCTTCTGTTCCTCCTCAGCGCTGAATTCCTCTTGCTGGATCGCAATACCCGCGCGTGTCGCCAATCTTCGGACGGCCTCAGGAAAGTCAATATGTTCGTACTCTTGAACAAACTGGATAACCGATCCCCCTCGTTGGCAGCCAAAACAGTAGAACGTCTGCTTATCCGGGCTGACATAAAATGAGGGCGTCTTTTCCTGATGAAAAGGACAAAGAGCGCGAAATTCGGTGCCGGCGCGACGAAGCGGAAAATAACTGCCGATTACGTCAACGATATTCAGGGCGGCCGTAACCTGTTCAATCGTCTCTGGCGAGATTCGCGGCATACTTTAAGTGGTGCGTCGAGCAAGAAGGATAGATCGCTCATGGTGTCGGAGTCCAATGAGAAGAGCGCAGTCCTGGACCGCCGACATCGCCGGTAACGCCGGTAGCGCCGGGAACGCCGACAACGACGATAGCGTCATGGTGGAGAATCGCTAACCAGCAAACAATTAGCGGACGGCAGCTCATGTAGAGCAAAGAGTTGCCAAGCTGTTCCTCCCCTATCGGCGTTACCGGCGATGTCGGCGCTATCGTCGCTTCCTCAGCCTCCGGCCACCATTTGGACGATTTCAATCGCGTCTCCCTCATTCACCGCAGTGATCTGAAAATCAGGTCGTGCGATGACGTTTCCGTTTTGTTCAATTAGCGCGGAACTGGGAGGTATGCCGAGCACGTCGAGCAGCTCGGCCACAGTCCGAATCGAACCAATCTCTTTCAAATTGCCGTTGATGCGAATTTTCATCCTTTAACGATTGCCGTGTCCCAGTCCTTCCAAACTGGTTCGAGGCCCATGCGAGAGATGGCTTCCGCTACTTCGGTTGAGGTACGGTGATCATCAATAGCGAACTGAGGTTCCGCCCCGCCGGAACAGGCCTCGGCCTCACTAAATTTTCCGCGCGCGGTGTAGTGGAGGGAGGTTCGCCCTTGTCCGGTGTAACCACCGGGCGCGGTGCAACTGCCGGCGCTCATCGTGGTCACTCCAAGGTTCATGAGTAGATCGCGGAGTGCTGCGGGTTCCCTGGTGCTCAAAACGATGCCGATCTGGGGAAAGCTGATCCGGAACGTGCAAAGAAGCTGTATCAGATCCCGATCGGACAATTTCACTTTGGGAGTGAATCCACCCGCCGCTGGGCGTAACCGCGGAAGAGCGATTGTGATCTGAGCTCGCCAGCATCGGCGCAACAAATACTCAACATGCTCGGCCAATCTGACCGCTTCCTGCCTCCAATCTGACAAACCAAATAACGCGCCGATGCCGAGACGCCGAAAACCAGCGTCGTACCCGCGTTCGGGGCACTCGACGCGCCAATCAAAATCACGTTTCGGTCCGGCGGTGTGTAGCGCTGCATATGCGTCGCGATCGTAAGTCTCCTGATAAACGACCAGCGCTTCGGCACCGGCTTGAACGAGCGGGCGATAGTCCTCTGTCTCAAGCGGCGCGATCTCAAGTCCGATCGAGGGTACGACTTGGCTGACTCGTTGAACAACTTCCTCCACGTAGCGATTCGGGATAAACTTGGGATGTTCGCCGGAGACCAGGAGCAGACTGCGAAACCCACGTTCGGCTAGGTAACGTGCTTCTTGCTCGACCTGATCGAGCGTGAGGGTGACGCGAAGAATACGATTGTCTCGCGAAAATCCACAGTACGCACAGTTGTTGATGCATTCGTTCGAAAAATAAAGCGGCGCGAATAAACGCATTGTTCGACCGAAAAATCGCCGGCTGATCGCCTGTGACTGCTGAGCCATGTCGGATAAGCCGGCGTCGTCAATCGGTTCCAGCCGGCGGGAAAACTCGGTCAGAGCTCGACTTACGCGGCGGGAAGGATTTTTCAGCAACGTGGCAAAAGTCATGGTTCAGAGATATTGGCTGCTTCGGGCAACCAATTAAGATAGATCGGTTAAGCCCCGGGACAAGAGTTGGTGCGTCGGTCCTATCGATCGATGAGCGGGTTACCCGGCGGCCGGAGTCTTCGCTTGATAATTGGGGAAACGTGTCTTCAGCTCCGACAACGTCTTGCTCGCCTGATCTTGGTTGCCGGCTTGCTGGAAAGCGTGGTAGGCCTTCTCCAGAGCTCTGGGAGTCACCTCCGGATCCTCGTACAGAACGGCGACGCTGAGATACGATTTGGCGGCATTCTCGTAGTTGCCTCGCGCAAATTCGACCTCGCCGACGCACATCCGCGCGTCGGCGTTGAGGCGACCTTCTGGTTGCAGATTCAATGCTTGTTCTGCCGCCTTGGTCGCATCGTCGAACTGCTTCGTTCCGAGCTGGGCCGAAGATAAGGCGATAAAACCCCGCGCCCGATCGGCCGGGTCAGAGGCCTGTTCTAAATAGCTTTGCGCGGCGGAAACCGCTTCGGCGAAACTCTGTAATTGGTTCTGCGAATTGGCCAGCGTCAGCCAGACCATTTTATCAAAGGCGGTCTTGTCTAGATTCTTTGCGATGAGGTCAAGATATTTGGCCGCGCCGTCGTACTGTTTGGCGTCATAGAATACGCCACCCAGCCAGCGACATGCGTCGGCCACCAGTGAGATTCTTTTGGGATCGTTCTTGACGAAATTATCGACCTCTCGAGCGGCCTCGGAAGACCGGTTCAGTGTCTGATAACAAAAGATTAGCCGCAGAGTGACTTTTTCGTCGTATTCGGTTGGATTGCGTTTTCGCGCATCGATCAACGGAGCGACCGCGTCAGCATACCGCTTTTGGTCAAACGCAGTCCATCCAATCCAGTAGTTAGCTTGCGCTGCGCCGGGACTGTTGGGAAACTCTTTCAGCAACTGCTGGAAAGTATCATTCATCGCCGCGTAGTCACCCTGTTGCCCCAGGGTAAGAGCCTTTTGAAGCAATGCTGTTTCTCGTTCTTCCGAATTACCGTTACTCTGAATGATTGCTGAAAAGTCTTTCAGCGCCGCGCTATAATTTTTCGTTTCCTGGTAAAGGAGCGCTCGTTTCAATAACGCCTCGGAGACGTTCTTGTAGTTTGGAAAATGATCGATCAGCCCGGAAAAAGCTTGGATCGATCGTTCCTTGTCCTGGATCTGGCTGAAGGCGTAGCCGGCTGCGTAGTAACAGTCCGCTTTGTAGGCATCCGGCAATGAAGAGTTGACCAGCTCCAGATAGAGCTTCGCTGCCAACGCGAAATCGTTCTGTTGGACCAGGGCCTGGGCCTTCAGCAACTTGGCTTTGTCCGCGCGGTCTCGAGCGGGGCCGGTAGCGAGGTAAGCGTCGACTTCTTTTGCCAGACTCGGATCGCGCAATTGATCGAGCGATAGCAATCGCTGATATCGCGCGTCGACCGCTTCCGGAGTGGCGGAATACTGGCGGATAAGTTGATTGTAGATGTCCAGCGCTTTCTGGTGTTTGCCCATTTGGCGATAAGAATTCGCCACAATCAACAAAACGCCCGGCTTGGTATCATCTCCCAAGGCATTGAGGTTTTTTGCGTACGAATCAAGAATCTGCGAAAACTTATCGCTGTCGTACTCTAGCTTCATCAATTCGAGTTGTGCGATCTGCTTCCATTTGCCTTCCGCATTGAGAGCAATCGTGGACTTGAAAAGTTGTTCCGCCCGATCCCGTTTCTTCAGATCCTCCGCGAGAATTCCAGCTCGAGTCATCGCCTCCGCTTTCACGACCGGCTTGACCGCATCGGTGCCAAGACTTTCAAAGAGGTTGAAAGCTTGTTCCTTCTGGTTACTCTCGAGCGCGAAGTAAGCAACCGAGAGACGCGCGGCATCACGATAAGGATTATTTTCCTTGGTCCGCGCTACCTCTTCGTACGCTGTTTTGGCTTCGATTCTCTTATTCGTCAGCTCCAGGCATTTCCCCTGGTAATAACGAGCCGTTATCTTTATCTCCGCCGATTTCGCATTATCATACGCTTTTGCGTAAAGCGGGGCGGCGGTTTGGAATTCCTTTTGGTCGAAAGCACGAGAAGCGAGTCGAAACGCGGCGCTCCCGACGAATTCGCCAGTCCCGATTTCCGAAATCAGCATCCGGTAAGTGTTTATTGCGGGTGCGTCTTGCCCCAACTTTGAATAGCAATCGGCTAACCGATACATGGCAGACGGCCGGGCAGAGTCGCTCGGATACTGACCCAAATACTTTTCGTATTCGGGGACGGCCAAGTCGTACAATTTCCGCACGTAAAGACCATCCGCGATGGCGAGCTGTGCTTTAGCCGGATCCGCCGCATTCTCTCCCTCGCCATTGGGAGCAAGCCGAATTTCATCGTTGGCTACCCGGTTCTTGGTGTTGTTGTCGGGCTCAGCCGCGCTTCCCGATGAGGTTGAATCGCGTTTACTTTCCGCCGATGGCTGAGTTGGAATTCGTTGATTTAGAATAGATTGCTGACTCAACGTTGGCTGGGGAGTTGCCGGATTGACCGGCAACGCCCGCGGCGCATTGAACGGGTTGGGAGTCGGAGTAGCTGGAACTGCGCGTCGCACTTCCTGGGCGAATAAGGTCGCCGAGGTGGCGACGAAAATCGCAGCGGCTACTGGAACGTGAATCTTCATTGCTCGGGCTTTCCCGTCGCAAAGGCCACATTCCAAATATCTGCTTGCCGACAAATATCCAGCACCTCGACGATATGTTTGTAGTCTACGGCTTCATCTCCACGGACGATCACGGCCTGATCGGGATAGAGCTGAGAAAGCTTCTTCAGTTGATCCAAAAGCTCCGTTCCGGTCTTCGCTTGCCGATTTACGACGATAGTGCCGTCCGATTTCACATTAATCACAACCTGTCCGACGTACGGCTGTGGCTCGTTCGCTTTCGCTGCGCTTGGTACCCGGACGTCTAGTTCGTTTTCGGCCAGCGCGAAATTCCAGGTAACGATAAAGAACACGAGGACGACCAGCAGAATGTCGACCATCGGGGCGATCATGAAACCGAAAGCTTGAGGCGGTTCAGCCTGACGACGAAATTTCATCGGACTCAAAGATCATCATTTTCCAAAACGCCCGACGGTTCATTCCGGCGAGCGCGTTGGGACGAGATGATGTTGAGGATATGAGTGGTGGCGGCTTCTAAATCGGAAATCATCGAAGACACTCTCCCTCGGAACAGAGAATAGAACGCCATGGCGGCGATACCGATGATTAGACCGGCGGCAGTTGTCACAAGCGCTTGGGCGACGCCCCCGGCCAGTAACATTTGTCGCGGCTGAGTGGTGTTGCTGGCCAAAACGCCAAATGAGTTGATGATGCCGACCACCGTCCCCAGCAGACCCAACATGGGAGAGAGCGTGGCGATATCTGCAAGATAGATAATGCGTTGATTGAGGCTGCTGGCGACCCGCCCGCCTTCAGTCTCGGCCACATCGCGAATGGCGGAGGGAGGCGCAGAAGGATGTTTGGTAGCAAAGTCGAGGGTGCGTGAAGTGATTCTAGCAATTGCGCTCGAGTGGCGATTGGAGACAGCAATCAGCCCGAGGTAATCTTTCTTTCTTAGGAGCGCCTCCGCGGTTTCCATAAACCGGTGCGTCACGACACTGCTCCGGCGCAGACTAATCATGCAGGCGAGAATCAGAGCAAGGGTCAGAACCGACGCCAGAACCAGCGGGATCATTACCCAACCGCCGGCTTGCAGTAGCTTCAAGACTGTTTCCTGCGTGGCACCAGGGCTCGGAGTCGCTTCCTGAGCGAGAAATGGTGGAGACAGAAACAGAAGGCAATTCATTTCGACCGCGTTTATTTAAACGCACGAACCGGCGAAGTGCAAACCGGATCGGTTCAAGACAGTCCGCCACCGATGCCGGCTCAATTCTGGGTCGGCTTAGACTTTAGGGCTTGGACAGGTTATTTTGAGAGTGATGGAATCGGTCTTTCTTCAGGAAAAGCCGGACGTAAATCTCAAACTCCGGGATGTGCCTCACAAACCGGGCGTATACCTCATGAAGGATCGGCTGAAGCGGGTGATCTATGTCGGCAAAGCGCGTGATCTACGTAAGCGCCTCAGCCAATATTTTATGCCCTCACGCAAAATGACGGCTGATCTCAAGACGCGAGCCTTGCTCGACAGCGTCTGGAATTTCGAGTTTCACGCGGTACGCAGCGAACCGGAAGCGCTTTTGCTGGAAGGCAAATTGATCAAAGAATTTCGGCCCAAGTACAACATCAGTTTTCGGGACGATAAGCGATTTCTTTTGGTAAAGGTAAATCTCAACGATCCGATTCCCCGGTTCCAACTGACGCGACTAAAGAAAGAGGATGGATGTCGTTACTTTGGTCCGTTTGCGCATGCCGGTGCGCTTCGTTCCACTCTCAGCTGGATGCGTAAACGTTTTGGAATTCGGTCCTGCCGGGTGTTCGAACCGGGCGAGACTGACTATCGACGTTGTCTCGATCACATCATCAAGAATTGCTCCGCGCCGTGCATTCGAAAAGTTTCCTTGGATGAATACCGAGCGCGAGTAACGCAAGCCTGTGAGTTCCTGGAGGGGCAAAATCATGATTTGCTTAAACAACTCGAAGCCGAGATGAAAAAGGCGGCCGAGAAGCTCGACTTTGAGCGAGCGGCAGAAATTCGCAACATGCTCGACGATCTGCGGAGAACGACCCGGCCTGCTCGGCGATTCACTCGCGGATCACTGCCTTCGGCGATTGATCCCGCCGCCGATCTCGCCGTGCTGGCCGACGCCCTGCTCCTGCCAGGTCCGCCGACGGTGATGGAATGTTTCGATATTTCTAATATTTCAACCACGCACATCGTCGCTTCCATGGTCAGTTTCCGCAATGGTGTGCCGGACAAGGCAAACTATCGGAGGTACCGAATCCGAACCGTTTCCGGTCAGGACGATTTTGCCAGTATGGCGGAAGTGGTGAGACGGCGGTACTCCAGAGTGTTGCTCGAGGGCAGAGAGATCGCTCCTGAATTGGCGGAGTTCAATCAGGAGCCGGTAGACGAGGCGATGGCCAGGTTACAACCGGTTCGGCCCGAACGGCTGGTTCGATTACCGGATTTGATCATCGTCGATGGGGGAAAGGGTCAACTCAGTTCAGCCTGTCGAGAACTGCAAAGGCTCGGATTGGCCAGCGTTCCCATCATCGGTCTAGCCAAAGAGTTTGAAGAGATCTACCGTCCGGGCCGACCGCTCCCGCTTTCGCTACCGGAAGATTCTGGCGCGCTCCGGTTGCTTCAGCGAATCCGGGATGAAGCGCACCGTTTTGCGAACAGCTACCATCAACTTTTACTGAAAAAGCGAATAGCCGAGAGCGTTCTCGATGACTGTCCTGGCATTAGCGAAAATCGGAAACAGGCTCTGCTGAAAAAATTTGGCTCCGTCGAGCGATTGCGGAAGGCATCAGTCGAAGAAATATCGAGTATCGCAGGTATCAGCGACAAATTAGCAGAAACGATTTTGCGTTTTTTGAATCGCTGAAAGAATTTGCATGGAACCCGGACTGATGTTGTCTTAGTCGCTCCATGATGCCGCGACTGTCCCGCTTGGCTTTGTTCCTAAGCCTTGCTTCCGTATCCGCAGCCCAAGAACCGACCCCCAACCCGAGCGCCTCATCGGTCATAAAACCAAGCTGGGAAACGCAGCGGCAGGCAGCTGCTTACTTGTTGACCATTCCAGCCCCGCGCGGGCTGATCACCGACCGGAACGGATTGCCTCTCGCGCAAACTCGGGTCAGTTACAATCTGAGCATTGTCTTCCCGACTCCTTTGGAGTTTACCGATCAACAGATCGTCGACTTCGCCGGCCGGGAAGCGAACCTGGCTAAAAATCTAACCCATCGGCCGCTGAACTATACGGCTGACTCGGTGATCCAACACTATCGCAACCGTGGACTAATCCCGTTCGATATCGCATCGGACCTGCCGCCGAGCGAAGTAGACAAGATGAAGGATCATCTGCCTGAAGGGCTTACTCTCCGCTCGATATATCTTCGAATGTATCCGCAGGGATCGCTGGCCGGACATATAGTCGGTTACACCGGGCGGACTAGCGGCAGTCAAACGAAGGCATTGCAGAATAATGATCTACTTTGGCCGGACAACGAGGGTCGCGAAGGTCTCGAACAAACCTTCGATGACCAGCTCCGGGGCAAGCCAGGCGAGCTGAACCTGGTATTCGATAAGGAGGGAAAACTCACCGGGCAGCGCATTGCGTCTCCGCCGCAACCTGGGTACAACGTCGTAACGACCTTGGATGCCGAGATTCAACGATTAGCGGAACAGATCCTCAAGAAGCGTTGCAAGAAGGGAGCGATGGTGGTCGTCGATCCTCATACGGGCGAAATTTTGGCGTTAGCCTCCTGGCCAATGATCGACCCGAACGATTTTGTGCCGAGCATCTCTGAGCAAAAGTTCCAAAAGCTAAGCAGCGATCCAAATATTCCGCTTCTGCCGCGGGCCTACCGCTCTGCCTATCCGGCCGGTTCTACATTCAAGGTGGTCATGGGTGTGGCTGGCTTCGAAAGCCACACGATCAGCCCGGATGATGAATTTGATTGTCCGTCGGCGCTGCCGATCGGCAACTTGGTATTTCACAATTGGAAGCGAAACGATGCTGGTGATTTGAATTTTCGTGATGCGTTAACTCAATCGTGTAACACCTGGTTTTACCAACTCGGTCTGAAGTTAGGTGCTTCGAACATGGTAACTTGGGCACAGCGGTTAGGGCTTGGGAAACGAACCGGAATCCCGCTGAATGGGGAGGCCGACGGGCGTATTCCGACCGACGATTACATGCAAGCCACTTACCAGCGGCATTTCTCATCGGGTGACCTGGCTAACCTTGCTATTGGGCAAGGGGACATTTTGATCACGCCGCTGCAAATGGCCCAAGCAATGGCAACCATCGCCAATGGAGGCACCTTATATCAAACCCATATTGTCCGGCAGGTGCAAACGCTCAACAATGAGGTGGTCTACAGCTACAGCCCGCATCCAAAAGACGTACTCCAGCTCAGCGCGGTAACTCGGGAAGAATTGCGCCAAGGTATGCTCGGAGTCGTGAATAGCAGGAACGGAACGGCCGGTTCGGCCGCCGTGGACGGCGTAAAGGTGGCTGGCAAAACTGGCACTGCCCAATGGGGGCCGAAGAGTAAAGAACGGACGGCGGCCTGGTTTGCGGGCTTCGCCCCAGCTGAGAACCCACAATATGCTTATGCCGCACTCTACGAAGGTGCGCCCGGTGAATTTGCGCACGGCGGTACGAAGGCGGCACCAATGATTGGCGATCTTCTTCGAGTCCTGTTCAAAGATCAGGCCAAGAACGAAGAAAAGAAAAAGAGCGATCAGGACGAAGAGCAACCGGACGACGAAGATCGGCAGATGGACCAAAGCAATTAAGGGCCCAAAACTCCGTTCGATTGCACTTCCCACCCGCGCTTGTTCGGCTTTGAGCTGCTCTTTTTTTGCTTGCAATATGAAGTAAAATCCGGTTGCAGGTCATTGCCTTTGCGGTGAGGCTCGCTGGATGCCTATTATGAAACGCACACAAATTATTCTTGCGGTCTTTGCGGTTTCGACGGCTGCTTATGCCGCGGACGATAAGCCCAGCCCGTCCCCGGCTGGTTCCCCCGGAGCTGCAAGTTCGGCGTTAAAGGACGATAAGGATAAGCTTAGCTATGCGATTGGTACAGATATCGGTCGCACACTTCTTCGCTTACAGGTTGAATTCAACCAGGATGCGCTGACGCAAGGGATTCTCGACATCCTCAACAAAAAGCCGACTGCCCTGACCGAAGAGCAACTCACTCAAACGATGCAAGGCTTCCAACAGAACCTCGCGCAAAAACAAGAACAGGAGATGGCTAAGAAGCAAGAGCAAATGAAAACATCGGCCGAGAAGAATAAGACCGACGGCAAAAAATTCCTCGACGACAATGGCAAGAAGCAAGAGGTAACCACGTTGCCAGACGGCTTGCAATACAAAGTCGTGACGAGTGGGGCGGGGGAAAAGCCGAAGGACACCGACACGGTTGAAGTAAATTATAAGGGCACCTTCATCGACGGGAAAGAATTTGATAGCTCCCAAAAGAATGGCGGTCCGGTTAGTTTTCCGGTGAATGAAGTGATTAAAGGCTGGTCAGAGGCGCTTAAGCTGATGCCGGTCGGCTCCAAGTGGCAACTTTTCATCCCGTCTGATCTTGCTTACGGAGACGAAGGTGAAGGAGAAGATATTGCCCCGGGTTCAACCTTGGTTTTTGACGTCGAGCTTTTGAAGATAAAGAAGGAGAACACGGCGGCTCAACCGAGCGCGAGTCCAGCCAAATAAAGAAGTTTCTAAGTCTCCCGATAAACTTGAAGGCGGCCCTCAAGGGCCGCCTTTCTACTTTCGTAATGTCCTCCGAGACACGCCGAGACGCCTCACCTTTTGAAAGGGCTACCCCAGCCTCAAATCACTCTTTTTTCAGGGCTAGATGCAGATCGCGAAGCTGATTGGGCGATACCGTGCTCGGTGCATCCATCATCAGATCCTGACCTCGGCTGTTTTTTGGAAAAGCAATGACGTCACGAATGTTCGGCGTGTTCGTAATCAACATGAGTAGCCGGTCAATACCGAGCGCGATTCCGCCGTGCGGCGGCGTCCCGAAAGAGAAGGCTTCAATCAGGTGCCGGAAAAGGCGCTCTTGCTGCTCGGCCGAAATACCCAACGCGGCGAAGACCCTTTGTTGTAACTCTCGCTCATGAATTCGCAGACTGCCGCCACCAATCTCCACTCCATTCAGCACGACGTCGTAAGCTTCTGCTCGGATTTGGCCAAACTCTCCTCGTTCGAGCAAAGGAAGATCCTCCGTTTTTGGCCGAGTGAAAGGGTGATGCATAGCGTTCCACTTGTTTTCCGCCGCATCGAACCCCATTAGTGGAAAATCGGTAACCCACAGAAATCGGAGAGCATCCGGGTCGGTGATGAGGCCAGTCAATTCGGCCACCTTCAGCCGGACCCGTCCCAGAACCGTACAGACGATGTCCCAACTGTCTGCGCCAAACAGGATCAAGTCTCCCTCCTCAATTTCCAGCCTGTGCTCCAGCTTCGATTTTTCTGAGGCTGAGAAGAACTTTACGATCGGCGACTTCCATTCTTCGTTCTCGACTTTGATGAACGCGAGTCCCTTGGCGCCCGACAATTTCGCCAGGTTAGTAAGTTCTTCGATTTGCCCGGTAGTGATGCCGGCAAATCGCTTCGCATTGATCGCCTTAACGACCCCTCCTTGATCGAGCGCGGATCGAAACACCTTGAACTGCGCTTCCCGAAACAGGTCACTCAAATCCTTCAGTTCGGCCGCAAATCGCATATCCGGCTTATCGCTGCCGAACCGGTTCATTGCCTCCTGGTACGTGAGGCGAAGGAAAGGAATCGGAATGTCGATCTGCTTTGTAGCCAAGAAGATCTCGTGAAGCAGCCCTTCAACCAGTTTAAAGATGTCAGCCACTTCGATGAATGACGCCTCTATGTCGATCTGGGTAAGCTCAGTAATGCGGTCGGCCCGAGGATCTTCATCCCGGAAGCATTTGGCGAGTTGGAAGTACTTTTCGACTCCTCCCACCATCAGCAGCTGTTTGTATTGCTGGGGTGATTGGGAAAGGGCGTAAAAGTGATTCGGGATCAGCCGGCTAGGGACTAGGAATTCGCGCGCGCCCTCTGGAGTGCTCTTGGACAGAATCGGAGTTTCGATCTCAAGAAAACCGTTGCGGTCAAGGTATTGGCGGGCGGCCTTATTAAGCACGTGTCTCGTTTTCAGTTGATGAATCATCGCCGGACGCCGCAGATCCAGATAGCGATACCTCAGCCGTAAATCTTCGTTGCTCAACACCGTATCCAGCTGGAACGGCAACGGCGCGCACCGATTCAAGATAGTCAGTTTCGAAGCGACTATTTCGATTTCACCGGTAGCTAATTTCGGATTGGCGGTACCCTCTAGTCGTTTTGCTACCAGGCCGGAAACCTGGATTACCTCCTCATCGTGCAAAGCGTGCGCTTCTTTGGCGATGTCGGGGAATTCATCTGGACGAAATACAACCTGGGTAAGGCCTTCGCGATCTCGAAGATCGATGAAAATGACGCCACCGTGATCCCGTCGGGAAGCTACCCAACCGGCCAGGGTGACCTCCTCTCCAACCTGTTCGGCGCGAAGTTCGTTACAGTGATGTGTGCGATACATTCTATAGTCCTACGACTTGAGTAGGTTGATCAATACTTCGATCGACACCGTAGTCTCTTCACGTAGCTGCAAATTTTTCAATTTCACCTGAGGCCACTCCTGTCCAACGACGACCGCGAACTGCGCATCGACCGATTCAGCCATCTGAAATTGCTTGCCGACTTTAATTGGCTGGAGAGAGAAATCAGTCACGATCTGGTTCTCTCGGAGCGCCGCGACCAATCGTAACCCCTCGGGTCGTCGATTCTCATCCGCGATGATAACGAAGGCGCGAGGCCGGTTCATTGCCAAGGAATTGTCCGCCTTGGTTCGCGTATGAGGGAGTTCCTGCAGAAGGTTCTGCAATACCACATCACCAATGGCAAACCCGGCAGCAGGGAGATCCACGGCCCCATCACTAATGACGTTGATGAGATTGTCGTATCGGCCGCCGCCGGCCAGCGCACGGTTTTGGCGTTGGCGATCGAAAACCTCGAAAACCAGACCGGTATAATAATCAAGGCCGCGGACGACCGTAAGATCCAATTTTACCATTTCTGCCACTCCTCTCCATCGCAGCTCTTGCGCGAGAGCCTCGAAGCCCGGGATCGCCTCCGCCGGGGTTTGCAGAAAGGCTTGCACCTCATCCCAGGTGACGTTGAAGTCCGCCAGTCTTCGCGCGGTAGCACTCTGTTCTTCGCGCTCTATCTTATCAATGATCGCAAGAAACTCAGTCAATCGTTCGGGCGGGATATCGCGCTTTTGAATGAAATCTAGCCAAAGCCTTCGATTATTTACCCGAACGTAGAAGTCATTTTCGGTTAGTCCGAACCCTCGAAACATGGCCACCGCCAGCGCGATTAGCTCGGCATCCGCAGCCGCGGATGAATCGCCAATCAAATCGCAGTTCACTTGGAAGAATTCTCTCAGTCTACCTTTCTGCGGTTTTTCAAACCGAAAGAAAGAAGCGATGCTGAACCACTTAATCGGTTTTTTGAAATCTCGCTCCCGAGCCGCGACCAGTCTCGCCAGCGTGGGAGTCATCTCCGGACGAAGGCAAATATCGCGCTCGCCCGGATCGAAAAACCGGAACAACTGAGTTTTCAGCTCTTCGCCGCTTTTTTTTCGATACAGGTCGGTCGCCTCTAAGGTCGGCCCATCATATTCGACAAATCCAAAAGAACGCGCGCAATTGCGCCAACCCTCACAAATGTAATTCCGCCAGGCGTACTCGTACGGATAAAAGTCGCGGAATCCGGGTAAGCGTTGAATTTCCATTGGAAGAACGCGAAGGACGCACGCAATTGGTCGATTTGCAACGAAGGATGCGGACCGACTTTTTCGCAAGTCTTAGTGGCGCAACTCCAATAGCTCTGCCATGTTGTCGACCCCATGGAGCCGCCAAGACTCAAATTATTGTTGTTGCCCGATCTGCTTGCGGTATGCCGACTCGAACGTGGACAAGAGATACCCGCCTGGGCAACTGGGGGTGATTTTTACTCTGTGTCGCGAATCAGAGAAGAGCTTTCGATTATCTGTGCGAGCAGCTCCGTACCGGAAAATGTGAGAGCTAGCCGTGGTTGGCGCGCAATCAAGATCGAAGGTCCACTCGATCTTGATCTGGTCGGTATTCTTGTGTCGGTTGCTGTTCCCCTGGCTCATGCTGGGATCGGGATCCTGCCAGTAGGCACTTTCGACACCGATTACATTTTAGTTCGCGATCGCCAGCTAGGAGAGGCTCTCAAAGCGCTGCGGGCGACGGGATTTAATATCTCGGACGATAACGCACACTAACGCCTTCTGCGGATGACGGCGGTCCGGGGATTTAGTGTACCAAGTCTGAGGCCCGTACAGCAGCGCTGCTGCGAATTTTGGCTGGGTGCGCGGCGCGAGCACGGAGAATACCCGCTGTGGTCTTTGACCGACGAGCAACAAAAGTACCCGGCCAAAATTCGCGCAACCCGTTGGGTTAGGGCGGCGCCGGCGCCTCGCCGCGTTGCTGGCTCGTTAAATAGGACCTCAGCTATTCGCCTCGCCGCCGTCTCGCGAGTCATCCGGCGGCGCTCCCAACGCTGTTATACGAGCCTCAGACTTGGTGCACCAGCCACGCGATCAAGACCGTTTCGGCCTTGTGCACGTCTGAACTCTGCGTAACCATGCGAACCATGGCGCGACCGGCAAAAAGAACAAAGATCGTTGCGACAATCGGACCGGCAAGTGAGAGCGAGGATATGCTTGTTCGCCTGATGGAGGCTGGCATGGATGTCGTCCGGCTGAATTTCTCGCATCGTTCCGCCGAGCAAGCAAAGCCGCTTGTCGAGCGTGTTCGCTGCGTCGCTGATAAGTTGGGCGTTTCCGTCGGGATCCTCGGCGATCTGCGCGGGCCCCGCATCCGCGTAGGCGAGATGCAGAACGGCGTGATCCCGCTCAAAAGCGGAAACAAGATCATTCTCTCACCTGAACCGATAGTCGGGTCTCCGGAGCGCATCGCCGTTAGCTTTCGGGGACTGGCAAATGATGTCGCACACGGAACCGTTATTTTGTTGGACGATGGCAATATCGAACTCCAGGTCATTGCGCTAATGCCGCGGGGTGAGGTGCTCTGCGACGTTCTCCGGGGAGGGGACCTCAAGAGCAACAAAGGGGTTAACCTGAAAAATCGGCTGGTCTCGCTGCCTTCGTTAACGACCAAAGATTACCAGGACTTGGACTTTGCCGTTGCCGAGCAACTCGACTTCCTCGCGCTATCTTTTGTGCAATCTGCTTCCGATGTCCGTTTTTTGAAGCAAGCCTTGGCCGAACGAGGAGCCAACATTCCAGTGATCGCTAAAATCGAACGAAAGAACGCGCTCGAAGACATCGAACGCATCGTCAAGGAATGCTATGGCGTAATGGTCGCTCGCGGCGACCTCGCACTGGAAATGAGCTTCGAAGATGTTCCCATTGCGCAGAAACAGATTATTTCAGCGTGCCGGCAAGCCGGTGTACCGGTGATCACGGCGACTCAAATGTTGGAGTCGATGACTAACTTCCACAAACCGACGCGAGCCGAAGCCGCCGATGTAGCCAACGCAATCCTGGATGGAACGGATGCCGTAATGCTTTCCGGTGAGTCTGCGGTCGGCAAGTTTCCGGTCGAGGTGGTGTCGACCATGGCGATGATCGCTGCGCGCGCGGAGCAGGCCTGGTTGAATGGAGAGCTACCCGGTCTGCCAGAACTATCGCGAAATGCTGACCTCGATGCTGCGGTGGGACAAGCAACCGCGATGATCGCGAGTACCGTTTCGGCCCGCGCAATCATTACCGCTACGACCTCTGGGACCACTCCGCGACGCGTCGCCTGTCACCGGCCAAAAATGCCGATTATCGCATTATGTACGTCCCCGGAGACTTGCCGTCGCATGAGTTTGACTTGGGGCGTTGAACCGGCACTGGTTCCAATGATCACGAGCACTGCCCACCTGGTACGCTTGAGTGCCGAGGCAGCCACGAAAATTCTGAAAGCGCAACCGGACGACGTTTTGGCGATCGCGGCTGGCACTCCCTACAATGTCACGGGAAAGACCAACCTGATCAAAGTCGAAGTGGTAGCCGACGGACTGGAAGCGGAGGCTCAAGCCTTTGGAGAGTAAGTAATTTACCGTCTGCTTGGCGGGCTGCTTCAGAGCTGTTCGATTCGATAACCGCGTTGACGGAGTGTTTCGATCAAACCGTGGTTACCGACCAAATGGCCCGCTCCAACGATAACCAGGCAGTTAAATTTTTCGCGGGTCAGTCTCTCGATCTGAGGCAACCATCGTGCGTTTCGTTTTGCGAACATACGATAGAACATCTCCGGATCATTCCGCTCATCTTGATTTAAGAATCGATCTAAGACGTCGACCTGACCGTTTCGCCACGCTTGCACCATTTCGGTCAATGCGATTTTGTATTCGGGTAAGCTTCCAATGGTAAACAGAAGTTGCTCTTCGCTTTTTTTTCCATTCTCGGCCAGGACGTTTGCTTGATCGGTTATGGTCTCGAGACCGAAGATCGGCTTGTTGAGGGCCTTGGCTCGCTGATAAAAATAGATATCGACTCCAAGATCCTCCTTAAATCCAGCCAATTCGGTGTAACGGAGGGTCAACAGTTCGGCTAACAGACTTGGTTTGAATTTCTTCGCTTTTTCGTAGGAAATGCCCAGTTCTGCGCAGGTCAGCTTTACGATCTGCAGTGTGAGCGGAGAGACGTGGCGCGATAAATCGTCCCCTTTCGGATAAGCCCCGATTTCGCTGAACGCCTCGCGGACCCGTCCACCCGTCGCTCGGCCAATGTCGACTTCAAAGGCCACCTGCTTCGAATCGGCAAAAGCGCGTTCCAATGCCGGGTGAAGCGGATAAGCGCTTTTTGGCAAGATGTGAACCGAGCCCAGTAGATAGACGACGTTATGCTCTCCGCGAATCCGCCAAAGCGCGCTCTTGCTTTGGTTGAAGCCTCCGAGATTTGAGCAACCGGCAACAAATGCAATCAATCCGAAAAGAGCGACGATCTCTACATATCGACGTTCAACTTGCGGACGGATCTTCATTGGGTTCTCGGACCGAGGGCGTTTCGTTGCGCCTTTCTGAAACGGTTAATTTCTTTCCGACAATACCCATTACTCCGTCAAATGCTTCTTCCGAGATGCCGTGCGACACTTTGACGTGAAAGCGTTCCCAAAGAAACTCTTCCATTCGCATCCACTTACCCCGGTAGTTAACGCGCTGGGTCCAAGCGCAGACAGTGATGATGTTTTGCAGCAATTGAATCCGCAGGAACAGGATACCGGCACCAACGATCAACGCAGTGCTCGTAAGTAACAGAACGGTGGAAATGTTTTCTCTCAGATCGAGCTTGTCCTCACTGGTCAAATTGCGCTCAGCCAGCAGCTTGTCCTCGGTAACCCGCATCGCTGAAATTTGCTGGCGGGCGGTGGCTGTCAGATTCCAGGCGCTTGAATTCACCAGAGCACCGGCCCCCTTTTCGTCACCGGCGACGCGCAATTCTGTCCCTTGTGTCAGTTCTGCCAATTTGGCCTGCAGCGTTGTCTGCAGATCGCCGGCGAGCTTCTCCTGGGCCGGATTATCTGCGACTAAGATGCGAAGGAGGGCACTCTGAAGCAGCAGATTCGCTCTGGTGAGAATGTATATTCTCATGTATTCCGGACGCCCGCTCACTACGTAACCGCGTTCGTTGCTTTGAGCTCGGTAGAGCAAAGCCTCGACGTTGAAGAGTTTCTCGCGTACCAGATAGGAGTGACGAACCCAGCGAAGGGCCGTGGTTTGCTGGTTTCGGATCTGCCGCGAAACGTAAAAGAATAGCCCCGAAATCAGCAGCGGTACCAGGATAACAACCAGAAGCAGGTATCGCCGGTTGTGCTGGAGGAAGCTGCTTTTCATCCTACGTCTACTACTTTAATCCGCAATTTACAGGCCATCTGGTTTTATTGCCGGCCGATGCACATTCTGCCGCGAATTGCGAACATTTGTACAGGCGTAATCGAAAATCATCGGTCAAAGAATGAAAAGTTTAGACCCTATTCGAAACAAAAATGCGGCACGAACCAGTAAATTGGGTACCGTGAATGGATCCCTTGAGGATCGCTCATGCAGATTGAAAAGATTGAGGCGAACGCACCCGCGACCGAATATCGAGCTAGTCATCGCGGAAAACCGATGTTGATCGCCGGAGCAGCGGTCTTGATATTCTTGTTATTGATAGCCGGCGGTTCGATCTACTATTTCGGTAAGAGGGAGATCTCGGCTAGCGGTGGGTTGTATTTTCTCTCTCGGTTAGAGCTGAATGTACCGAGGTTCGCTCAAGCGGACCCTCGCTGGACGGACGATTTACTCGGCCGAACCGATTCAACGATGGGCGGTGAAGGTTGCGCCGTAAGCTCTGCGGCCATGGTGCTTGCTTATTACGGTGTGAACATCGACCCGGGCGTACTCAATACCTTTCTGACCAACAACAGCGGTTACACTCCCCAGGGCTGGCTCTATTGGGAAAAGGCAGCCGCTTTCGCTCCCGAAAAGGCCAGACACATTTATGAAGACGCGCCTTCTTACTATCTAATCGATAGCAACCTGCTGCGCGGAAATCCGGTCATTATTCGAATTCGCCTCACGTCCGGCGTTACACATTTTGTGGTCATCGTCGGAAAGAGAGGGCTCCATTATCTGATTCAGGACCCGGGATCAAACGGAGATAAAGGCATCTACCCCCTACACCGATTGGTGCCAAAGATCGAGGCACTGCGTTTCTACGAGAAACTAGGCGATTCCACTTAGCTCCCGAAGCGCGAAAACAGGCTCTTAAACAAACGCGCACCGTCTGTGCAAGAGCTTTCCAGCCCGCGATCAGCTCGTGGACGCAGATGGCGGGTGAGATTTGCGCGTCAGATCGATTTCCTGCTTGCGCCCTAACAGCCGAGGCTGCCTATTCTTTGATTTTCCCCTTGATGGCCCAACGTTCATGGAGACCAAATTCGACCCTATTGATATGCCCGACCGCAAGCCCAGGATTGTCGGAGTGGTCGCGTCGCGAGCCGACTGGGAGCTTGTGACCGGGGGCGAGTTTTCGGGGCTCGACTTGTGCGAATTGCGTATGGACCTCCTAATCACCGAACAAATCCAACCGCACGAATACTTAAAACCTTTGCGGCTGCCGAAAATTTTGACAATCCGTGACCCCAGAGAAGGCGGAAAGGAAAGTCTGAGCGAAAGCGAGCGCTTGAATCTCTTTCGAGAACTTCTCCCGCAGGTAGATTACATCGACATCGAATTGCGGAACTTTAGCCTTTACTCGGACGTGATTGCCGCTGCGCGTACCTCAGCAAAACAATTGATTGTCTCAGTTCATGATTTTGAAACAACGCCGGGCGTCGAACAGATGGAGCATTGGGCAACCGAAACCGAGGCGCGATATCCAGATGCGATCTTTAAGATTTCGGTGAGATTGAACCACTGGGAGGAAATGGTTCGAATCGGCAATTTCCTCGTTAACCAATCCCGGATCAGAGTGGCAGCGATGGGGATGGGACCATTGGGCAAGATATCCAGGCTGTTGTTCGCCCGGCTAGGTTCAGAGTTGACGTATGCTGCCTGTGGCGAGGCGGTGGTGCCTGGCCAATGGGATTTCCGAACGTTGCGTTCTGTTCTGTCGGAAATTTTCGACGGCAATTGATTTTAATCTGCCA
>DATNNZ010000451.1:0-2235 GCA_035601575.1 Chthoniobacterales bacterium
ATCCGGCGGTGGTCTACTTCTGTTCAGCGGCGATCTTGTCGGCCGGGCTTTACTGGCTCATGGTACGCACCGTGCTCCCCTGAAGCATCGGCCAGTTGCTTTAGCGCCATGTGCGATCCGGCCTTGGTCGACGGCTTTGTCATGCCTGCTCGGTATCGAACGCATCGGGTTGGGCGTGAAGTGCGACATGGACTTAGCAAATTCCTTACCCAGGGAGCGACGCAGCGCCTTCTGAGGCTGCTGATGATGACAAAGCAAATGCGCCTGAACGCGTTCGCCATGAACTGCCTCGCCCATCGCCCCGACAGAGCGATTGACCGGAAAACGAAAATCTTCTGCCGCTCACCACGGTTCCAAGCAAGGACATTGCGAATTCGCGTAAATTACAAATTTCCGTTTCCTTGACCGCTCCCACGCCGCTCGCTCCAATCCCCAATCTGGGCGCACCGCCAACTTTTGAACCGCAGCGCAGATCATCCAGCAACGCAACCGCAATGAGGACGAATTTCATGGCCAAGCCAAGCAGGACTTACGATGAGGTCGTTTCCGCCAACAGGGATTACGCGAAAAACTTCGGAGACAAGGGAAAACTGGCGCTCCCGCCTGCCCGCCGCTTCGCCATCCTCACCTGCATGGACGCCCGGCTCGATCCCGCAAAATACGCCGGCCTGGCCGAAGGCGACGCCCACGTCATCCGCAATGCGGGCGGCCGAGCATCGGACGATGCCATTCGCTCGCTGGTTATTTCCCATAAGCTGCTCGGCACCCAGGAATGGTTCGTCGTGCACCACAGCGATTGCGGAATGCAGCTGTTTACCGGGGAGATCATCGGGAATCTGCTGGAAGACAACCTTGAAACCGCGCAGTTCGACGGCAAGACCTGGTCGAATCCGAAGCACGGCGGCGGCTCCGTCGCCGGTCACTACATCCACTGGCACACCTTCGATGACAACGCCAAAAGCGTCACCGAGGATGTCCAGCGAATTCGCAGTCATCCCCTGGTGCCGAAACACATCCCGATTTACGGATTCATCTATGACGTCAAGACCGGCAAGCTCGACGAGGTCGCCGAGGCGAGCGCGGCGGGCAGAACAGCAGGCTGAGTGCAGCGCGATGCCGGAGCAACAGAACGCGGCGGCTTGAAAATCAGGTGGGTAGCGATCATCAGGTCCGCTTTGCACCCTAGGAACGGACATCGTCAGCCAGACCGGCCATGTCCGTTTTGTGCCAAGAGGCGACGGTCATGCGGTTGGCAGATCATCGGGTCGACGACCCCTTGACTGACCGCCGCCGAGATCAAGGCCGCATTCCATCAAGGGTGCGCACAGACTTCAGGTATGCAACGTCTGTTACCTGTCCCGTTCGCCCGATAACAATAGCAAAGAAAATTTCTAGCAACGCAAATGCAACTTCTCCTGCTCTGTTCCGCTTGCATTGTTCCACAAACGTCATTGACCAGGTAACGGTATTGGCTCTCACACCGAGCTAGTTGGCCCGCCCACGTTGCTTGAGCTGAAAACAAAAGATTGGCAGTAAATGCTAGCAGTACCAGTGAGAACATGGACTTCGTCATGGTTACCTCCCGTGGCCTCCAGCATCTCGACGTGAAGACTATCGGGCGTGCAGGCCCATTGCGGCGAGTGTTCAAGCTCGATAAGTCGACGCCCTTTCGCGTGCTTGTCAATGTGCGAATTGGGTCAAAAGCTGAAAGGCTCAAGGCGAGCAGATGTTTTCTGCTCTTCCCTCGACAACGGACATCAAGACCACAACCTTGTGCCCATAGGTGGTCTTGTAGCTTTCGACCACAGAAGTGGGTCTTTTTGTTTTTTTAAGACCGGAATTCTTGCGTGTGAATGAGGCCCACCGGTCCGGACCCTCATAGCTTTTGAGATTTGGCCACCCCCCGGGGTAGCCTCAACCAAGGCAGCGAGTTGAGCATTCGGACGACCGACTCGAATTTAGCCCGGTCCGCTAGTGGACTCGGTTGGATCTACCCCGTCCGTGACGGACCAGGTAGAAACCTGTGCCGCGCGAGATTCGGCCGGTGCCGGCGCGGAACCGTCGGAAGCAACCTCGGGATATACCGGTGTGAGCAGCCCGCGCCGACAATGGCGGGCTCGATTTAGCCCCGTCTGCCAGATAGGGCGCTCAATCGAATGCTGCGAGAACCAGACAGGGTTTAGGCGGTTCCGACGCGGAACGGCCTAAACTTCGCTGGAGGTTGAGCAGCCTGTG
>DATNNZ010000452.1:0-4807 GCA_035601575.1 Chthoniobacterales bacterium
TTCGCGAATCGGGAGAATCCTGCGCCCGCCAAATTACAGCTTGGATAGGCTCAATTGAAAATTCACCGGTCAAAGGAAAACGATATCAGCAAAGCATTCCGGAGACCGAGCCGAGCAAACGAGCCAAGAACTTAGAAAAGAGCCATGGTTCGGACGCTCTCAGAGACCGGTAAGCTGTCTTTCTTCGGCTATTGGCTATCGGCTATCGGTTATCTTCTTTGGCTATTGGCTATCGGCTATCTTCTCAGGACGAGACGTACGCGCGGCGGCTCGAATAAAGCTCGAGCCGGCTCTTCATGCCTGGCAACTGCACTGCCCGATCCTTGGGATCGAGTGCGTCAATCGCTCGTTGCTGGAACTTGATTGCCTGCGGGAAATCGCCGGCGGCTGCATACGCGGCAGCCAAAGTGTCGATCGAATAGGCGTTATTCCAATTGGTTAGAGCGCACGATTTCTGGGCGAAACTCACCGCTCGTCGTCCATTGCGCAGGCGTCCATTGGGCGACGTTGCCAAGAGCCAGGCGAGATCATTCAATGTAGTCGGATCGCTGGGCTGCAAATGGTACGCTGCTTCGAGGGAACGCTTAGCGTCCTCGTAACGCCCAATGTCAGCGCAAGTTCGCGATTTGCTCTCGTACATTTGCGCTAGCAGATCAGCAGACACTCTGGCCTTTTTTGCTAAATCGATGCTTATATCAATCTGCTGCACGGCATCATTCTGCCGTTTGATTAAAGTCAAAACGGCCGCCTTAAGAAAATGAGCCCGCCAATTTCGCGGGTTCGCTGCGATAACGGAGTCGATTTGAGCAAGTGCTTGGGAAGATTTCCCTGACTCGGCCAGTTTATAAGCCTCATCGAGCTGGGCTTGGCCGATGGTCATCCTCTGCTGCCAAATCGATCCCCATCCTTTTGCCTCTTGAGCCCGAAGCAATGGCGCCATTCCGACCTGCACCGCCACTTCCAGAAAAAGGAACAGTGCAATTTTGCCGGATCGTGTTTTCTTCCTCACATCGAAATTGGACATGCAGCGATTCTATACTTTTAAGCGCAAGGCCCTCAGGTGGGCAACTTTATTGCTGGGATTAACTTTGCTCAGCGGTCAAGCGAGCGAGATTCCGGCCGGAGTTTCTTTGACCCGGACCACCGGCAACCATCTGTTTGTTCCGGTTCGAGTCAATCAACGGCCTGGCTGGTTCGCCGTCGATACTGGCGCTGCGTTGACGATCGTGGATTCTAACCGGGCTAACGTATTTGGTATGTCTGGGGAGGCCAAAGTCGTCGAATTGCCACGGCAAATCGAGGTCAATGACCGCGCAGTCCCGGTGGCGCATATCGGCAACCTCCAGGTCGGGAACGAAGATCTTGGGGCCGGACCAGTCGCGCTGATTGACCTGCGGGCGTTTTCGGCCCGGTTTCGAGATTCGGGAGATAAGGTTCAAATGGATGGAATTCTCGGACTCGATATTTTGGAGCGGTATCGTGCCGTGATCGATTGCGCGCAACGCCGGATCTATCTACAGAGCGCCAGCGCAAATTCTGGTGACCTGCTCCGGCGCTTGGCCGCTCATCGCTTGCGCCGGGTTCCACTGCGAATCACCAATTCCGGTGCATTGGAAGTCGAAGGGCATATTGGAGACCAGCGTTACAGTTTTGTCGTCGATACCGGTGGTTTTGCCACTCTGATTCCGGCCAAAGTAGCGGCCCAGAGCGGAATCACATTAGTGGGTACAACCGCAAACGCCAAAGGTATTCACTCCAAAGAGCGACCAGTTTCGGTTGCTATCGCTAAGCAGCTCGACATTGGAAAATACAATCTTGGATCGGTCGTCGTCGGTGTGACGGCCTTACCCGAGGGGCCGGAGGATCTGACCTATCCGTTTGGTGGATTGCTGGGAGCCGACTTCTTCTTCGAGCGCAACGGAATAATCGACGTTGGCAATAAATTTCTCTATTTTAAGTAGTAGCCGACGGAATCAAATCATCCCACAAAAAAAGACCCGCAGCCATCAAGCCGCGGGTCTTGCGTTATCCGAAACGATCTCGAAGGATCCCTCCGGAAGCAACCGACTAAGGCTTCGGAGAAGCAGAGGCTTTCGGCGAAGCAGCAGGTTTGCTACTTGGGGAAGTCGTCGAGGAAGCTTTGTGGTGATGATGATGCTTCTTCGGAGCGCCGGAGGCTGCAGCAGAGGCCGAAGGGCTAGGATCAGCAGCTTGAGCAACAACGCCGAGACCAAAAACGGCCGTCAGCAAGAGAATGAATTTCTTCATATCAATAAGGTAGGAGCTAATAGGGATTTATCGTATATCAGGTTGTTAGCTCCGGTGTCACCGGAGCGGTCAATCGGCCCTCGCCAGGAAACCAAATTCAGGCGCCGCCAATTGAATTGAGATTCTCGTTTTCCCCAGTCGGTCTCCGGCGAGACGATCTAAAGGACCGTTGTCGCCACAGAAAGCCTGAGTTCCACGTCAAACCTCATCTGCCAAACCCCCGAAAGGAGTGGAAGTTTCAAAAAATCGCTAATGTTTTCATCCCTTGCGTCAGGAAATTGTCTCTGGTAGGTGAAGTTTTCCCCTATGGCCGGCTTAAATCTTAGGAACATCGTTAAACGGTTCGGCAAGACCGAAGTAATCCATGGAGTCAGCCTGGACATCGATGATGGTGAGTTTGTGGTCTTTGTCGGGCCCTCGGGGTGCGGCAAATCTACCCTGTTGCGCATTATTGCCGGCCTGGAAGAGGTCACCGAAGGGGAAGTCTGGATTGGGGGCGAAAACGTCAACGGTGTTGAGCCCGCCAAGCGCGGCGTAGCGATGGTGTTTCAGACCTACGCACTCTATCCTCATATGTCGGTCGAGGAGAATATGGGTTTTGGGCTGCGCATGGCCAGCCGCCCGAAACAGGAGATCCGTGAACGGGTAAATCGGGCCGCGGAGATCCTTCGACTCACTCCTTACCTCAAACGGCGTCCCAAGGAGCTATCCGGCGGCCAACGCCAGCGAGTGGCCATTGGTCGGGCGATCGTACGGGAGCCGGAGGTTTTCCTCTTTGACGAACCGCTTTCAAACCTGGATGCAGAACTCCGGGTGCAAATGCGGATCGAGATCTCAAAACTCCATAGCAGCCTCCAAACCACGATGGTCTACGTCACCCATGATCAGGTCGAGGCCATGACGCTGGCCGAAAAAATTATTCTTATCAACGACGGTCAGATCGAGCAGATCGGGCGACCGATGGACCTCTACCAGTCACCAGCCAATTTGTTTGTCGCCGGATTCATCGGGTCGCCGAAAATGAATTTTTTGAAGGTGAAAGTCGTAGCCTCTGAGCCGGGCAGCGTCACGATCGAAAGCGCTGATTTTTTCGACGGGCCGGTTACCATTCCTGCTCGCCACGAGTCTCGGCTCGCACCCGGAACTGAGTTGACCCTTGGAGTTCGGCCCGAGCATCTCAGAGTTGTGCCAAAACCCGAGGCAAACGGACTTTTGACGATCGAAGTGGTCGAGAGCTTGGGCGATTCCACTTTGGTTCATGGCCTGACCTGCGGAAACCACCGTCTTTCCATTACTCTCCGCGGCTTCAACGATCTTCGACACACGGATTCCGTTGGTTTCTGCTTTGCACCGAAGGACGCGCACCTTTTCGATCCGTCCGGAGCAGCGGTTTAGGGCAGTGAGCTTTCTAAGGCAGTCTCGCATTAGCTGGCACAACGACCCTTAACAGCTGAACATTCGCAGCAATGGAGGTCTGCCTACGCCTCCAGCGTGTGTCTGCTATCTGCTATTTGCTATTCGCGCAGCGTTGCTAGTGATCCTCGATATTCCAGTCCGTGGAGACGGTAGGCAGATCGGTTGTGGAAGTGGGTTGCCCGTTTTGAAATACCCAAATGAGGCGTTTTCCGTTCAGGCTGTTTTCCCAAACCAAACTGGCTTGACCTGTACCCATAAAATCGCCCACCCCAGCAATGTGCCAGTTTGCGCCCACTCTCCCCAGATTGATAGCGGTAGTCGGCGCTCCGTTGTTCATCAGCCAGATCTCGCGTTGGCCGGTGACACTATTTTCCCAGACCAGATCCGCTTGTCCGTCTTGGTTGAAATCTCCGGCCCCTACCACATGCCAGCCTCCGCCCAGGGTCGGAAGACTGATTGTGTATTAGGGAACCCGACCGGCCAGAACCCAAATCAACCGAATTTGCTGTGCCAACGTACACTTTACCATTGCACACCGTCGGGACCGCAAACTTGGCCGCGACACCGATATTACCGCTATTGAAAAGTTCCGTCTCTACGTTGGTCGCATCGTAAGCATGTAAGACGGCTTGCCCTGAACTATTATTCTCGCAGACCCAAACAATGCCATTCGTGTTACCGTTAGAAGAAACCGTTGGCGTAGGCCCCGGGCCATCAAACTGGATACTTGTTTGATGTATGGCAGCCTGCTTAAGGAGTGGTTTATTCGGATTGGACGTAAAGTCGAATTGAAGTTGCCATAGCGGCGCCATCTTCCCGGCCGCCTCCGAAGTAAATGAAAGTGTTGAAATAGGCCGGCGACGACCAAACGCCTCCTGTGAGTGCCCCTTTCAGTTCTTGGTAGATCTGATTGTTATTGCTCGAGTTGAACTGGCCAAGGTTATCCCGGTCCAGTAGGTAGAGATTCTGGTCTTTCCCCGCGGCTACCAGCAAGTGATGAACGTTATTGTTCATGTCGAAAAGGTCGGGTAGCACCATCGGGCCGCCCGACCCGAAATCGGTGTTGTTAGCCGCTGCGGTGGATTGATCGAAAGGAGTGAACTAGTCAGCAACTGTCAGAGTA
>DATNNZ010000453.1:0-20607 GCA_035601575.1 Chthoniobacterales bacterium
TTGTCCAGCAATTATCGAAACCCAGATGACGGAGAAGGCCCGGCAAAACAATGAGCACCGCGCAAAACTTATGGCGAGGCACCCGATCGGCCGGTTTGGGCAATCGGAAGAAGTTGCTGCAGCGGTGCTCTATCTTTGCTCTCCCGGAGCTGCATTTATCACCGGAGTTGCATTACCTTTGGACGGCGGTCTCCTCGCGTAAGCTCTCGCGTTGATTGCGTGAGCTCTTCTTTAATCCCTTTCCGCTCCTTCGCTTTTACAGCCTGCTTTTTGCGGATGATCGCCGCCGAGGGCTACGGCGGACAGGTTGGGCCGGCATTTTCGGTGTTCTCGGCGCTACCGGCGTTCGCGGCAATAACTAAGGCGTTGGTGAGCTGAATCTCTTCAACGGAGACTCCTCCCGGCGGTGCCGAAAAACGTCGAGCTCGTGCTGTTGCTCGGTCGTGAGCATCGGATAGGACGTCTCCAGAGCTATATCAAACAAAGGAGTTCGAGCCAATGGGGTGGGTCGCGTCTAAAGAATCAGAATCAAGAAACAGTATTTCGAGACGTGCACATCTCGAATTTTTCGAAGCGCCCTCCCAAGACTGCGCCTGAAAAAACGATGTCCTGAATACGCTGCCTCGTTCGTTGTATGCCTGGACACGCACTTGCGCGTTGGCGATCCGCTCTTCTCGCACACCCTCTCCCCGGTCTACTTCGCGGTGTTGCTTTGGGGTGGACTTTACCTGCGCGAAGAGCGGCTGCGCGCACTCATTCCATTGCGAAGTTAGCCAGCCGTGGTTCAGAATATCTCTTAGTCGGAGAGTTCAACCTCAAGGATCGTGTTCGCGAGAGAGACAGCCAGATCGGTCGTTGGACTATATCTCTTTTTAAAGGCGATTTCGTACGCTATCGGATATCCAAGTGGCGTCTTTTTCTTGCAGATTCTCAATAAGGAGCGTCTCAACCAAGCCCGGTCGTTCGGGTGCGAGACCGTCGACGTCTCGTCCAAAAGTTCCCTGGCCGAACAGATCGAGCAGATCCTGGGTAGCCCCGAAGTAGATTGCGCCGTTGATTGCGTTGGTTTCGAAGCTCACGGTCATGGCGCTGACGCAAAAAAAGAGGCTCCGGCAACAGTACTGAATTCCCTGATGGAGCTCACCAGAGCGGGTGGCTCGATCGGAATTCCCGGGCTTTACGTGACGGACGATCCCGGTGCTGTAGACGCGGCAGCGAAGGTCGGAGCGCTCTCGATTCGTCTAGGACTCGGCTGGGCCAAAAGCCACACCTTCCAAACCGGACAGACGCCAGTCTTGAAATACAATCGCCAGCTCATGCAGGCGATCCTCCGCGACAAAATCCATATCGCCAAGGCGGTCAACGTGACCGTGATTTCGCTGGACGATGCTCCGAAGGGTTATGTTGACTTCGATAAGGGCGCGGCCAAGAAATTCGTGATTGATCCTCACGCGTTGCTAGCCGCTTGAGCCCGATCCGATGCCACCGAGCCAACCGCTCGGTGGCTGGGCGTATGGTTGCGGAACGCTGCCGCCACCAAGCTTGATTTTTGGTTATATTTTTTGATCTCCTTGCAAGATTGACCTTGAGGCGCCTTCAAAGCGGCTCTTCAGCCCGGAATTCTCGGTCATTCTTGACTTTTGGCAGGTGGGTGTTGGGTCATAGCCTGAAGAACGAGGGCCACAAAAGGCACACCGTGGGTGGCGCCAAGAAGAGCCGTGCAGATAGCGAGAAGCTTCCCTTGTGCAGTATACGGGATTATGTCGCCGTAGCCGAGCGTCGTGAAGGTGATAATCTCATAATAGAGGTAGTCAATTAGAGGTCGGCCGTGCGTAATCGATGGCTCTGACGTGTGGGGCAGAAGATCGTATTCGATAGCGAAGACTGCCAGAACGATGCAAATAAAAACCGCCCACAGCAGGAACGCAATCCAAACGTCAACCGGCTCTCGTTTTGTGTGCTGCAAGAAAAAAAAATGGAGCGGATCGTTAGCCCATACATCACGAAAACCAATCCGAGCCCGATATAGAGAAAATAGTAACTTTTAGCGCCTGAGAGAGTTCGCTCTGCAAAGGGCAAAGCCAAAAGTGCAATCCAAAGAACGACTAGCTTTGGGATAAAGCTGACTTCCTGGAACGTCGATCGACTCATTCCGCGGCGAGAATTGTTGATTGCCCCCCAAATTTCAAAACAAAAGTCCTGATAACGGCCGTTCGTTCGTTGTATCAATTGAGCGAACAACAATATGAGCAAAGTACGAGTATTGGTTGGCACAAAGAAAGGCGCATTCATTCTGACCGCTGATGGGAAGCGCGACCGGTGGGAAGTCAACGGACCGCACTTCGCCGGTTGGGAGATTTATCACGTTAAGGGCTCGCCCATTGAATCCGATCGTTTGTATGCCTCGCAAACCAGCGGCTGGTTTGGTCAGGTAATCCAGCGCTCGGATAACGGCGGTAAAACCTGGGAACCCACGGGCAACCAATTCGGTTATGAGGGCGTTCCCGGCACTCACCAATGGTACGATGGCACGCAACATCCGTGGGAGTTCAAACGTGTCTGGCATCTCGAACCGTCTCTGAACGATCCGAGCACCGTTTACGCGGGAGTGGAGGACGCGGCGCTGTTCAAGACCATAGACGGCGGCCAGACCTGGCAGGAGCTTCCCGGGTTGCGTAGCGCCAAGGGCCAGCTCTGGCAGCCCGGGGCGGGCGGGATGTGTCTGCACACAATCATTCTTGATCCCAATCGACCCGATCGAATTTTCGTTGCGATCTCTGCGGCCGGCGCCTTCCGCTCTGAGGACGGAGGCAAAACGTGGAAGCCGGCCAATCGCGGTCTGAAATCGCCCTACGAGTTGCCGGATCCGGACACAGTAGTTGGACACTGTGTTCATCGTATCGCGATGCACCCAGCTCGCTCGGACGTCTTGTTCATGCAGAAGCATTGGGACGTCATGCGCAGCGACGACGCCGGCGAGTCCTGGCACGAGGTCAGCGGCAACCTGCCCTCAGATTTCGGCTTCCCGATTCAGGTTCACGCGCACGAGCCGGAAACGATCTATGTTGTCCCGATAAAGAGCGATTCAGAACATTTTCCGCCGGACGCCAAGCTGCGCGTGTATCGGAGCCGGACGGGTGGCAACGAATGGGAGGCGCTCACCGAAGGTCTGCCGCAACAGGATTGCTATGTCAACGTGTTGCGAGACGCGATGGCCGTTGACTCACTGGAGCCGTGCGGTGTCTATTTCGGAACCACCGGCGGGCAAATTTATGGGTCGGCCGACAATGGCGACACTTGGAACTCCATTGTGCGGGATCTCCCGGCGGTTTTGTCAGTCGAAGTTCAGACTTTGCCATGATCATTCGAGTGACGCTCCCTTATCACCTGCGCACGCTGGCGCGCGTGGACGGCGATGTGCAACTTGAAGTAGAGGAACCAAGTACGCTGGGCTCGGCGCTTGACGCACTGGAGGCGCGATATCCGGTGCTTCGCGGGGCCATCCGCGATCGCACTACATTGCGCCGTCGCCCGTTTGTCAGATTCTACGCATGCAAAGAAGATCTTTCGCACGAACCGCCCGACACTCCGTTACCAGGCGAAGTCATATCTGGCGTTGAACCGTTGCTTGTTATTGGCGCGATGGCGGGTGGCTGAGCAGGGCCTAGATTCGCCGAGAAGGACCCACGGCTTTCGAGCCCGAGGCCTTGGGAGCTGGTTGTTGGGTCGGAAAGACAAAGTCGAAGACATCCGGACACTCTTTCCGGAGCCCATCGAGCAACGAGCAATCAAAGTCTCGGATGATCACCGGGCTCATCTGTCGCACTGGGGTAGAACCCAACGAAATCTCCGACGGTACGGGTCCGCCAGGAATGATGATTTCATAGACTTTGTGGCTACCGGCATTCTTTAAGGTGACCTGACCATTCGGCGTCTGCGGTAGAGCCTCGAGAGCGGCTAAATCAGCGCGTACTTCCGAGGACGCAGCCCCGAAAAGGAAGAGACCGCCAACGGCGAGAGAGGTTGCGGACGCCAGGGTAAGGCGAAGCAGTCGACCCCGCAAAACGCGTCTAAGAAGACATGCGCACGCGAAGAAGAGGATCGCCGTAAACGCAACCGCGGTAATCCAACGAAGCGCCGTCAGGTGATGAAGAAAGAGAAAGGTATAAAGTGGATTGCCGCTCATGGTTGAAAAAATATGTTCTACTGGTCCAGATCGGCCGGTACGATCCCTGAGAAACCGCCGCGGCTAATGAATAACCGCCTATGGCTATATCGACCATTGTACTTATGGCAGTTCTATAGGTTCTACTTCCGGATCACTCGGAATCTGCGGCCATATGCCTGCTACATACGAGACGATGCACTAGGTTGTGGGAATGGTCTCGCCTTCGATGACGTAATCACTGTGACGTTAAGTGCCGTCTGCCAGTCATTGTCCGTAAGGACTTGAAAGCTGCCATCATTGAATTTCCAGAGAGCTGATTTTGTCGCGGGCGAGCATGAACGTGTAGTCGAGCTCGACCGGACTCCCGGGGAAGTCACCCGTCAACCGGGCACGTAGTTTCACGGTGTTCTCACTCACCGACGCGTCGAGAGGCTCCATAACATACCGGTACTTTGCGTCGGTCTCCTGTTTCCAGGCCCGGATGGCATCAAGCCCCCGATAATCGCGGTTTTCGTCATGCACCCGGGCATCGTCGGCAAAGCAGAGAGCCAGCATGTCGGCATTCTTTGCTTTCACGGCAGCCAGGTAGGTGGCGACTGGTTTGGGCAGACTGAGCGGAATTGCGTTATCATTAGGTTGGGGTTGCATGGGGGAGAACCTGGCCCCTTGCTAACTTTCTGGCAAGTACGCACAATACAGTGCGTTGCTACAATAAAAGTATGTCTAAGAGCTATACACCCGACTCCGCGGCGCAAGACGTGGAAGCAGCCTTCCGTCTTCTCGAAGGCCGCTGGAAACTAGTCATCCTATTCCACCTCTTTGGTGGCAAAGTATTGCGCTACTCCGATCTGGAACGCCTAATCCCGAACATCACGCAGAAGATGCTCGGCCAGCAGCTTCGGCAAATGGAAACCGATGGCATCGTGGTAAGGAGGGCATACCCTCAAGTACCGCCCAAGGTGGAGTACAGCATCACAACGTGGGGGCAGGCGCTCTGCCCAGCCCTGGATGCGATCTTAAAGTGGGCGGAACTTCGTCCGCGGACGCGAGTCAGGAAAGCGCCCCGCGCGGCTCGGGCCCTGGGCAATTCAAAGGCGAGGGCGAGTGGTAGATAAGGCAGAGGAAGGCGACAAAAGATCTGGGGCAAGACTCAGATGAAGAAGAAGGATCTCACGCCAAGACGCCAAGACGCAAAGGAAGGAGGCTAAAGCAGCTCTTCCTTCTCCATCTCGGCGCGCAGGATGGGCGGTAAGGCCTGGGTCCGACCTACGATGATCACTGCGTCGCCTTCGCACAGCGATTCGTCGAGAAAGCCGCTTTTCAGGACATTTCCATCAGCTCGCTGGATAGCCAGAACGAGTAAATTTCCTTCGGCGAGATCCTGCAACTCCTGGACCTTTTTCCCAACGAGAAACGTGTTTCGATGCAGGCGCAGTTCATCAATTTCGACACCGAGCCGCTTAAGTTCCTCACCAACAATTCCCCGACTATCACCGAGGAATTTCATCGTCGCCGGACGCGTGATGATGTGAGCGATGCGTGAGCCGCCAATGGTAGCAGGCAAAACGACTTCGTTCGCACCAGCCTGCAGCAGCTTTTTCTCGGTACTAGGCTGCTCGCCTCGGGCGATTATCAGAAGGTTGCGGTTCAGATTCCGAGCGGTCAACGTGATGAAGACATTTAACGTATCCTGCGGGAGGACCGTCGCCAGCACTTGCGCGCGTTCGGCTCCGGCGCGGATCAACGTTTCTTCCTCGGTGGCGCTTCCTTTTACAAAAAGGTAACCTGCCGCTTCGGCCATGGCCAAGCGGTCATCGTCAATATCCACGACGACAAATGGAAACCCGTTTGCGGCGAGATCGTGCGCCAGAATTTGTCCGATCCGGCCGTAGCCACAAATGATCGCGTGCCGGCTGATGCCTTCGACTTGACGGCTCTTTTTGAGTTCTCCAATGACTTTCAAAATTTCTCCTTCTGTAATGAAACGAATGACTTCACCGATGACGAAAACGACGGCGCTGGTGCCGCCAATAATAACCAGCATTGTAAAAATTTTCTGCCAAGCATTGATCAGTGGATGAACTTCGCCGAAACCGACGCCGAACATCGTGATGACCACCATGTAAACGGAATCAATCAACGACCAACCAAACGTCAGATAACCCACAACCGAGACGAGAAAAACAGCGAGCAAATACAGCAAGCTTCGCTGAAGCTTTCGAAAGATCCCGAAATTGAGGGGCGCGGGCATGAACGAACGATGGGGGTACCAAGCAGCTTGTGCTGAGCGCGTTGTCTAGGCCAGTGGAAAAGCGGAATTGCGTCGGCTTTCAGTTGAGTTAGAAATTGCACGGGACCACGCGAACACGCATCATGGGTGTAAGCCCAGCCAATAGTCCAAAGGCGTTGATTACTTCCATCGATGTGTCGGAAGCATCGGTCGCCGAAGCCAGAAGGGCTGTCCACGCGACCGGCATCAACAATGTGACGGTGCGGCAGGCAGACATCTTCCATTTACCGTTTCCGGCTGCGTCATTCGATCATGTCTTCCTATGCTTCGTTCTTGAACACCTGGCCCGACCCGTTGAAGCGCTGAAAGCGCTTAAATACATCTTGAAGCCCGGTGGAACTATTACGGTGATTGAAGGCGATCATGGCTCCGCCTACTTCTATCCGGACAGCGATTTTGCGCACCAGGCTGTCCGTTGCCAAGTGGCACTGCAGGCAAGAGCAGGTGGGAATGCGTTGATCGGACGAGCGCTTTACCCGTTGCTCAGGGAAGCTGGTTTCAGCGGAGTTCATGTCTCACCGCGAATGGTCTATGTCGATTCCAGCAAGCCCGATCTGGTCGAGGGATTCACAAAGAACACTTTTGCCGCAATGATCGAGGGTATTCGGAAGCCTTCCGTTGAATCGGGGATGATGAGCGAAGCCGACTTTGATAAGGGCATCGCCGACTTGTACCGTACTGCAGAAGCCGACGGCGTTTTTTGCTACACGTTTTTTAAGGCAGGTGCTGTTAACGATTCCCAGGCCGAGCTCCCGTCGAAGCAAATGACAAATAGCAAATAGCAAATAACGCCTCGATGGGCCTGGTCGGAGGCCCGGGAAGAAAAGAGGAATACGGTCTAGACGAACAGCGCCGTCGAAGACAAAAGCACTAACAAAACTCTGCTTCGCTTTATGTTCTATATACCAATCATAGCCGCCAGCACGCGACGAGATCGCCAAAGCATCAAAGTCGCACGATTCGTTTTGGCCCGATTGCAACAATGGCCCGATGTTCAAACCGAATTGCTCGATCTGCTCGAGTACAATCTTCCCATCATGGAAGAACGACTACATCGCCGTGACGATCCGCCACCGCGCTTGCAGGAGTTCGGCGACAAGATCGGTCGCGCCGATTCGCTAATCATCGTGACCCCCGAATACAACAACGGCTATCCGGGCGTACTCAAAAATGCACTCGATTATCTGCTGCCCGAATATGAGCGAAAGCCCATTGGCATCGTAACGGTTTCTGCGGGCGGCTTTGGTGGCATCAACTGTTTGGCGCAACTCCGATTGGTGACGCTTGGCATGGGTGCCTTTCCGATTCCGGCAAGTCTGACTGTCTCTCGCGTGCGCGACAGTTTCAACGAAGACGGCACTCCCAATGATGCTGCCTACGAAAAACGGGCTGCTGAATTCTTAGGTGAAGTCATGTGGTTCACGGAAGCGATCGCAGACCGGAAGGCCAAGGCGAAATGATGAGGGTGCAAAGCGACACATGACAAATGACAAACGGAGGCGAGAAGTCTGGAGACAGGAGTGGCAGCGGCGACTGTCCGGTTAGCTCGCTGGCTCGATGCGAGCTCAAGACGTCCCCGGAGGTTGTGTGCGTTAAGCCGCCAGAAACCGCAGTCGCCATCGCTCCGTTCGCGGCTAAACGATGACGCAGCGAAAAGTCCGGATACCCAGGCCGAACCAGGAGCCAGGAGTGTGTTCACTCGGTTCCCCCAGCTCAGCGTGGAACAGTTCTGCTTTGTGGTAATTTGATACGGCTCGATCGAGTAGTACCAAATCATCCGTTGTAGCCATAGAATCGTGGGCATTATTTCCGCAAATTGAGGGCGTAAATTTGAACCGCCGGGGCTTCACGCGAGGGGTAGCATGCCAGAGCGCGGATAATAGCCCGAGTCGGATGCGAGAACCGGCACCCCTCTCATGAAACCCCGGTAACACGACCGCGAGAATGAGAACTTATATCGTCGCCAGAGATTACGAGGACGGCCACCAGCTTACCCGGTTTGTGACAACCGATGACGAAAAAGAACTCCGGAAGCACTGGACACGGATTGCGCGGGTCGAAGACATGCACAACGGCATCATACAATTGGCTGCGTGTTGCAACGACGGGGCGGTCGCTTGATCGGTTGGCAAGCCACAACCGAAGTGATTGGTGAGAGGAGAGACATGACTCACGCGCGCCGACTTGTCGGACAGAGGGAGAATCCTCGCAAAAAACAAGAATCAGGAACCAGCGTAGTACAGAGGAGTTCCTACTTGGGTTCCTTTGGCGGCTAGACGTGAGACTTTCTAGTTTCGACTTGAACGGTTCCTCTGTTGTCTCTGTGATCTCCTGTTAAAGAGGTCTCTGCGCCGTTTTGTGAAATTCAAAATCCGTCTTTGCGTCTTTGCGACTTCGCGTGAGGTTTGTCGGAAGCGATGGAACTGCGTGCGCTTGGAAAAACGGGGCTGGAAGTCTCTCCGATCGGGCTGGGGTTGGCGGCGCTGGGCCGGCCCGGGTACATCAATATTGGGCATGGTAACGATCTGGCCGGTCAGTATGATGAAGGGGCCATGGAGGAACATGCGCATACGATGTTGCAGGCGGCTTACGATCACGGAGTACGGTACTTTGATGTCGCACGGTCCTATGGGCTGGGGGAAAAGTTTCTGGGCACCTGGCTGGAGCGGGAACGGTGCGATCGAAATGTGACGGTTGGATCGAAATGGGGTTACACCTACACCGCGAACTGGAAAGTTCACGCTGACTCGCACGAGGTAAAGGATCACTCGCTGCCCGTGCTGCGGCGGCAATGGGCTGAGAGTAGATCGCTATTGAAGAACTTCCTTCACATCTACCAGATCCATTCTGCATCGGCAGAGACTGGCGTACTCGAAAATGCGGAGGTATTGGATGAGCTGGCCCGGTTGAAATCGATCGGAGTACGGATCGGTCTTTCTTTGACTGGTCCCGACCAAGCCAAGTCGTTGGGCAAGGCGATGGAGATTCAAATCGATGGCGTGGCGCTGTTCGATACGGTTCAGGCTACCTGGAATTTGTTGGAACAGTCGGCGGGTCCGGCGCTACTGGCAGCGTCTCGTGCGGGTCTTGGGGTTTTGATCAAGGAAGCCCTGGCCAATGGGCGCTTGACCGAGCGCAATACCAATCCGGAATTTCGCCCAAAGCTTGCCGCCCTAAGGCGGGAAGCGACCGAGTTCCAGACGACCGTTGACGCTGTGGCCCTGGCCGTGTGTCTCGCGCAGCCGTTCGCGGATGTGGTGCTGAGCGGGGCGACGACCGTAACGCAGTTGCAATCGAATTTGCGTGCGACAGCTCTGGAGTTGAGCGAGGCATCCCGACAAAGCCTCTCCGCTTTCGTCGAACCGCCGGAGACATATTGGGCAATCCGAAAGACGTTAGCATGGAACTGAGGCGCTGGCGCGAATAGCCGATAGCCGACAGCCGATAGCCGATAGCCGATAGCCGATAGCCGATAGGGCGCCCCGATCAAAGAGGCTTCAGGCCTTTCTCGATCTGGGCCCGACGCGGCTCAAGAAATGGGGGTAGCGCCAGGCGTTCGCCCAACGTTTCGGCCGGCTCATCGGTGGCAAAACCTGGGCCATCGGTAGCCAGTTCGAATAAAATGCCGTTCGGCTCTCGAAAATAAAGACTCCGGAAATAGAAGCGGTCAATCTTTCCGCTGTTCGGGATACCGTACTCATCAAGGCGATCGGCCCACGCGTCGTACTGGTCATCCGGTACCCGAAACGCGACGTGATGGACGCCGCCCGCTCCAGTCTGACCGATCGGCAGTTCCGGGCGCAGCCGAACATGCAGCTCGGCGGCGGGACCGCCCTGGCCGATCTCGTAGACATGAACCACGCCATCTGTTGGTTCCTTGAATTGACGGACCGAGCGCATGCCGAGCAGCTCAGTGAGTACCTCGACGGTTTTCGGCATCGTCGGTATCGTGATTTCCACCGGTCCGAGCCCATGAATCTGGTGTTCGGCTGGTACCGAGCTCTTTTCGTACGGCGTGCCGTGGGCGTGATCCTCCACCAACATCAATTGCTGACCTTCATGATCCTCAAAGAGGAGCGAAGCGCGGCCGGCGCGCTCAACGATCTCCCCCACGTTCTCGGCCGCTTCCAGATGTTTTCTCCACCATTCGAGCGATGTGCGATTCGCGACACGGAGGGCGGTCCTTGTGATCATCCGATTACCGAGACGGCGCGGCGCGATAGCAGCCCAATCGAAGAAGGTCAGATCCGTGCCCGGCGAACCCTTGGCGTCGGCATAAAACAGGTGATAGGCCGAGACATCATCCTGGTTCACGGTCTTTTTCACTAACCGCATACCCAGGACCTGAGTATAAAAACGCAGGTTATCTGAGGCCCGAGCGGTAATGGCGGTTACATGATGAATACCGAGCAGTGGCAAATTCATACGGGAGAAGTATCTCACGCTAAGGCCAGCCCGCAACGCATCGCTAAGCGAAGCCCCGCTCACATCGTTACCCCAAGTGTTTCGGGTGGGTGTTGCGGGCAGCTTTTTTGCGTGAGGCATTCATATCATGCTTTGGCATTAATCGTTTCTACTCTGTCGGCTTATTGCCGTCGGCTTAGACGAACTGCAAGATATCAGATGGAAAGTATTCGCCGGCCAATCGATTTGGTCATTGCCATCGGCGCATTGGTCTCTTTGAGTTTCATCGCTCAAGCGGCTGATCAGGGGCAAGAGCCTGAGAAGAGCACTATTGAACCTCCATACTTCGAGGTGCCGAAAGATCACGCCGCGATGCATCGCGCGGTAACCGAGGCCCGGAAAACAGTGGGCGAATTTATTGCTGCGCTGAAGCATCCCGCTCCGGGTCAACAAGATTTCGAGATCAAAAAGGCATTCGCTCAGAACGGTCAGGTAGAACATATCTGGCTGTCGGATGTGCAGCTCGTCGGCAGCCGATTTCAGGGCCGGATAGATAACCAGCCGCGCAAGATCCAGGGATTGAAGCTGGGCCAACTCGTTTCGATCAATCGGAATGAGATTTCCGATTGGCTCTATGTCGATCACGGAAAACTGGTGGGCGGTTATACCGTTCGGGTTCAGTACAACGAGCTATCGGCCAAGGAAAAACAGGAATTCGATCGAGCAGCCGATTTCAAGGTCGAGAAATGAACTGAAAAAGGGACAGACGATGAAAATTAAATTCTTAATTGCCGCAGCCGCAATCCTTCTGCTCGGCGGATGCGCCGGCGACGCTTTTTTTGGTCCGGTTGGTGGTCCTTACCTCGGTGGCTTCGGTCCGTACTATGGGGGACACCATTTCTTTGGGCATAATTTCGGTGCGAGACATTTCAGAGCCGGCCATAGTTTCGGCGGTTTCCATGGCGGTGGGTTTCACGGAGGCGGGTTCCATGGTGGCGGCGGCCACCGGTGAGAGGTGAGAGGTAATTACTGATTACTGATTACTGATTACTCTTTGCCGTCTAATGTTCGGACGGCACTCAAGCCTTGCCTGAGTCAACCGATAGAAAGAAAATCCCGATGAAAATGGAGACCGAAGCAATCGAAACGATGTACCAAACCCATTCCGTGACTATCTGGCCGATAACAGCCTACGTAGGGAAGCGCGTGCAGACGAAGGGCTTTGGTCTCGCTATTGATGGCAGGCGATTGCCCGTGTTCTGCCCCAACTACGATAGCGCTCTAAAATACGCTCGCACCCGGATCGACGAGTAACTTCGATAGCGTTCTGGAAGCAGAACGTTTTCCGTTTAAAATCCGTCTCTGCGTCTTTGCCGCTCGGCGTGAGATCTTGCTGTGTTTCGTGGTCGCGCGAGCGCTTGGAGAAACGCAGCGATACGCATGACGCCTTTCTCATTTGTCATCGGCTGCACGCCAGCGCCTTCACGGCACTCGGTAGAACGGATCAGGTAATAGAAATCTTTTTTCCGCGTGACCACCGCGCAAGTCGGAGGGCTGATCGCCCATATTGGCGATGATGGTGTAGCCCGTGTGTTCGATCTCCATGCGCACCGGTGTCTTAAAATCGGCGGCGGAAGCGTAATGCGCGCCGTTCGGCACCATAAAGAGTCGGGTATAGCCTCCATAACCCGTTTTGCTTAAATTGCGCTCGGTTGCTGCACGTTGCGATTCCGGACGGCCGGTGATAAAGAACACTGCGACATTGGCGGAGCGGGCCGTGCGAAATACCTGCAGTGTCGGCTTAATCGCCGGATCACGCGCAAGCTGATCCCAGGCTGCCCAGCCGCAAGGTGCGCCGGAACCAGGATTGCATGGACCTGCGATCGGCCGACCAAAATCATCCAGCTTGATGATTTCCCAGTTCGATAGCGCGGTCTCGTCAATGTCGAGTACCAACGCGGGGCGGTGAGCGGTAGCGGCGCGAACGGCTATCCAACGGTCTGCCTGGTTGGCGACTATCGCCAGGTCGCGGTCATAGGCGCCGGAATCGTGATAGGGGCGCGCCGCGATCCCGGCGTCACCGACATTGGCCGGTTGCGTCGTCACCGTGATGAATGCGGAATGTTCCGATGCGGCACAGGACGCGAGCAGTGGAAGCACGACCAGGGCGAGGCGAGTAAGCATGGCACTCCGTCGGAGCGTGCCGGAGTTTTGATTATTTATCGTAGGACGAAGTTATAGTTGGAGATTCAACACCGGTGCACGCAGAATTAACAAAGACAGTTAAAAATGAATGTGCGTGATATTTAAGGTTTCGGGATTCAAACGGATGGGATCGGTGGAACCGGAGACAAGTTCGTTGTACAAGCTTTTTACCGCGGCCGATTCGGCGCCATCGGCTATTTCGATGTTCACCTGGAAGTTTTCCGAGAAGTTCAGAAATATTCCCCCGCGCGGACTTGCCTCAATCCGGAGTAATTGACTCAAGGGGATGTACGCAATCTTTTCTTCTCTAGAAATAATTTCGAAAAATCTTTCGTTCACGCGTAGCACTGTATCGATGCACGGGGGGTTGGGAAGAGAGCAAAGATCAGCCGTTGAGGCAGAGCTTGGAACCGCCGGCTTCCATTTGAGGCCGTTTTTCCTACGAGACTAGCGATCTTTGCGATGGGTCGCTATGGCTTAGCGGTATGCATCCGTTGTATGTCGCGGGTTGGTCGTTTATGCTCTCGTTCTGTTGCGCCGGTCCCACCATGGCCGAAGATCCGATCATTGTTCATTACTCGGATCCCAGCCTGGCGCGGCTGGAAAAACAGCTCGGAGTTACCGCGGCTCAGCGGGATCGTTTCGAGGACATCGTCGTCAAATATCGTGATCCGATCAACAACGGCGCCGCAGGCAACGGAAACGAAGGCGATACGCGGCCGTCGGGTGACCAGGGACAAAAGCATGGACGCGGTCGAAAAAGTAGTACGGGGATTTTCGGTGGCGGTCGACGAAATATTTCGCGTCAAGAAGAGGATGAGTTGGCGACCATTCTAACGCCAGAACAGATTAAGCGGTTCGAGGAGCTCAACGGCAAGAAGTCCAGAGGGCAGGCCGGAGCGAATGACAAATGACGGCGTTTGGTTGTAGCTGCCGGTAGTCGGCGACATCGATCAGCTGATCGTGCAAAGGCCGCAGGGTACTTCGATGGCCGACGCTGACCAAGGTAGGGCGCCAGGACGCAGTGAGCAACCGACTGTAAAGACGTGCTTCGCTCGGTTCGTCGAGGGCGGATGTCGCTTCATCGAGGAAGAGGAAATCTGGTTTTGCCAACAGGACGCGAGCAAACGCGAGACGTTGTTGTTCGCCGAGCGACAAGCGCTGGGACCAGTTGTCAACGGTATCCAGTTCCCCGGTCAGCTCGCTGAGTCCCACCTCTTCAAGCACCTCAGCGAGTGCCGCCGTTTGTCCGCTGCTCTTTTGATCATATGGATAAAGCAGCGTCCTGGCGAGTGAGCCGAGCGGCAAATAAGGTCGTTGCGGCAGGAAGAGCGTCACGCCTTTTCCGATCCGGATCTCGCCCCGGCCAAATAACCAGATTCCAGCGATGGCGCGGAGTAACGTGCTTTTGCCTGCCCCAGTCGGGCCGGTGATAAGCACCGCTTCACCATTGGTCGACGCGAAAGTAACCGCCACCAAAAGTGGAGTGCCATCTGGCAGATTGAGATCGAGCCCCTGAACCGCGAGACCAACGCCAGCCCGGCGAACGATGATCTGGTGCGCTATCCGAGTTGACGCATGGATGGCAGACAGACGTTCATCGAACCCAATCAGTCGTTGGGTCACTGCCTGTAAATTGGCGATATCGGTGTAAGAGGTGATGATGAATGAAAGCGAGCTTTGCACCGAGGAAAAGGCGTTGACCACTTGCATCAGGCCGCCTAGCTGGAGTTGCTTTGCGAAGTATCGCGGTGCGACGGCCACCACGGGAAAAATGATGGCGATTTGAGCGTAGCCGGACGTAAACCAGGTAAGGCGTTTCTGCTGTTTCATTACCTGACAAAAGTTCTTGAAGACGCTTTGAAAGCGCTCATGGAAGATACCGAGTTCGACCGGTTCACCGTGGTAAAGAGCGACGTTTTCCGCGTTCTCCCGCAAGCGAACGAGGCTGAATCGAAAATCCGCCTCGAACCGCTGTTGATCGAAGTTCAACGGCACCAACGGTCGACCGATCTTGATGGTCAACCAAGTGCCGGCACCGGCGTAAATCAGCGCGACCCAGACGAGGTAGGCGGGTATGCGCAGGGTTATGCCGTGACCCAATGGGAGTTCGGCCGGCCCGGAAAGTCCCCACAGAATAACCAGAAACGAAACCAATGAGACGACTGAAGTGAGCAGTCCAATGGACAAGTTCAGCACGTAGGTGGCGAATAGATTCAGGTCTTCCGAAATGCGCTGGTCTGGATTGTCGGTAGTGTTCTGCAGCTGCAGTTGATAATAGGCGCGGTTATCAAGCCATGCGCCAAGGTACTGGCGGGTTAGCCAGCGCCGCCAACGTAACCGCAGCATCTGGCTGAGATAGAGGGCATAGACCGAGATGGCGATAAAAAGCCCGGCTAAAATGCAGAAGACACCGATCTGCCGAAAGAACTCTTCGCCATTAAATGCTTGGAGCGCGTTGTAGAAAGAATTGTTCCATTCGTTGATCCGCACAGTGATATAGACGTTACCCAGATTCAGCGCGATCACGGTCAAGAGGAGTCCCCAAGCCGACCATTTCTCTTCGGATGTCCAATAAGGCTTAGCCAGTCGCCACAGATCGCGTAATACGCTTCGCTTTGTCCTGTCCACAGTCTGCAAATGATCTGTTGGAACCTAACTGCATTCGGATGGCTGGTTCCTTGCACCAGGATTACAAGCGGGAAAGGAACGCCGGGAACGGTGAGAGGTGAGAGGGCGGGTCCCGGGATAAGCGATATCCAACGTTCTGTCATAGGTCCCATCCGTCCTATGGGTCCTATAGGGTCTATGGGACATTTGCACCCTGCCAAACGCCAAACGCCCGTTCGCGGTTCAGCGATTCCGAAAATAGAAGCAGGCAATCCCGAAAGCGGAACGACAGAGGGGAAAGCACCCTGAGTACCAATCTAATAAATATTCGTAATTACTTCACAAGCAATTACTTATAAAATACGAGGATTTAATGGCACTTGAGCTGCTTAGAGTTGGTCCAACGACTTTCGGACACTACCCATCAACGTCTGAGAGATGAAACTTATGGCCTTGATTAAATGCAACGAATGTTCTGCGGCAATATCCGAGACCGCGCAATGCTGTCCGTCGTGCGGATTCACGCGCGCACAGCCCAAAACAAAAAAATGGCTCGAGCTCCTGAGCACGGCGTGCGGACCGTTGATCTTATCGGCTGCCGGCACATTGCTTGCCTATATCACCTTTGTCCATCAGACCGAAACGCAGGAAGCCGAGAAGCTCCAGTCCATGATCGAATCGGCAGTGAGCAACGATAAGTCGAAAGAGCGAACCGCTGTCCGCCTGGTCAGTTATCTCGCCAATTCCAACCAGCTCTCCACCAGTTTTGCGCTCAGCATTCTCGGCACCGTTGCCCGAAACGATGACGATGAAAAACTTCGGACCGAGATTTATGACGCAATTGAAAACCTGACGGAAAAAGGTTCTCTCAAGCTGGCAATGCTCGATCAATACGATCAGCTGGAGATCTTCTGTTTGCGAGCCGCTCTCACTCCCGCCCAATATTGGCGCCAGGTCAACCTTCATCGGATCGAACAGTTTGCGAATGATAAAGCCTTGAAATATCGGGCGGCCACGAAATTGCTTTCGCTGGCCGAAGACGTGCTGAGTCCCCAGGCTGTGATCGATATCCTGCTTTCAGAGCCGATTCGGGTCAGCGACCCTGATTTAATCGAACGATCAATTCCTATCTTGTGTAAGGCCGTGAGACAGCGATCGAATAACAGCTCTGACAATGATGTCGTGGAATTTTTACAGTCTGTGGCGCGACAGACGGTCGCCACCAATCGAGACGGTCTCCGGTCCCAGGTCAGACTGCTTTTGGCCGGAGCGCTGGTGGCGAAAGATCCGGCTGCACAGGCGACTTCGTTAAAAGAAATTGCTCGGATTACGGTTTCCAACCCGGACTTGAACGATGATACCGAACAACTGTTCGACACGATCGTTCAAAGCACCGGCGATGCTAACCTTCGGCAGATTGTGGATACGGCGCGCAACTGTCTGGCGCTCGAAAAGCAAAGCAGCCGTAAGCAATCCTGAGGGAAACTCAGGTCAGGACTTCCCGGCAACACTCCGACTTAGGCGAATGCGGACGCGGGGCGTTCGCTTTCGACCGACGTTTTACACTGGATGTTGTGCCATTTATTTTTGAATTCCACATCCTGTAGTGTACTTTCCGAAAGTGCCCATGAACAGACGTCGCCAACGACCCCTCAGGAGACGATCAAAAACCCAGCCAAGCGGCTCCGGGGAAGGACAGGATTGGGCGAAGGCACTGATTAAAAGAGCGGCTCCGGGCGCCTTGCTCGCCCTGGGTGTGGCCATGGCGATAGGTTTTGGTCTGTTTTTCTCGTTCGCAGCGAGGAACACTCGACCGAAGAAGTCAGGGATTACAACCGGTCGAGCACGGACAGAACGTGAACATATCGTTTCGGCGACAACACCATCTCCGGTGCCGATCGAGAAAGAGAGTCGGACCAATGCGGTCCCGCCGAACCAGGATTTAGTGCATTCCGGAACGATCTTGGCGGAAGATTCGGCCCATGATCGATCTCCTGTGCCAACTCCGGTTCCCACTGCTGCACCGCTTTCGCAACCCACGGCGAATGTAAGTGACAACAGATCGCGCGACCTAAAGCGATCTGGGGTGGACCGCAAGAGTGTCGAGAGAGAACGCCGGGAAGCCGAGCGCAAAAGGTCGCGGTTGGAAGCCATGTACCAAAAGCACGAGATATCCAGCGAGGACTACAAAAAGGGTCAAGACGAGTACAAAAATGAGATCGCAAAATACCGAAACGCGGTGAGTGGCGCGGAGTCAACGAATGAATAAGGACTCTGTCGTGGCAATCGTCGTGGCGCGACTGCGATCCTCGATGCGTTCAAATTCCTGCTCGATTATTCTTTCGATCCGCCGGTTTTCCTTCCGATAAGAACGCTTGGCGCCGACGCTCGTTTCCAAGAAGGCGCGGTCTTGACGGTTTTTCTTTTTGCCTGCTAGCCTAAAACTCCTCCAGAGAAATTCCTTCTTGGCTTCTTTTTGGCGGTTTCGTTTCCGCCTTTCTGGCTAGACGTGAGATTTTCTCGATTCACCTGAGCTGAACGGTTCCTCTTTTGTCTCTGAGAGCTCCTGTTAAAAAGATCTCTGAGCCCTTTTGTGAAAATCAAAATTCGTCTTGGCGTCTTGGCGACTTGGCGTGAGGTTTTCTGGCGATGCGGCACTTGAACGAGTCTGATTTGAGGTTTCTGGTCGAAACGGTAGCCACCCACCGCCGTGATTACGATCACATCATGAACCTGATTCGCGATAAAGAAGATCTCCTCGAGCCGATGCTGGAGGATCCGAAGCTGGTGGAACGGCTCTTTCGAGAAGAAGAAACCTTTGTGCGCATCTCTCCGCACCTCCTTTTTTCAGTGTTATTGCGGCGAGTACGCATGGACTTAGAGAAGGAGTCATATGTCTTTGAGGTGGAATCCAAAGGGAAACGTATTCCGGTCTTTGAAGCTCCGGCGGTGGCCGAGCTGCTCGCCAACAAGCAGACCTGTGATTATCTCGCCGAAATGCTTTCTTCTTTCGTCCGGACAAACAGCGGCGTGATCTATTGGAAGGAGCGCGGTACCTGGCACAAAAAGCGGTTCAGCGATATCGATATCGATGACATGATCGAGTTGGCTCGTATCATTGATCCGGAGATGCGGCCGGCGCTCTATCGACGGATCGCTGATCTCACGCTGTTCTTGAGCGGGATTTTTCCCGATCACGCGACTCGGTTTGCGGCGCGCCGGACGACAATGCTTTCAGCAGGACGTACACTGAAAGATTACGAGCAACAGGGAAAGCGCTTTTACCGGGTAGCCGAGCGAGAAGCAGATCAGGACCACTTGCGGCCAATTCTCGCGATGCTGGCTGAGCAATTCACCTTGGCCCGGCGCGCGCTCAACACCTTGGGCGACCGTTATCTCAAGACGTACCGCGGGCGCTATTTTGATACGCCGAGCGAAGCGAGGTAGATGAGAGCGTGGGGAGCGGGTTGAGGAGTGATTGGTGAGAGGGAAGTACGCCCTCGGTGTGTATACCTCGCAAACGCGGCCGCTCCGAAACGCGACGGTACTTGTTCGGTTCACCAATTACCAATCACCTTTCACCTCTTACCTTCATCCCTTTGTGTCTTGGCGTCTTTGCGTGAGGTTTTCCGGCGTTAATCTTCCGCGCGTTCGCCGCCCGGACACATTTTCACCAGGCGCGGGTTGAAGCGGCCGAGCATTTCGACCAAATCGGTCTGTGCGGCCATGACTTGGGCGATGTCTTTGTAAACTCCGGGCACTTCGTCGAGTCCCGCGGACAACAATATGACGTCGCGCGCCGCGAGCAGCTTCTTCACCTCGTTCCAGGTAAATGACTGTAACGCTTTGGTGCGGCTCATCACCCGACCCGCGCCATGCGCAGCGCTATGTAGCGATTCCACCTCGCCTCTACCGCGCACCACAAAACCAGGCGACGCCATCGAACCTGGAATGATACCAAGCACGCCGGCGCCGGCGGGTGTTGCCCCTTTGCGATGAACAATCACCTCGCGCTCAATGCCATTAACCACGTGCCGTTCTTTCCAGGCGAAGTTGTGGTGGTTCTCGATATCGAGGATCACGCGCGCTCCAAGCTTACGCGCAATGTGATGATGAATGAGCGCGTGATTCGCAGCGGCATAGCGACCCATCAAGTTCATCGCGGCCCAGTATTCTTGTCCGGCCGCTTCACCGATCGAAAGCCAGGCAAGGTGCTTCAGTTCTTTGGGAAGTTCAGGATGTCGCTCCATCGCAACACGGCTGTAGTGTTGGCAGACCTGCGCACCGGTGCCGCGCGAACCGCTGTGCGAAAGTAGTGCGAGGTATTCACTGGGTTCGAGTCCAAGCTCGTTGGTCTCCACCGTGAAAGCGGCGAATTCCACGAAATGATTGCCGGAACCACTCGTGCCGAGCTGCGCCCATGCTTTGTCACGAAGACGCTGTGTGACGGGTGATACGGTCCAATCCTCGTCCATGATCTGGTGTTCGCGACGCTGCTTAAAGTTTGCTCCGATCCCGAAACGGGTCTCGCTCTCGATGATATTGGCGAGACGATCCTTCTGGCCGGTGATCGTGTTCGCCTTTCGGTCGAACACCGTCAATTTCATGCGGCAAGCGATATCGACTCCCACGCCATAGGGGATCACGGCATTCTCGATCGCCAGTACGCCGCCGATCGGCAGACCGTAACCAACATGGGCGTCAGGCATTAGCGCACCCGCAACCGCGACCGGAAGCGCGCACGCATTCGCCATCTGCCTCACCGCTTCCGGATCAAGTCCCAATCCCCATTGACGCCACGGCGCGCGCCGCGGCTCGCTTTGCGGCACGTCGGTCGGGTTCACTTCGTTTGGGTTCATCGATGAGTCGGGAGTCGGGATTTTCTGAGAAACTGACCGCTAATGGACGCGAATCAGTGGACTCAATTCAT
>DATNNZ010000454.1:0-3946 GCA_035601575.1 Chthoniobacterales bacterium
ACCAGCGTCCGGCTTATTTGATGCACTGATTACTGATCACTGATTAGCGATTAGCTATTGGCTTCCCGCCCTCATCCTACCGGGTGATCGCCTGATAGCTACTTTGAGCGAAAGCGAAACTGCCCGTTGTGACGATAGAGAGTGAATTCAGTAACCTGCTAGATTGTTTGCTGGGACGCTGATAATTAATCGAACTTTGGGTACCGGGTAGCGACACAATTGTGCTCTGCCCATGCGCAGGGCACTGACTAAACCATCGGCGAATAAGACACTCGAACTGCGGCCGATCCAGATAGCCTCTTTAGTTTTGCTAACCGACCAAATCATGATCTCTTCTGTTACTGATCAGAAAATCCGAATCCTAATTGCGGATGATCATCCGATTTTTCGCGAAGGCCTTACTGCCATTCTTTCGCTGCAAAAGGATATGAAGGTGGTGGGTAAGGCCAGCGATGGAGAAGAAGCTTGCCGGCTCTATGACCAGCTTTCGCCCGACGTCCTGATCCTCGACCTCCGGATGCCAAAAAAAGATGGGCTTGAGGTTGTGAGGGAACTCATGTCACGGGCGCCGCGACCCCGGCTCATTGTGCTGACCTCTTCTGAGAAACCGGAGGATCTTCGGCGCTCACTGACCGCAGGAGCTAAAGGCTACATTTTGAAGGGAACCGAGCCGCGGCAAATTTGGAGTACCATTCGCGAGGTTTTCGCCGGCAACTCTTCGCTTCCCGATGAAGTCGCCGCAAAACTGGCAGACTCTCTGGCTCACCTGCAACTGTCCGAACGTGAACTTCAGGTCCTCGACCAGATGGCGCTCGGTAAAAGCAACAAGGAGATTGGACAACAACTCTATATCAGCGAATACACGGTAAAGAACCACGTAAAATCTGTTTTGAAAAAGCTGAACGCCCTTGGTCGAACGGAGGCAATTGCCACCGCTTATGAACGCGGGCTGATCAAAACGCCTTAGTGGTTTGGCTACCGCTATCGCTCGAGGTCGAAGCGACGGCGGGGCACCAGTATCATCGTTCACTTGCCGATAGAGCGTAATATCGAATCTTGCCGAGAGCTGACTTTCCCGGTCTATGTTGGACCGCACAAGGGAGAGCGAGGTGACCAAATGGCGCCAGAACGAACACGCCGAATGCCCGTTTCCAATGAAGCCTAGCCAGACCCATCCATTTTGGCGCGCGGCAGCGCTCTGTTTCCTTAGCTCTGTTGCTCTGGCCTCAGTGACCTTTGTTTGTTTTCGACTCCATGATCTTCCCGCAGCGGCGGCCCTTCTCTATATGGTTATCATCGTCCTGGTATCCCTCCAGGGGCGATTGATTCCGGCAATCTTTGCGTCATTCGTTGCCGTTTTTTGTTTGGACTACTTCTTTATTGTTAAGCCGGTCTTCCGAATAGCATTGACCGAGACTCTGGACGTGGTGGCACTGGTTGCCTATTTGACCACGGCATTAGTCGTCACCGGCCTGCTGTCCCGAGTACGCAAGTCATTCCAGCAGTTGCTCCGCAGCGAGGCTCGGCTAGCGGAAAGCGAACAGCGGCGTGCGGCCCAACTAGCCAAGGCGAACGAAGCACTTCGCGCATGTCTCGATAGGCTCGCGCAGGTCCCGGAGCTGGACGACTTTCTTGGACAAGTCATGGCCGCCATCACGAGGCAATTGGGTGCATTCTTTTCCACCTTGCGAATGCTTAATGTGGAGCAAAACCGATTGACGCTGGAACTCGTCTTCCAAGAAGATCGAGTGCTGTCGCCGGTCGAAGCGGGGTTCCCAGAAGCGTGGCGATCCGTATCGCCAGACGAGCAACATCTTGCCGCCTATCAGGCTCAGCCAACCACGGTGACCCGACTGCTCGATCCGCAGTCACCAACACCGGAGGGCCTGCGCGATTACCTGCTTGGACTCGGGATAAAGACCGGATTGATTATTCCACTGGCCTCGGGCCGTCAGATGCACGGTTTAGTAGCGATGTATTTCAAAGAGGAACGCGATTTTGACCAGGAGGAGCTCGAAATTGCGCGAGCGTTAGTCACGCAGGCTGCCTTGGCCATTCATCTTACTCGGTTGGCTAAAACCGCCAGACAATCTGCCGTCTTGGAGGAACGCAATCGATTGGCTGGGGAGATTCACGATTCACTCGCGCAGAGTTTTGCCGGGATCTCCATGCAACTATTCGCCGCACAGGAGGTCATCCAATCAATCGACGACAATGGCCTCGCCTATATCGAACGAGCAAACGACCTGGCGCGCTTCGGTTTAGCCGAAGCCCGACGTTCCGCGCTCAGCCTGCGGTCAGATATCATAGAGGAGTCAGGACTAGTCGAAGCACTGCAAATGCTGGTCGAGCGTTCGAGTATCCCCGGTCGGTTACGCTGCAATTTTCGATCAAACGGCGTACGGAAAGAAAGCTTACCGCTTCACATCCAACAAGATTTCCTTCGCATTGCTCAAGAAGCGATCAGTAACGCGCTTCGCCACGCCAAGCCAACTGTCATCAGTGTTAATCTTCGATTGGTTTCCCCGAATCTTATCCTCGAAATTAGAGACAACGGATCGGGAATCGACAATACTCGCCTGGAAAACGGAGAAGGTTTAGGACTGGGCAACATGCGAGAGCGGGCGAAAACTCTGGGCGCTGAACTAGACATTCGAACAGCGGATGGCCGTGGCACCAGCATCATCGTCCGATTTCCAATCAATCCGTAAGCTCTCGGTCACTAGCCCGCAAGGTAGTAGACTCAGCTTCCAGCTGCGGGGGCGCTTTTTACAAGAGCGCGCAAAGACAGATTTTTGAACAGGAGATCTCTGCGATCTCACTGTTCAAAAATCTGTCTTTGCGCACTCTTGTGGTATCTTGCTCTCGCCCTCCCCTTACCTTAGTGAATGCCTAATCCATTAGGGTAGGCATAAAGCACTCCTTCCGCCTATAGCGATGCGACGCGGCCGCTAGTAGAGTCGTCGGCACAGTGAGATATGAGCGGCTTTTTCCGATCCTGTTCGGGCACAGCGTATACAATTTTGGGGACTCCGGGTCCACGGATCCGAGTGGTGCAAGAGAGCGCACCATCAATTCTTCGACCCCGAACCCTGCTAACCCAATGATGGCTGCAGCTCCGCTTGAGCCATTAGTTAGTTTGGGCGGAGAAACAATCGAACGGGGAGAGCAAACGATGGGCGTACGTAACTTGAAGATAGGCGAAACTCAAGAGCACAAAACCGCTCGACCAAAGAGGAGGACGAAACGAATAATCGTTTTCTTTGCCGCCGGCGCCATCGTTTGTATCGCAATAGCCCTTGTTTCACATCACTTGCGCTCGGCTAAGCCCCAAGTTCTTCAGTCGCCAGCGCCACCAGAGATGACAGTCAGCGTCGTCCATCCGGAGAAGGTGTCTTCGACGGTTATCCTGGATTTGCCTGGGCAGCTGCAAGCCTATACCGACGCACCAATTTTCGCCCAGACCAGTGGCTACCTGAAAGCGTGGCATTTTGATATTGGCGCTAAGGTAAAGGCCAATGACATACTGGCTGAGATTGACACACCAGAGGTTGATCAAGAACTGGCCCAGGCCAAGGCCCAAATCCAGGTCGCCCAGTCAGCGCTCCAGCTGTCTCAAGTCACCTATCAACGTAATCAGGACCTTTTTAAGCAGAGGGTCATTGCTCCACAGGATCTTGATACGGCGGCTGATACCTATTACGAAAACCAGGCAACGGTAGCGGCAGACGAGGCTAATCTCGACCGGCTCAATGCCCTCGAAGCGTTTAAGCTCGTGCGCGCACCATTCGATGGCATCGTCACAGCGAGAGATATCGATATCGGGGCATACGTTGCCGCGGGTACAGGCACTCAGCTCTTTCGCGTAGCGCGGACTTCGCCATTGCGCATTTATGTTAACGTGCCTCAAGAGTCAGCGCAGCTAGTAAAAATCGGCGTCGAGGGA
>DATNNZ010000455.1:0-3233 GCA_035601575.1 Chthoniobacterales bacterium
AGCCGGAAGACTTTGCGCGGGCATTAATTGAGCTCTACGAATCGGATGAACTTTGGAAGCGGCTCTCCGAGAACGGCATCAGGAAAACACGTGCTCTCTACTCCACCGACGCGGCACGCAAGAAGCTAGAATTTTTATTTAGCGACGACCATCTCGGAAGTTTGGTGCCATCAGGAGCGGTTGAGCAGCCAGACATTGCTATCGCAACGAGAAGCTGATCTTGGCTCTTACCAGTGAGTAACATGGAGCGGACCGGAAAGATCACCGGCAAAATCAGCGCGAATCCAAATCCCGTCTCTTTAAGGCAAGGCTCCGTTGTGATTTCATGGGAAACGAATGATCCGGCTGGAGGCGAGGTTCGCGTTTTAACCTCTTCCGGTGATGAAAAGCTGGTCAGCCAGGGCCAGTCCGGACAGACGGAGATCTCCTGGATCGTGGATTCGACAGTGTATGATTTTCGCCTTTACGCCGTCAGTCAGCCGGATACGCCCATTGACTCGGTGCAAGTTAGACGCAGCAACAACGACTCCTCGCATGCACTTTTGCGCGAGCTCGCGACCGAAGTAAAGCGTGGAACCATTGACATAATGGAACTTTCGCAATTCATCGCGACCGTCATGCCTCGTTGTCTGCACAGCGGAAAATTCCACGAGATTTTTCTTGCCTGGGAGCGGCTCGGTTTCCACGTGACACCTGTGCACTTCTACCAACCTATTCCTGACACACAGTCCCTGCCTGAAACTCTGTGGAACCGGGCAAGCGACCTTGTGGGCGTCAACATGAACGACTCAGTCCAGCTTGATCTGCTACGCAATCACTTCCCAAAGTTCCGGAACGAATACGAACAGTTTCCCACCGAATCGACGGGTAACTCGGCCCGCTTTCATTTCAACAATGGTCTCTTTGACGGCACTGATGCCTTGGTAGCTTATTGTACGATTCGCCACTTTCAGCCGCGAGTTATCATTGAAGTTGGGAGCGGGTTCTCTTCCCTTCTCGCAGCCGAAGCCATCGCGAAATATAATGATTCAAAGCTAATCTGTATCGAGCCATTCCCACAAAAGTTTTTGCGACACGGCTTTTCCGGACTGCATTCTCTGATCGAGAAAAAAGTGGAAGAAGTAGACCTGGAATTCTTCGCGCAGCTCAACGCAGGTGATATTCTTTTCATCGATAGCTCTCATACCGTGAAAATAGGCGGGGACGTTAACTATCTGTTTCTAGAAGTGCTACCACGCCTCAAACCAGGCGTTATTGTGCATGTGCATGATATTCTCTTTCCATTCGATTACCGGCGTGATTGGGTGATGGATGAATTTCGATTCTGGGCCGAGCAATACCTCCTCCAGGCCTTTCTCAGCTTTAATTCGGAGTTCGAAGTGCTGCTAAGCAATAGCTATCTCGCCTACCGTTACATGGAGGATCTTAAAGCCACGTTCCCGAAATCACCGTGGTGGGGCGGAGGCAGTTTCTGGATGCGCCGACGATCTCAACACTAGACTGAATCAAAGCCATTCTAAAACGGAATGTTTAGACTCTCTCCCCGAACGCATGAGCGGGGATAGATCTGCGATCGGTTGACCGAGCCAGAGGAACCAACTTCAGACTTCTCCGCAATCCAATGAAGCCTCGATAAGAGTTGCTGAAGAGTTGGAAGTATTTTCTCGATTTGGAAGGGGGAAATATAGCGAATCCCAAAAATAATTGCAAAACTTCACAAGGAGTGCGAACTACTCAATTCCTCACTTCGAGTGGAAAAGTCTGAAATAACGCAAGGGAGTACAGGCAGCTGAGTCGGATGCAACTCAAATGCAACGTAGAATAAACAAGCCGATTTTTGTGGTGGGATCACCGCGCTCGGGGACAAGCGTTCTGACGTGGTGTCTCGGGCAGCATCCGAACATTGTAGCACTCCCGGAGTCGGGCTGGATGGGAGATGTCGCGATTGATCTCGCCGTTCGCTACCAAATCGGAGCGGCACGCGGCATTCGATCCGTCTTAAGTGCAATGGATATTCAGTTTGATGAATTCTTCGCCAGTTTCGGTCAGACTATCAATGACCTGATTGTGACACATCGTAAGGACCTGGAGAGAAAACGCCGCGTGCTTTCCCCCGCCGGCGCGTATCGGCCACCCAGCCCTTCCAAAATAAGCCATTCAAAGTCCCAACCAAGGGCGCGCTGGGTGGACGGAACGCCGGAATACTCTTTCTACATCTGCGGTTTGCGCAAACTCTTTCCGAAGGCACGCTTCATCCACATCGTTCGCGACGTTCCCTCGGTGGTGCGGTCGATGCTGAACTTCCACCGCATTGCGGGAAATCGTTTGGTCGCCAACGAAGAGCAGGCCTACGACTACTGGCTTAGAGCGGTTAGCGCCTGTCTGAAGGCTGAGCAGGCCTACGGTCCTCGGGTTGTCCTCCGGTTGCGGTATTCCGAGCTCGTAGATGCGCCTGAAACCGCGATGCGCTCCGTCCTCAAATTCGTAGGCGAACGCTATGTCACCGCTTCTTTGAAGCCTCTCCAGGAACGGATCAACAGCTCCAAGGTTCCTGCTGATTTCAAAATTGGCGACCCCGAAACCGATCCGGTGCTCGTCGAGCGGGCAACAGAACTTTCCGCCGAAATGACGGAAACTCCGCAGCCGCTCGAGGCCTCGCCTGCGGCAGCCGAGGAAATGGAAGCTGTGTTTTATGAACGGGTCCGATATGTAGCGACTGTTGATAGCGAATATCGCCGGGCCAAGGAGATAATTGCGACGTTGCAAAAGGAACATGCTCAACAGGAAGCCTCATACCACGCGGAGCTCCGAAGAATCCAGGCGGAACATGCTCAGCAGGAAACCTCATATCGCGCGGAGCTCCGAAGAATGCAGGCGGAACATGCTCACGAGCAAGCCTCATATCACACGGAGCTCCAAAGAGTAGAGGCGGAACGACAGCGGCACGAGCGGAGCATCGCGGAACTGACAGATCGATTGCGCAAACAGCTTTGGGACACCAGCAGGCTCTCGCGTTTGCTGGACGATACTGAAAACGCCGCTGCCCGTTTGCGTTCTTCCCGTCGCTGGAAATTGGCAAACCCGGGGACCGCAATCCAGGCAAAATTGTTTCCTGGCAAGGCGTCGCTGGGCTATGGGCATCTCGAAAAAGTTGTGGCAGCGTATTCTCAATGGCGGGCTTCCCATCCGGAGATCGCGAAAATCGATGATGCAACCAAGGCAGCCCGATCGTC
>DATNNZ010000456.1:0-6119 GCA_035601575.1 Chthoniobacterales bacterium
CCTGCGGCTGCAAGAAATCCCGGAGCCGCTTCAATTCAGCAACCAGCACTTGATCGATTTCCAGGCGACCGGCAGTGTCAAAAATCTGAACATTTCCAGTCTGCGATTCGGCCCATTTCAAACCGGCTGCTCCAACCGGCAGCAAATCCGTTTCACCAGGAGCGGGGCGAAAAACCGGCACTCCAACCTGTGTCGCCAACGTGGCGAGCTGATCGATTGCGGCCGGTCGGTGCAAATCTAGCGCAAACAAGAGAGGCGCTTTGCCCTGTCTTTTCAGAAGGCTGGCCAACTTGGCGGCTGACGTGGTTTTGCCCGCACCATGAAGCCCGATCAGCATAATGCGAGCAGGCGCTGAAAGTGTCAGAGGCTGAGCGTCGCCACCGAGCAAAGCGGTCAGCTCGTCGTGGAAGATCTTGACGATTTGCTGACCTGGAGAAATGCTCCGCAGCACTTCCTGGCCGAGCGATTTTTCGCGCACGCGCGCGATGAAATCTTTGGCAACCTGATAGTGAACATCTGCCTCCAGCAAAGCCAAGCGGACCTGCCGAAGCGCATCGGTAATGTTGGTCTCAGAAATGGACCCGTGACCACGGAGATCCTTAAAAACATCTTGAAGCCGGTCGGAGAGTTGAGCAAACACGATGTAAAATTGAGTCCGATTGTCGCTATTGACTGGTCGCGACCGGTCCCGCTGCGTCGACCGTGAAATCCCAGCGGGTCTCCACTTTCTTGCCGTTTACCTTTGCCGTCAGAATCACGGTATACATCTTCGGCACCAATTTCTGAGTAAATATGTAAGTCACTAATTTGGTCTTCGGGTCGTAGACAGCCGGCACTAAACCAAACCCGCTGATCCGCATTTCCACTGATTTCGGATCAACGTCGCCCATGCTGGCCAAATTCGCCTTAATCGTCGGTTTAGGTTCCGTGATGTGTTGATCGTTCAGCGGCTCGGTCAACATTGTGGCTGAAGCCAGCTGGCTGGTCTCCACGCCTGGCTGAGTACTATCGGTCGCCCCAAAGTCCAGGGCCGCTTTGAATATATCACCCTTTAGAGAATCGATTGCGTACCGGCCAATTTGATCAGCTGGTACATTGATATCCATGTGCCGTCCGTAAACTGTAAACTGCATCTCGTAACCGGCTTCTTTGGCGGTTTTGCGGACGACCTCATTGTGGAAGCCATATGGAAACGCGAATGCGATGATCTTAACCCCAAGTTTGCTTTCCAAGGTCTCCTTGCAGCCATAAACTTCATTGTGCAACCAGGTGGCATAATCTTGCCCCCTCGGCGCGTGCCTCAGATCGTGATGCGATACCGTGTGAGCCTCAATGTCAACTCCAGCATCCCGCATCTCTTCTAGCTGACTCCAAGTCATCGCCTTACCGCCCGTATTAACCCATTGTGTGTAGATAAACAGAGTGAACGGATAACCGAATTCTTTCAGAGTCGGCCAAGCGACGTAATATTGGGAATTCCATCCGTCGTCGATCGTAATGACTGCACTCTTTGATGGAATCGCCTTTTCCCCTCTGCGCCAAGCCAGAAGATCCTGCATCGAGATCACAGAAATCCCGTTGTCTTTGAGCGCCTTCATTTGCGCACGAAAATCATTCGGTAAGGTCACCAACTCGGCCGGCCTATCTTCGAACCGATGGTAAAGGAGCACGATGAACTTGGCGGTGCGATTAGTATCCGGCGGCGGTGTTGGTGTGGTCTCAGCTACCGGGGTTGCGCTCGTCGGAGCTGATGCCGTCGGACTAGGGGTAGCCTGAGTTAAATTGCTTTCCCCCTTTTTACACCCCGTCACCAAGAGCGGTATCACCCACAGAAACACCAATAAACAACGGCGCATACAAATCTGCCGCAGATATATCACGGCTGGGAAAATTGTGAAGCGGAGAATCGTTTCGGAATGCGAAATGCGGATTGCGGATTGCGAAATGAAGGTACGGAATCCGCATTCCAAATCCGCGGCTTAGTCCAATTTCTCATTCTGCTATCCGCATTCCGCATTCCGCATTTCTTCAGTAAGCCCAAGCTGCCGAAACGTTTCATCGATGTGATTGAGATGCTGTTCGACCGAGCACAGCTTCACCAGTTCTGCCTCAGGTATCAGTTTCGTTATTTCCGCTATCTGCCGAACCTCATGCAGAAAATCGGAGTTGCTCTTCCAAGTTGCCATGGCTGCTTTTTGCACCGCTTCATAGGCTGCTTTACGTTCCATCCCGCGTCTGGTCAGCTCGAGCAAAATCGATTGACTGAAGTAAAGACCTTTGCTCATCGCTAAGTTCTCCTGCATCCGGTCCGGATAAATCACTAGGCCAGAGACCAGTTTAGCCAACGTATCCAACATATAGTCGAGCAACGTGCAAGAATCCGGAAGAATGATCCGCTCCACGCTGCTATGGCTAATATCTCTCTCATGCCACAACGCGACATTTTCGAGCGCCGCTATCGCATTACCGCGGATGACTCGAGCCAAACCGCTTAGACGTTCTCCCGTTATCGGATTGCGCTTATGCGGCATAGCCGAACTCCCTTTTTGACCCGGACTGAAGTACTCTTCGAGTTCGCCCACTTCCGTTCTTTGCAGATGGCGGAACTCCGTCGCCCAGCGGTCGATGCTGGAGGCGATGAGCGCCAAAGTTGTGCTGAATTCCGCGTGACGATCGCGTTGAATGACTTGCGTCGATATCCAATCTGGTTCCAACTGCAGTCTCCGACAAACGATCTCCTCGACCTTGGGGTCCAAATGAGCGTGGGTTCCGACTGCTCCACTCAATTTGCCCACGGCGATCGCAGAGCGCGCACGTTGCAAACGAGTTTCTGCCCGGCCGAACTCGTCATACATAAGCGCCATTTTCAGACCGAAGGTAATCGGTTCGGCATGGATTCCGTGACTTCTTCCGATCATTGGTGTCAGCTTGTGAGCGATGGCTTGCCGAGCAGCAGCCGCGCGCACAGACCGAATTCCCGCGGCGAGCAGATCGCTGGCCTGGACCAGTTGAAACGCCAAAGTGGTATCAAGAATATCAGATGAAGTCAGGCCCTGATGCATCCATCGAGCAGCTGGACCGATCGACGCCGCGACATTCTCCAGAAAAGCGATGACGTCATGATTCGTGCGTTTTTCAATCTCGGCGATTTCAACTACCGAAAACCTGCCCTTCGCACGAATAACCTCCGCATCGGACCGAGGAATCAAGCCCAAATCAGCCATCGCTTCGCAGGCCAGAGTTTCGATCTCAAGCCAAATCGAGAACTTCCGCTCTTCCGACCAGATATCCCGCATTTGCGGGCGCGAGTAACGAGGGATCACGCACCTTCAGTGCGATGACAAATGACAAATAGCAAATCGCAGATTTTCCCGAGCAGCCTGGCCACTCATGATGAGCTGTTTTCGATGCGAGTTACTGGTCAGCCAGATTCGAAAACATGTCATCACCGCTTAGAAGCGTACCCGATAGGAAAAGCCATGCTCAAACAGCATCCTTGAGGTTCGCAAATAGCCAATTTGCAATCTGCTATTTGTCATCGCGCTGAAGGCGCGCGGCATTACCGGACGCGGGCCCTGATCTTGCGGCCGTTGTTCATGATGCTGACCTGCCCCGAAGCAAGAAGGTCGGCAACAGTAGCGACCGTTTCCTCTTGAGTGTCCGAATATGAGCTAACTGCCAAAATCAAATCGCCGAGCGACAGCGGCCTGCTCGTCACTTTTCGCCTTTTCATTGTGATGTCCTTTAAGCTTTTTCGGTGCAGGCTGTCCTAGGTCCGAAAAAACCCTCCTAGCAACATGGCGAGCACCATATTCTTACGTCCGAACCTTTAGACGGAGAGAGGTTGGGTTCCGTTTAAACTTTTCTTTGTAAACTTTCTTTACTCCTCTCCATTTTTCCTCCTTCGGCCTTGACGATTTGTGTTGCGGACTGCTCGAGCTTCGCCGAAACATGCCCGGGTTTGGTACTGAGCTTTTTTGTATGCAATGGAATCCCATTGACCTTCTTCTCCATCTTAACGATCACCTGGATCAATTGGCCCTCCAGATCGGGGGATGGTCATATCTGTTGTTGTTTCTGATCATTTTTTGCGAGAGCGGCTTGGTCATCACGCCTTTCCTTCCTGGAGACGCTCTTCTTTTTACGGTCGGAGCCTTAACCGCTACGACCAAGCACTTTGAGCTTTACGTGGTCCTGATCTTGCTCCCGATCGCCGCTTTTCTCGGCTATACCCTCAATTATTGGATTGGTGCGGCTTTTGGAAGAAAGCTTTTCAAGCGCGACGATTCCAGGATTTTCAATCGAAAATACCTGGATCAAACTCATGCCTTTTACGAGCGGCACGGAGGCAAGACCATAGCGCTGGCGCGATACCTTCCGGTGATTCGCACTTTTGCGCCGTTCGTGGCCGGAATGGCGGCGATGCACTACCGGAAGTTTTTCCTCTACAATCTGCTTGGGGGCATATTCTGGGTTTTCAGCGTCGTCTTGATCGGCCATTTTTTTGGCGGACTTCCTTACGTCCAACACAACTTCTCGTTAGTGATCTTCGGAGTTATTGTCATTTCCATGATTCCGCCTGCAATTGAGTTTGTCCGAGCATGGCTTGGGGGATCGCAAGCCCGCAAGACAGCGACGAGAGACTAAATATTACGTTTCATCCGGTAGCCGGCGCACGAAATTACCGGCCGCCCATTGGGGCTACCACAAACCCCGCGCGCAGCCTCTGGCCCACCGGTCGCATTCGAAAAAGAAAAAAGAAGTGGTCACTTCTTCATGGCCGCTTTTTCGCCCGTCTGGTCGGTAGCGCCAAGCTCATAAGCAAAAAAGGAAAGTAAGTTCGAGAAATCTGCAATCCTCTCGTCTAGAGAACTGCCATGCCCGTGCCCAAATGAACCCACTCGGAGCAGGATAGGGTTACCGGGCGCGGCTTCCGCCTGCAGTCGCGCCGCGAACTTTAACGAGTTATGAGCAGCGACGCGTCCGTCATGCAAACCCGTCGTAAGCAAAATGGCCGGATACTTTTGCCCTTCTCTTATGTGGTGATAGGGCGAGTAAGCAAACAAAGCCTTGAATTGTTCTGAATCTTTAACCGTTCCGAATTCAGTGGTGTTGAACAACCCATTGGGTTCGAGCTCGCTCCGCAGCGAATCATAAATTCCCACTTCCGATACCACCGCCTTCATTAAAGTTGGGTGTTGGGTGATCATCGCACCCATTAACAGTCCGCCATTGCTTGCTCCCAGCATTCCCAGCTTGGGAGTAGACGTATACTTGTGCTGAATTAAATAATCTCCACAGGCCGCGAAATCATCGAACACATTCTGTTTCCGGGTGAGGTTACCAGCTTGATGCCATTCTTCTCCAAATTCTCCGCCACCACGCACGTTGGTGTCGACATAAACGCCGCCTCGATCGAACCAGGCCCGGAGCCCAAGCTTGACGCGCGGCACTTCGTTTAGTCCGTATCCTCCGTAGCCATATAGAATCGTTGGATTATTTCCATCTAACGGTGTTCCCTTCCTGCGCAGAATGTTGAGGGGCACTTTGGTACCATCCTTGGACACGGCAAAATCCCTGGTCACCTCAATATCAGAGAAACTCACCGGAGCCGGTGAGCTAAGGGCGGTTGAGGTGAATTGGTTCCTCGACAGGTCCAGTTGCTGCCAATGCGAAGTCTCCGTGTAACTCTGCGTCTCGACCAGAACTGGGCTCGACCCTTCAGTCGTGGTCGCCATTTCGATGACGCTCGAAACCGGTGCGATGGGAGCAGTTGTTGGTTGTCCCCCGTTCAAGCCATAAACCTGCAGCCCGGACGGTCCACCCATCAATGTGTGTACCAGCAGACGCTCGGAAGTAAGTGCAAGGTCTTCGACCACCCCGTCACCCTGCGGCACGACCACGGCCGGTTCCGCTCCGTTGGCGTTATTCAAATCAAATTTGACTATCTTTCCTCGCGGAGCATCGGCCAAAGAAATAGCATAGAAGAAACCGCCAGCAGCCAGTCTGCCTTTTTTGATCTTATCTTCGAACCGGGTCAGCTGTTTCCAGGTTTTGTCCGCGCCAAAAACGCAGTGTCCAAAGTCGCCTCCATCGCCGTTCGCAACAGTGGCGACGAT
>DATNNZ010000457.1:0-8806 GCA_035601575.1 Chthoniobacterales bacterium
AACTCGGCTAAAGCCCGCTCAACTCGCGAAGGCAATAAACCGGTTTGTTTTACCAGTTCGCCGAAAAAGAGCGCACCTCCGCGCGACAATGTCTCCAGAGTGTGCTGGGTATCCGGCGAAAATTCGGCCGGCTCAGACAGAGCCGAGAGAGCGCACCAATTCGCGAGATGCTCCCGAGTGAACAACGACACCGGGCTCGAACGAACCGGTAACACAGACCGGCCATTTAAATTTTGCGGTGAAGTTAATCGCCCCCAACCGATGCGCCCAGTGAAGCAGAGCTGGTCGAGCCAGGCTGGCGTATAGTCTTTTATCCGAAGCGCCAAGACTTCCGGTTCCCACGCAGCGGCCGGCAACTCATAGCCATCCAACGATTCCAGGACGGCTCTGACGCCATCGACGCCCGAAACGCGGTGCTCTTCGTCCGCCCGCTGCCACGCTAAGAGGAATCGCTGGAACTCGGCAATCGACACCGGCTGAATTTCCGCACGTAACCGGTTGATGGTCAGGCGATGAATACGCGCCAGGAGCCGCCGATCACACCACTCGGTCTCCTGGGCATCTGGATGAAACTTCCCGCGCAAGACAAATCCTTCCGCTTCGAGACCGAGAAGTGCGCCCTCGATTTCCTGAGGGGACAGCTGAAAGAAATTCGTCAGCGTGCTGGCAGTGATCGGCCCGACCACTTCCATCCGTCCCCGTACTAACTCGCGCACGGCAGTGGCACGCGGCCAATCCCGGTTCCGTTCAGCTTCCGGAGCGACCAAAGCAGTTTCCACGTTGGACCCTGGGTAGACCACTTGCAGCATGGGTAAACGCTCAGCCGCTACCCAGAAGAGGTGCGGCGCAGCCAGTCTCCCGGCACGCCTTTCAGACTTTAGTAAATCGAGCCAGACCGAGACGTTGTCCCCCTCCCCCAACAGTCGCACCTCTTCGTCATCGATGGCTCCCATCAACAACAATGTTTCGTGAAGTTCATCTGCGTTCGTGGCCCGCGGCCAAGCCTCAGCGCAAACCTTTTCAATAGCCGCAGCATCGAGAATCCCCAGACCGGCATCAGCCGACGACTCGCTCGCCCTGCGGGTATAGACAGCTTGCGTTCGGCGCTCTTCCAGCGGCGCGTTATCAAGAAAAGCATAGGGCTTGGCGTTAAGGATTTCATGCGCAAACGGCGATGGCTCCGGTAGATCGAGTGCGATACACCGCACTGAACCGCTCTCGATCCGTTTGAGCAGATCGATCAGCCCATCGATGTCCATTGCCTCGGTCAAGCAATCGTCGATCGTCTGTTGCACCAGGGGATGTTCAGGAATTTCTCGGTCGCCGGCGATGTTCTCCAGACAAGCAAGTTGGTCAGGAAAAATCGCCGCCAACAGGTTCTCCGATTCCATTCGTTGCAGGGGAGCTGGCACTTTATGGCCACCACGCTGGCGCGGCAGAGCGAGAGCACGGGTCGCGTTCCATCGCCAGCGGATCCCGAACATCGGCGCATCAAGCAGCGCTTGCGTTAACAGATCGCGCACGGTCCGGCTGTTCAAGTAATGGAATACATCAGCGAGCGGGAATGAGTGCTGGGTTCCAAGTGAGAGCACAATCGCGTCGTCGGTAGCGGCGGCTTGTAATTCAAAATTGAACGACCGGCAGAACCGCTTACGCAAAGCGAGCCCCCAAGCTCGATTCAGACGAATCCCGAATGGAGAATGAATGACCAACTGCATCCCGCCGGACTCGTCAAAGAAACGTTCAAGTACGAGCTTCTGTTGCGAGGGAATGACACCCAATGCCCGGAACGTTGCGCTGAAATAATCGGCGAGTTGAGCTGCCCCAGAATCGGAGAGCCCGGTTTCCGTCACGACCCATTTCGCGAGATCTAATCTGGTAGCCGTCTCCGTCGGTTGGTTTCCATTCGCCTTGCTTCGCCCAAGCAAGGCTTCGATCCGCTGTTCGGTATCGTGCCGGAACCGTGAAACCGATCGCGACAACTCAGCGGTACGACCCGGCGCTTCGCCCAACCAAAATGGAATACCCGGCGGTTGCCCATGTGCGTCCTCGACCCGCACAGTGCCTGAGTTAATGCCTAAGATTCGCCAGGACGCGTTGCCGAGCTGGAAAATATCTCCCGCCATGCTTTCGACCGCGAAATCTTCATTGACTGTGCCAATGAAGGTTTCACTGGGTTCCACCACAACCCGGTAATCCGCATTGTCCGGAATAGCGCCTCCGGACGTCAGCGCCAGAAGCCTGGCCCCCCGGCGCGCACGAACCCGGTGATTCACGGCATCATGATGGAGCAACGATGCGCGTCGCCCACGCCGGGTGCTGAACCCTTCCGCTAACGTCCGCAAAACATCGTCGAACTCCTTTCGCGTCAGGTTTCGGTAGGGATAAGCGGACCGCATGAGTTGGAAAAGTTGCTCTTCATCCCAATCTTCGGATGCCGCGCATGCAACCATCTGCTGCGCCAGCAGATCAAGCGGCTTCTGCGGCATCTCCAAAGCATCCAGCTCGTGGTTCCGGATGCTGCGGAGCGTGGCGACCCCTTCAACTAACTCGTCCCGACTGAGTGGAAATAGCCGGCCCTTGGGCAGTCCGCCGCGTCGATGTTCTGCCCGGCCCACTCGCTGCAGAAAGGTCGCAATGGAACGAGTCGAACCTAGCTGGCAGACCAGATCGATCGACCCAATGTCGATGCCTAACTCCAAAGAAGCAGTAGCAACCAACGCTTTCAGTTCGCCCCGCTTCAACCGATGTTCAGCCTCTAGCCGAAGCTTGGCCGACAGGCTACCATGATGCGAAGTCACCTTATCCTTGCCCAGTCGTTCGCAAAGATGATGGGTCACTCGTTCCGCCAGGCGGCGAGTGTTAACGAACACAAGGGTCGTCCGATGCGCGGCAATAAGATCAGCCAGCCGCCCATAAACTTCAGTCCAAACTTCGTTAGACATCACCGCTTCTAGGGGTGAGCCTGGTAGTTCGATCGCGAGATCGAGTTTGCGCGTGTGACCGCAGTCAATAATCGCGCACTGCGCGTTTCCGGTTTCATCCAGGTTACGTGTCCCAACCAGAAAACGCGCTACTTCCTCCATCGGCTTTTGGGTGGCGGATAATCCGATCCGTTGTAAGGGACCGTCCACCAACCCAGCCAGCCGCTCGACGCTGAGCGCGAGATGCGATCCACGCCGGTTACCCACCACGGCGTGAATCTCGTCGACGATCAGTGTCCGGACCGTTGCCAACAGTTTTCGTCCAGACAAAGAAGTGAGCAGCAGATAGAACGACTCGGGCGTGGTGACCAGAATGTGGGGGGGCTTGCGAATCATCGCCTGCCGCTTAGCGGCCGGGGTATCACCAGTCCTCACTTCCGCCCGAACATCCACCTCACGGCCGTGGCTAGCTCTCAATGCGGCACGAATACCAGCTAATGGTTGTTCCAGGTTCTTATGAATATCGTTGCTGAGCGCCTTGAGTGGCGACACATAAATGACGCGGGTCTCATCCTGGAGCTTCCCTTCCAGTCCATCCCGAAACAATTGGTCAAGCGCAGCGAGAAAGGCAGCTAACGTCTTACCTGAACCCGTAGGCGCAGCCAGCAGTGTGTGTGCACCGGACTGAATCGCGGGCCAACCGGATCGCTGCGGATCGGTCGGTGTCCCGAACGCTCTTTCGAACCATTGCTCCACTGCAGGATGGAAGCGGAATGACTGCATCGCACTTGCAACGTAACTCATTTATCACTTGGTTGGCAAAGAGGAGGTGATCTCACGCCAAAGATGGATTCGGTAGCGGTCCGGCAGCCCTCGAAATGGACGCGGAGCTGCGGCTATCTACTTCCGGCGGTCCTACCGGGATCTTGAGAAATGATTGAAGACCACACGAGCAATGTTTAGAACTTCACGCCAAGTCTCGTTGCGCGATTTCTATGGAAAGACCCGAACGCCGACGTTAGCCACATCGTTACTGCAAGGTTTGAAGGATTGAAGAACACTAACAGAAAGGACAGACTCCCGGACGTATGACTTGGTTGCTGATTTTTGTTCTGAGTTACCTCATTGGTTCGGTCCCATGGGGATATCTCATCGCCCGATTAAAAGGAGTTGATATCCGCCAGCATGGTAGCGGGAACATCGGAACGGCCAACGTACTGCGGGTGATGGGCAAGAAATGGGGCTACCTGGTCTTTCTATGCGATTTTTTCAAAGGTATCCTGTCGGTGAAGCTCGGTTCCCTGATTGCGGCATATTTCCTGGTGAATGTTGGTCTGGGCAGCGTCATAGCTGCGCTGGCCTGCGTCCTAGGGCACGACTACCCAATCTGGCTTGGGTTCAAAGGTGGGAAGGGTATTGCCACTTTGGCCGGAACGGTTCTTTCTCTATTTCCTCCTCTAGTTTTTGTTTCATTTGGAGTGGTCTGGATTGCGGTATTCCTTATCAGCCGGTACACGTCGCTGGCTTCGATCAGTGCGGCTGTCGCTCTGCCGATCGCAGCGTATTTGATTGTCGCTAAGGCCGAACTCCCATTACTGGTTGGCTTTTCCGTCCTGATGGCGGCCTTAGCAATCTGGCGTCACCGCACCAACATAGCGCGTCTGCTGAACGGAACCGAGAATCGATTTGGGAAAAAATGAGGTCGTTTTCCGAGAAACTATGCCGGGGTTGCCGGTGCGATCAGCCCGGTAATGATTAGTGGCGCTCGACTGGCGGGGCGTCGCTTGCGCCGCCCGAAACGATTCCGCGCTTCACCCGAGCATTATAGACCAGCCGTTTGATAAACATCGGGAGAAAGGCAACCATCGTCATCGCCAAATTCACGATAGCGCCAGGAACGACTCTTGCCCGGTGTTTCGTTACAGCCTCCAGACCTTGTCGGACGACTTCTTGGACGGAGACAATAAAAGAGTCCGGGGCGGTGTGGCTCTGATGGTCGCCTCCGCGGGTAGCGAGTGATAAGAATTCTGTAGACACAGGTCCGGGACATAGCGCTGTAACGGAAATGTTGGACAAACGCAGTTCTGCTCGGATGGCCTCGCTTAAATTGGTCACATACGCTTTCGTCGCGGCGTATACTGCACTGTTGGGGAGAGGCAGCAAGCTGGCGATCGAACTCACATTAAGGATCGCGCCGCGTCCGGCCTTTCTCATTCCGGGTAGAACTCTGAATGTCAGATAAGTCAACGCGTACACGTTCACCTGCAGCATAGAGTTAACCCGCTCCCATTCGCTGTCGACGAACGGTCCATGATCACCCAGTCCAGCGTTGTTGATCAAAAGATCGATCGTCAAATCGCTTTGATCCAGCCAATCGCAGAAACGTTCCAGCTCATTTTTGTCGCGAAGGTCCACAGGTCGACTGAACAGCTTCAGCCTGGGATTGATCGACTGAAGATCTGATTTGAGCGTCTCCAAGCGATCTTTGCGACGAGCGACCAGGACCATCGTACCCGCCACCGGGGCGAGTTGACGTGCAAACTCGTAGCCGATGCCGGCGGACGCTCCTGTAATCAGGACCGTGCATTCGGTGAAATAGCTGATGCGCATGACAAATAGCAAATGACGTTGAGCAAATAGCAAATAGTAAATAGCAGAGAACGCTATCTGCTATTTGTTATTCGCTTCGATTGCCTGCACCACGTCCAGATATTGATCACTGAACAGAACCCAAGTATCATTCTCATCTTCCAGACCATTGCGGCGCGCAATGTTTAAGGTCACCTGAAGTTCCTGTAACGCTCGATCGAATCGATTCCGTTCTGGACGTCGTGCCATATTCAGTTCCGCCCGTAACGAACCGGCGGTCAGAGGATCTAACCGGAGCCTTTGATAAATTCTCTGCGCTCCGAATTACATGAAATCCTAGCCAAGGCTGTAAGCCGCCGCGACCTCCGGGGGCACGAGTCGCAATCGCCTGGGCTCGCGACTCAAAGCGCGAGAACATAGAACAGTATACCTGCGACCATTCCCGCAGAGGTGAGCCAAAAAAACGATTCTTCGATACGCTTTAACCTCCCTGGTGAACCCTCGCGAGGTACGATAATTTCTTGCTCTTCCTCTTCTGTTTCGGATGGCCTGGCGGTTGCATCAAAGGTTTCTCTGAGCCGATTTTGTGCCTCGACACAAAGATAATCGAAGGCGAGCTCAGAATAAGCAGGGGCTGGCTTATCAAGTTTCGTGCGCTGACAAACCGGTTTGAAATATTTTATCGTACTACTCATGGTAATTGGCCCTATTAATTATTTACAAGCCATGGCGGTCGCGGGTAACTCCGGAATCTAGTCTTGAAATTGAGGAGCGCGGAAACCGATGTGTGACCTTGTTATTTGTAGCAATAACGGTCAGGATTATGCTGGCCCGCCGTTTTTTTGTTCCAATTGCCGCAATTCTCGTCTGGGTTGCGGATTTTCCTTGCCAACGAAGCGATTGACCACGTGGTCTCTATCTCGCCTGGAGCCACTGAGCTAACTCGAATGCCCGGTTGGGCGGATTCGAGGGCCACTACCTAGATCCGACATGATATAGATACGAGGGCATGCGCCCTCGTTTCGGAAAGCGTTTCGGGGCTGGGAGGGTATGATTGGCCCAACCGATATGATTGGGTCAACGATTACGGCAATTCCGACAAAAATTGGCTCATTTTGTCTTTATCGGGCTCTATTGTCTTCTAATCAAGACGCTGGCTCGGGAACAGATCCCTCAGCGTTTTGGAGCGCAAATCGGCCACGAAGGAGCCCGGCAATTTTGAAGGTCCGTTTATGTCCGCAACACCGTCCGAATTGAGTCGTGTTACAACCGAGCCTGGAACCGCGAATTACGCACTGGGGCATTCTCCTAGCGAAATTCGTCGGCTAGGCATCCAGGCGGCGATCATCCGGCCAATAACGATGCGTTTGCTCCAGGGCTTAGGAGTATCTACAGGGATGAGAATCCTCGACGTTGGCTGCGGGGCAGGAGACGTCGCGTTATTTGCCGCCGAACTCGTGGGTGCGTCAGGAACGGTGGTAGGGATCGACCGCAGCGAGGCCGCTATCCTCGCTGCGCGTGCACGCGCAGCGACCGCGAAAAACGTCCACTTTTTAGTAGCGTCGCCCGATGACGCCTCGGACAAGGCATCGTTCGACGTTGTAATGGGCAGATATGTTCTGATCTTTCAGGATGATGTTGCGTCGTTTCTTCGTGCATCGGCACGGCTGGTAAAGCCAGGAGGCATTCTTGCTTTCCATGAGATAGACGACGCCGACGATTTCGCTGCGTTGCCAGAGGTTCCCCTCTGGAAGCAGGCGAATGACTGGCTCATGAGCGCTCTACGATCCCTGTTGCCGAATCCCGATGTTCCCGGAAGGCTGGTGGATTGCTTCTCCCAAGCCGGTCTCGGCGTCCCGGTCCTATTTTGTGAAGTGCCAATCGGAGATGGAGAGCAATCGCCAATAGCCACTTGGCTGGCCGAAACCCTACGCACTTTGCTGCCGCAAATTATTCAGCGGGGTTGGGCATCGGAGGAATCAGTAAACATCGATAGCCTGGAAACACGCCTCCGTGCGGCGGCGCGCACAACTCACAGTCAAGTCTCCGCCCCGCGACAAGTGTGCGCATGGGTCAGAGTGCCGTCCTAGTCGAGGTGCAGGTGCATTCCGTGACGCTGTTAGTAGTCGTTTTCTCAATGGCTAATTCATTTCACCATCGCCTCGTCGGCTTCGCCAAGACGACAGAGGCGAAGGGTCCTGGGTTAGCTGCTCTAAGGCCTGGCTTTGGCAGCTAGCCTTGCCGTTTCGTTAGCTTTGGGAGTTACCTTCGTAAACAGGGCGTCCAGCAATGCCTTCAGAGCACCACCTGCTCTGCCTCGCCGCCAAATGACCATGATCTTCCAAGTAACCTCCGCGTCCGCCAGGGGTAAAATGATGACGCCGGGCGGAGAATGATGGATGGCGTAGGCCGGCAAGAGAAAAACAGCATTTTCGTTGGCGACCAACTCGAAGCCGTGGGCAAGGCCTTGCGCCGGGCCGTGAAATTTTGGGCGAAACTTCCCATACTTTTTGCAATATGCCTCGAGGCGGCGGTCCAAACCGGGCGCTTGTTGAGAGTCTAAGCTAACAAAGAATTCGCCTTTCAAATCGGACAATCGCACCTGGTCCCGGGTCGCCAGTCGGTGCTGCTCCGGAAGAGCAATGTAACTACGGATCTCGGCCAGCTCTCGCGTGTAAAATTCGCCGGCTAGCAACTCGCCGCTTTCGTTCGTGATGCCGATATCGATCTCTCCGGCGCGAAGAGCGATTATTTGCTTACCCGGTAATAAGCCCACCAGCTTCAAAACCGTTTCCGGATGACTGCGCCGCACCTCCCGCAACGGTCCGTTAAGGTACTGCCGGGCGGCGGCGGGCATGTAAGCAACTCGCAATTGATTCGTCTCCCCGTGCAGAACTCGCCGCGTATCGCTCATGGCCAGATCGTAAGACGCCAGCACAGCGCCCATCCTCTTGGCCAATGCCTGGCCGCCCGCCGTCGGGCTCACACCGGTGGCCATGCGCTCCAATAATCGCCCTCCTAATTCGTGTTCGAGGGCCTGCATCTGACGCGAGAGTGCCGGCTGCGAGATGCGCAGCCGCGCCGCTGCTCGATGGAGGCTGCCCTCTTCCACCACGGTTAGAAATGAGCGGATCTGCGCCAGCACACGAGAAACTGATGCAGATCGTGCATCACCGCAATCCTTACTCGGCATTACCAGCCGCCGGCCGGCTTCCTACCGAGGGCATTCGACGCGATGCGCGAGGCTGCCGAATAACGTTAACCAAGTTTTGAAGCCTGGTACGTCCTTTTGT